>NZ_BAABEP010000027.1:0-92059 GCF_039540215.1 Streptomyces tremellae
ACGCGGGCCGCGTCCGCGATGATGAACGCGTCCCGGGCGTCTGTTTTGGCCTCGCCGGGATAGAGGTCGGCGATCCGCCTCATCGTCAGGCCGGGCAGATAGGCGACAGGGCAGCCCATGTCCCGGGCCACCGCCAGCGGCAGAGCGCCGATCGAGGCCGGCTGGTCGACCACCACGAGCACGGTCCCGTGCTTGGCCTGCAGTTTGCCGAAGACCTCGCGGAGCTTGGGTTCGCTGTTGGGCAGCCGCTTGTCGAAGGCTTTCTTCCCGGCCGGGGTGACGGCGGTGGCGTGATGTTCGCCCTTGCCGACGTCCAGGCCGAGGAAAGCGCCGATGTCACTGACGTCGATCACGTGCGTCCTTCGGTCGTCCTCGCCCGGCCGTCCCATGGCACCGATCGCCACATCCACATTACGAAGAGCCTCCCGACCTGCGAAGAAGCCGGTGGTCATGCCCCTAATCAGCGGTCTGTCGATGCCTCCGGAGCCGGTGACACCACCCCCCAAGACATGCGATCGACAGGGGGAGAAAGTCATGCCAACTCCGAAGGCCGGGCGCCCCATTGCGGGGCCACCAAGAAGGTAATGGGGGGGGGCGGGGCCGCCGCGTCGCACCCCGCCGCGTTCGCCTCGGTGTTCGCGCTGATGGCGGCCGTGGCGCTGGTCGGCGTGTGGGTCGCGACCCGGGCGCGGGAGGGCGGGGCCGCGGGGCCGTCGCGGAGCCCGGGGACACGCGGCGCGGCCCGGATGTGACACATCCCGCACCCCGGCGCGTGGGGTCGCGTTCGTACGAGGATCATGGCGGCGCCCCGGTAGGGTGGCCCGGTTGTCGTACGGCAGCGGCCGGTCCCGTGCGGGGCCGCCGCCAGGTTCGGAACGGAGACCGTGAGCACTCCCGCCTCCCACCACCTCTCACCCGCCTTCCCCGGCCGGGCCCCCTGGGGCACCGCCAACAAGCTGCGCGCCTGGCAGGAGGGCGCCCTCTCGCGCTACCTCCAGGAGCAGCCCCGCGACTTCCTCGCGGTCGCGACCCCGGGCGCGGGCAAGACGACGTTCGCGCTGACGCTCGCGTCGTGGCTGCTGCACCACCACGTCGTGCAGCAGGTCACGGTCGTCGCGCCGACCGAGCACCTCAAGACGCAGTGGGCGGACGCCGCGGCGCGGATAGGGATCAAGCTGGACCCCGACTACAGCGCGGGCCCGCTCAGCAAGGAGTACGACGGCGTCGCCGTCACCTACGCGGGCGTCGGAGTGCGGCCGATGCTGCACCGCAACCGCTGCGAGCAGCGCAAGACGCTGGTCATCCTGGACGAGATCCACCATGCGGGCGACTCCAAGTCGTGGGGCGAGGCGTGCCTTGAGGCGTTCGAGCCGGCCACCCGGCGCCTCGCGCTGACCGGTACGCCGTTCCGGTCGGACACCAACCCGATCCCGTTCGTCGTGTACGAGGAGGGCGACGACGGCATCCGCCGCTCGTCGGCCGACTACACGTACGGCTACGGCAACGCCCTCGCCGACGGCGTCGTGCGACCCGTCATCTTCCTCAGCTACAGCGGCAACATGCGCTGGCGCACGAAGGCGGGCGACGAGGTCGCCGCGCGCCTCGGCGAACCCATGACGAAGGACGCCGTCTCACAGGCGTGGCGCACCGCGCTCGATCCGCGGGGCGACTGGATGCCGAACGTGCTGCGCGCCGCCGACCAGCGCCTCACCGAGGTGCGCAAGGCGATCCCGGACGCGGGCGGCCTGGTGATCGCCGCGGACCAGGACGCGGCGCGCGCCTACGCGAAGCTGATCCGGGAGATCACCGGCACGAAACCCACCGTCGTGCTGTCGGACGAGGCCGCGGCCTCGAAACGCATCGAGCAGTTCAGCGCGAGCGAGGACCGCTGGATGGTGGCGGTGCGCATGGTGTCCGAGGGCGTCGACGTGCCGCGTCTCGCGGTCGGTGTGTACGCCACCACCATCTCGACCCCGCTGTTCTTCGCGCAGGCCGTGGGCCGTTTCGTACGGTCGCGCAGGCGTGGCGAGACGGCGTCCGTCTTCCTGCCGACCATCCCCGACCTGCTCGGCTTCGCGGGCGAGATGGAGATCGAGCGCGACCACGTGCTCGACAAGCCGAAGCGCGGCGATGAGGACCCGTACGCGGAGTCCGAGAAGGAGATGGACGACGCCAACAAGCAGGAGGACGAAGCAGACGCTGACACCGGCGAGCAGGACATGCTGCCCTTCGAGGCGCTGGAGTCCGACGCCGTCTTCGACCGGGTCCTCTACGACGGCGCCGAGTTCGGCATGCAGGCCCACCCGGGCAGCGAGGAGGAGCAGGACTACCTCGGCATCCCCGGGCTGTTGGAGCCCGAGCAGGTGCAGATACTGCTCCAGCGGCGGCAGGCGCGGCAGATCGCGCACAGCCGCAAGAAGCCCGACGAGGAGGCGGACCTCCTCGAACTGCCCGCCGAGCGGAGGCCGGTGGTGTCGCACCGTGAACTCCTCGACCTTCGCAAGCAGTTGAACACGATGGTCGGTGCGTATGTGCACCAGAGCGGTAAGCCCCACGGGGTGGTCCACACCGAGCTGCGCCGGGTGTGCGGCGGCCCGCCGAGCGCGGAGGCGACGGCGGGGCAGATCCGCGAGCGGATCAAGAAGGTCCAGGAGTGGGCCACCCGGATGCGGTGAGCCCCGGCCGGGCGGGCCGCGTCCGCTGCGCGTCCCGTCCGCCGGGCGGGTACGGCTCAAGCCGCGCCGCGCCCGCCGTGTCGGTGTGTCCGGTGTGCGGGCGGTGTGGACGCCGGCCCCGCAGGCCGGTCACCGGGCTTGTAACGCGGGCACCGGCGTCCGCGGTGTGGGCACCGGGCCCGTAGTGTGGGCATCGGCCTCGCGGTGTGGGCACCGGGCCCGCGGTGTGAGCGGTGTGCGCGCGGGCCGGGGTCGGGGTGCGGGCGCGGGCGGCGGCGGTGTGCCCGGCGCCTCGGTGCACCGCGAGCCAATGCGCTCATCACCGGTTTTTCCCCGCCATTTGCCCATCGTTCGGGACGAACACAACGCCTCGTGCCCGGATTCTGGACCAGGTCTTCCGCTGAGCGGTCGCGCTCGCTACTGTCCGGACACGTGAACACGCGCCGTGGCAGCGCCGCCGCGCAGCGCAGCCGGTGTGCCGTGTCCGGTGGCGGTTTCCCTCCGCGCGTCACCGAACCGACGGGACCGGTGCCGCGGCCCGCGCGGGACCGTCGCCACCACTCGCCCGAGACCATCGAAGGAGAGGGCGTCGTGACCGCCGAGACCTCCCAGACGCTCGACAGGGGACTGCGTGTCCTGAAGCTGCTCGCCGACACCGACCACGGCCTGACCGTCACCGAGTTGTCACACCGGCTCGGCGTCAACAGGACCGTCGTCTACCGTCTCCTCACCACGCTTGAGCAGCACGCCCTGGTGCGCCGCGACCTCGGCGGCCGGGTCAGGGTCGGCCTCGGTGTGCTGCGGCTCGGGCGCCAGGTGCACCCGCTGGTGCGCGAGGCGGCGATGCCCGCGCTGCGGTCCCTCGCGGAGGACATCGGCGCCACCGCGCACCTCACCCTGGTCGACGGCGGTGACGCCCTCGCGGTCGCGGTCGTCGAACCGAGCTGGACCGACTACCACGTGGCGTACCGCGCGGGG
The DNA here is from genome assembly GCF_039540215.1 of Streptomyces tremellae. Lineage (NCBI taxonomy): Bacteria > Bacillati > Actinomycetota > Actinomycetes > Kitasatosporales > Streptomycetaceae > Streptomyces > Streptomyces tremellae. The sequence goes on from NZ_BAABEP010000027.1 coordinate 3,654, forward strand.
TTCCGGCACGCGCTCGACCACGGAGCCGCGGGCAAGGCGATCCTCGCGGCCCGCGGCGCCGTGCTGACGGAGCCGCGCTGCACGCTGACGCGCGGCGAGTTGGACAACGGCGCGAGCGGCGCCGCCGCCGCGCTCGTCGGAGTGAGCGGGATAGAGGGCAGTGTGGGCGTGGTCATGCTCGCCGACTCGGTGCCGGAGCGGGTCGGCGCCCGGGTGGTGGACGCGGCCCGCGAGGTCGCGGACGCCCTGCGCTGAGCCCGGCGTCGTCCGCTGTACGACCGCCCGGCACAGGGCCCGTCCGGCGGCCGGGCGGCACGTCCCGTACGACCGTCCCGTACGGCCCCGTGTCGCCGGGCGCGCGGGCCCTCGCGGCGGGACGGGTGAGGCGGGGCGCGGGTGCCCGGCGGGCGGCCGATAGATTGGCACCGTGTTCTCTCGTCTCTCACGCCCCGTCTTCCTCGCCGTGTGCGCCGTGCCGGTCGCGGCCCTGTTCGTGGTCGCGGCGGTGCTGCCGCTGCCGTACGCGATCGCCGTGCCGGGGCTGACCGCGGACGTGCTCGGGGTGGACAAGGGGCAGCAGGTCATCACCATCGGCCGCGCCCCGGTCAGGAAGACCACGGGCCAGCTGCGGATGACCACCATCGAGGCGACGGGCCCCTCGGCGAGGGTGTATCTCGGCGACGTCGTGAAGGGCTGGTTCCGGCCGAAGGAGGCGGTGCTGCCGCGCGACGCCGTCTACCCGGCGGGCCAGTCCGTCAAGGAGATCGACAGGACCAACACCAACGACATGGTGCAGTCGCAGGACGACGCGGTCACCGCCGCCCTCACCTATCTGCACAGGGACCCGAAGTCCGTCGACATCAAGCTGCACCTCGCCGACGTCGGGGGCCCGAGCGCGGGCCTGCTGTTCACACTCGGCATCATCGACAAGCTCGCAGGCGACGGCTCGGGCGGCGACCTGACGGGCGGCAGGACCATCGCGGGCACCGGCACCATCGACGGTTCTGGCGCGGTGGGCGCGGTCGGCGGCGTGGCGCTGAAGACGCAGGCGGCGGCCCGCGCCGGCGCCACGGTGTTCCTGGTGCCGAAGGCGGAGTGCTCCGAAGCGAAGGTCAACCTGCCCGCGGGCATGCGCCTCGTCCCCGCCACCACACTGCGCGGCGCGGTCACCGCGCTCAAGGCGCTCGGCTCGGGCGGCCGCGTCCCGGCCTGCTGACCCGGACGCGCCGGGCCGCGGCCCGCCCCGGGCCGCGTACCGCACTGAGCCCTCGCTCCGCGCCGAGCCCGCGCTACCGCCCCGAGTCGTCGGCCGCCTGCCGTACGAGGGGGATGATCCGCAGCGGTACGGGGTTCTCCATCACGATCGCCGTGGACGCGCGGACGATCCCCTCGAAGCCGACCACGCGGTCGATGACGCGCTGGAGGTCCGCGTTGGAGCGGGCCACCAGGCGGCACAGCATGTCCCCGCTGCCGGTGGTCGTGTGCAGTTCGAGCACCTCGGGGACGCCGCCGAGGTGGGTGCGTACATCGGCGCCCTGGCCCTGGCGGATCTCCAGGGTGGCGAAGGCCGTCACCGGGTAGCCGAGCGCCGCCGGGTCGACATCGGGGCCGAAGCCGCGGATCACCCCGCTCGACCTGAGGCGGTCGAGCCGCGCCTGCACGGTGCCGCGCGCGACGCCGAGGCGTCTGGACGCCTCCAGCACCCCGATGCGCGGCTCCTGCGCGAGCAGCACGAGCAGCCGTCCGTCGAGTCCGTCAATACCCATGGCAGCGCTCCCCGTTGGTTGTGCGCCGAGACCCGGAGGCGTCCGGCGGGGCCGGGCTACGGCAGAACCCGCGACGGGCCGGGCCCCGGCGTGGTCAGACTGTACAGATCGTCCGGTGATCCTGCCATCCGGCTGGACATGTTGCCCACCAGTCACGGGAACTGTTGCGCACCTTGTGGAGCGGGGAGACCCTGACCCCATGGCAGACACCTCGATGCACCCAGGCACCGCGTCCGACGCCGCTCCCGTACCCGACTCCGCGCGTGAGGCCGATCCGTTCCCGGTGAAGGGGATGGACGCGATCGTCTTCGCCGTCGGCAACGCCAAGCAGGCCGCGCACTACTACTCCACCGCCTTCGGCATGAAGCTCGTCGCCTACGCGGGCCCGGAGAACGGCAGCCGCGAGACCGCGAGTTACGTGCTCACGAGCGGTTCCGCCCGCTTCGTGTTCACCTCGGTCATCAAGCCGTCCACCGACTGGGGCCGGTTCCTCGCTGACCATGTCGCCGAGCACGGCGACGGCGTCGTGGACCTCGCCATCGAGGTGCCGGACGCGCGCGCCGCGTACGCGTACGCGACCGCGCAGGGGGCCCGCGGCCTCGTCGAGCCGCACGAGGCCACCGACGAGCACGGCGCGGTCGTGCTCGCCGCGATCGCCACGTACGGCACCACCCGGCACACGCTCGTGGAGCGCACCGGCTACGACGGGCCCTACCTGCCGGGGTTCGGCGCGGCCCAGCCGATCGTCGAGCCGCCGGCCAAGCGGAGCTTCCAGGCGGTCGACCACTGCGTCGGCAACGTCGAACTCGGCCGGATGAACGAGTGGGTGGGCTTCTACAACAAGGTGATGGGCTTCACCAACATGAAGGAGTTCGTCGGCGACGACATCGCGACCGAGTACTCGGCGCTGATGTCGAAGGTCGTCGCGGACGGATCGCTCAAGGTGAAGTTCCCGATCAACGAGCCCGCCGTCGCGAAGAAGAAGTCGCAGATCGACGAGTACCTGGAGTTCTACGGCGGTGCCGGGGTCCAGCACATCGCGCTCGCGACCAACGACATCGTCGCCTCCGTGCGCCAGATGCGCGCCGCGGGCGTGCAGTTCCTCGACACACCGGACTCGTACTACGACACGCTCGGCGAGTGGGCCGGCGAGACGCGGGTGCCCGTCGAGACGCTGCGCGAGCTGAAGTTGCTGGTCGACAGGGACGAGGACGGCTACCTGCTCCAGATCTTCACCAAGCCGGTCCAGGATCGCCCGACCGTCTTCTTCGAAATGATCGAACGGCACGGTTCGATGGGCTTCGGAAAGGGCAACTTCAAGGCGCTTTTCGAAGCGATCGAGAGGGAGCAGGAGAAGCGCGGCAACCTCTGACGCGCGGCTCGCACCGCCCGTGCCCGCTCTGCCCGCGGCCCCGTGGAAACTGACCCACGGGGCCGTACCGCTGTCCGGTGTGCGGGCGTGAAGCGGCCTTCTCCGTACGGGGGTTGACGCGTCGGCTCAGGGCTGTGCGGCCGGGGCGCGCACGGTGGGGCCGTCTGCTTCCTCCGTCGTGCCCGCGACGCCGCCCGTCGCGGTCGAACCGCCGAGCGCGCCGAGCGCCTCGCGGGCGCGGGGCGCGAGCAGCGGCGAGAAGTACGGGTTCGTGCGCAGCGCCTCGTCCAGGTGGCGGCGCGCCTCCGCCGCCATGCCGAGCGCCCGCTCGATCTCGCCGCGGTGGTACGTGTAGAGCGCGCTGCGGCGCCCCTGCTCGGTCGCGGTCGTGGCGTACGTGAGCGCGCGGGACGCGTCGCCCGAGCGGTACAGGGCCCAGCCGAGCGCGTCGGCCGTCTCGATGCCGCGGTGGCCGCGGGTCCACTCGGCGGTCAGCCGGGTGACGGCGGACGCGGGCGCGCCGTGGTCCGCCTCGTAGCGGCCGAGCACCAGGTTCTCGTCGACGCCCGCGCGGGCCCCACGCGCCGCGAGCGCGCGCACCTTGGCGTACTGCGTGCTCGCGTCGCCCGTCAGCCCGAGGGAGTCGAAGAGTTCGCCGTACTCCAACGCGTACGCGGGGTCGGGCAGTCCGGCGAGCGCGGTGTCGTACGTCTGGTACGCCTCGTCGGTCCTGCCGAGCGCGGCGAGCGCCCGACCGCGGCCCGCCTGCGCCGTGTACAGGTCGGGCGCTGCCTGGAGGGCAGCGCCGTACTGGCCGAGCGCCTCCTCGGGCTCACCGCGCTCCCAGGCCAGGTCGCCGAGCGCGGCGAGCGCGGCGCCCTTCTGCGCGGGCGCCGACGCCTGCTCGACGGCGGCGGAGGCCTGCGCGGCCGCGTCCTCCCGCCTGCCGCGGTCGCGGTAGACGACGGCGTACTCGGCCGCGGCGGGCGGCGCCTTCGGCCCCGCCTTGGCGAGCCGGGCGGCTGCGCGGCCCGCCGCCTCGTGGTCGCCGTGCAGGCTGTACGCGTCGATCAGCGGCGGGTAGGCGGCCCAGGCGGTGGGTGAGCGCCGCAGCGCGCGCTCGCCCCAGGTGCGGGCGGCCGGGTAGTCCTGCCGGGCGTCCGCGAGCGCGGCGAGCCCGACGAGCGCCTCGGGCGGGGTGTCCGCCGCCGGGGCTCCGGTCGCCGCGCGGGCGCCGGGGGCACCGGCCGCGACCGCCGTCGAGCCGGTGGGCACCGGAGGGGTGCGCGGTGCGGCGGGCGACGCGAGGGAGTCGGATGCGCCGGGCGAAGCGGGTCCCTCCGGCGCGGCTGTGGCGCCCGTACCTGCGGAGGCGCGGGGCGAGGCCGATACCGCAGGGGCCGCCGAGGCGTCCGGCAGGGGTCCCGCGAGCGCGCGGTCGAGGGCCCGCTCGGCCCTGGGGAAGGCCGCGGGATCCGCCTGCCGCACCCCGCGCCGCACGTAGGCGGAGCCCAGCACCGCCCAGGCACGTGCGTCCCCCGGGTGCCTGCCCACCCATGCCTCGCGGTCCCTGATCAGCGCCGCCAGGTCCGCGCCGGACGCCGGGGCTCCGGCCGACAGGGCGTCGAGGGCGCGGGCCTCGGGCCCGGAAGGCGGCGGCGCCCCCCGTTTTCCGTCCGGTACGCACACCAGCGCGCCCGCCACCAGGAGGCCGCCGGCCCCCACGGCGAGCGCGGCGCGCTTGATCTGTCTGCTCTGCCGGGTCCTGTCCTGCTTCATCGCATCCATGGAGGCAACTGTGCGTCAATATGATGATCACACTCTGTCCTGTGGGGTGGCTCGCATGCGGGTTCACACCGATGGCCGTCGGTGCGAACCTGGGATCATGGACGATCTGCTGGAATCCGGGACGACCGCCGCCGACCGCGCCGCGCTCGCCGACCACCTCCGCACGGGCCTGCCCGCCGAGGCGGTCCTCACCGACCCCGACGTGACGGCCTCCTACGCGCACGACATGGCGAGCTTCTGCGAGGCGGGCGCACCGGCCGTCGTCGTGCTGCCGCGCACGGTGGAGCAGGTCCAGCACGTGATGCGCACGGCCACCGCGCTGCGGGTCCCCGTCGTGCCGCAGGGCGCACGCACGGGCCTGTCCGGCGCGGCCAACGCCTCCGACGGCTGCATCGTGCTGTCGCTCGTGAAGATGGACCGGATCCTGGAGATCGACCCCGTCGACCGGGTCGCCGTCGTGGAGCCGGGCGTCGTCAACGCGACGCTCTCGCGCGCCGTCGCCGAGCGGGGGATGTACTACCCGCCGGACCCCTCAAGCTGGGAGACCTGCACCATCGGCGGCAACATCGGCACCGCGGCGGGCGGCCTGTGCTGTGTGAAGTACGGGGTCACCGCCGAGTACGTGCTCGGGCTCGACGTGGTGCTCGCCGACGGCCGCCTGCTCTCCACCGGCCGCCGCACGGCCAAGGGGGTCGCGGGATACGACCTGACCCGGCTGTTCGTCGGCTCCGAGGGCAGCCTCGGTGTCGTCGTCAGGGCCGTACTCGCGCTGAAGCCCGAGCCGCCGCGGCAGCTGGTGCTCGCCGCCGAGTTCACCTCGGCGTCCGCCGCGGGGGAGGCCGTGCGCCTGATCATGGAGCGCGGCCATGTGCCGTCCCTGATGGAGCTGATGGACGGCACCACGGTCCGCGCCGTCAACGCCATGGCCCACATGGGCCTGCCCGAGACCACCGAGGCGCTGCTGCTCGTCGCCTTCGACACCCCCGACCCGGCCGCCGACCTCGCGGCGGTGGGCGAACTGTGCACCGAGGCGGGCGCCACCGAGGTCGTGCCCGCCGACGACGCCGCCGAGTCCGAGATGCTGATGCAGGCGCGCCGGCTGTCCCTGCCCGCCCTGGAGGCGCTGCTCGGCACGACGATGATCGACGACGTGTGCGTGCCGCGCGCCCGGCTCAGCGACATGTTCGAGGGCGTCGAGGCGATCTCGGCGAAGTACGACACCAAGATCGGGGTGTGCGCGCACGCGGGCGACGGCAACACCCACCCGATCGTCTGCTTCGACCCCACCGAGCCGGACGAGGTACGCCGGGCCAAGGCGGCGTTCGACGAGATCATGGCGCTCGGTCTGCGCCTCGGCGGCACGATCACCGGCGAACACGGAGTCGGCGTCCTGAAGAAGGAGTGGCTCGCCCGCGAACTCGGCCCGGTCGAGCTGGAGTTGCAGCGCCAGGTCAAGTCCGTCTTCGACCCGCTCGGACTGCTGAACCCGGGCAAGTTGTTCGACGGGCAGGGCGGAACAGGCCGCTGACCACGGGTCTTTTCCTCGACGACGGCAGCCTCCCGGTGTGGTTCAGGCCGGTGCTCCGTGCGCCAGGACGTCACCCGCGATACCGGCCTTGTCGACGCGGTTGTACTCCTTGATGCTGGCGGACCAGGCGGGCACCGTGATCCGGTCCGCGGCGTCGGGTCCGAGGAAGTCGAAGAGCGCGTTGATCTGCGGAAGACCGAAGGCGATGGCCGTCTGGAGCGCGGTGAACAGAGGGCGTTCGATGAGCCCGTCGCCGTCCGGGTCGCCGAGGGCGGCGAGTGCTTCGGCGAACTCGCCGATCGCCTCGTCGAAGCGCTCCGGGTCGATCACGCAGGCGGTGTACTCGGCGAAGTCGATCCGGCCGTCGTGATCGGTGTCGAAGTTGCTGACCAGGGCGTTCCAGAAGCCGCGGAAAGCGGCGGCCATCGCGGCCCTCGCCTCGCCGTCGGATGCGACGGCCACCGCGACGCCCCGCTTCGCCATGGTCTCGAAGTCCTCGGACTCCAGGTATCCGTCGCCGTCGACAGCGAAGCGCGTGAAGATCAGGTTGATCCGGTCGACTGCTTCCGCCTGTATGGGAGGTGACCCTTCGTCAGGTGGCCGTCAGGAGGCGGCGCCGCGCGACGCGCACGCCGTGGGTACCGCACCTGGCCGAGCGCGGATATGACGCGGTGGTGCGCTCGCCATGACCGGCGCGGGCGCGGAGGACGGCCCGGCTGCCGGCGTCGAGCGGAACACCGGGATCCGGGTGCCATTCGGGCCGCAGCACGACACCGGGCTCGACGGGTTCCGGACCGTCGAAGAAGGCCGTGACCTCGGCCCTGCCGCGCATGTGCACATGCCGGACCCGCTCACCGTAGGTGCTCAGCGCCGGGCGGGCGGCGTCGTCGCCACCCGCCTGCGAGAGCCCCAGGCAGCTGCCGGGAGCCAGGGGGCGCAGGTGGCCGCGCACCAGCCGGGCCGCCGCGCTGTCGTCGAAGAAGTGCAGTACCCGCACTCATCAGCACCGCAACCGGGCGGTCGGGATCGAGCAGTTCCCCGGTGCGCGGATCGTGCCACACGGAGTCGGTTTCGGTGATGTCCCCCTCTTCCTGATGCGCACCGAGGCGGTCATCCGCACTGACAGACCGGGAACCGCCCCCGGACCGGCCCTTCCCTGATATGTTCCGAAAATGAACAAAAGAAGGCCGGACGGCAGCGCGGGCGACGCGGACTACGGCGCCATCGGTGAGCGGTACACCTCCTACCGGCAGCCGGAGCCGCGCATCGCGCGACTGATCGAGGCGGCGCTCGGCGACGCCCGCACCGTCGTCAACGTCGGGGCCGGGGCCGGTTCTTACGAGACGGCGGAGCGCGCGGTGACGCCCGTCGAGCCATCCGCTGTGATGCGCGCGCAGCGCCCGCCGGGCCTGCCGGCGGCCGTTGACGCGGTCGCGGAGCGACTCCCCTTCGAGGACGGTGCGTTCGACGCCGCGATGGCGACCTTCAGCGTCCACCAGTGGGGCGACTTCCGGGCCGGGCTGCGCGAGATGCGGCGGGTGGCCCGCGGGCCCGTGCTCCTCCTGACCGCGGACCCCGCCCTCGTCAGGAACTTCTGGCTGTACGCGTACGCGCCGCTCGTCCTCGACACCGAGGCGCGCCGCTACCCGGCCGTCGCGGACCTCGCCGACGCGCTCGGCGGGCTCGTGGACGTCACGCCCGTACCGATCCCGTTCGACTGCGTCGACGGCTTCAACGAGGCGTACTACGGCCGCCCCGAGCGGCTGCTCGACCCCGGCGCCCGGCAGGCCAACTCGGCCTGGAGCTTCGTCGATGCGGCGACGCGGGAGCGGTACGCGGAGGCGCTGCGCGCCGCGGTCGCGACGGGGGAGTGGGACGAGCGGTACGGCGAGCTGCGCCACCGGCCGTTCTACGAGGGGTCGTTGGTGCTGGTGCGGGGGCTGCCGGGCTGAGGCGGGCGCCCGGCCGACGCGCGGCCCCCGGGCTCGGCGCGCCTCAGGGCCAGAGGAGTTGTCTGCGCCAGCCGTCCGCCTCGCGCAGATAGGCGAGGCGGGTGTGCCGGCGCCCGGCGTCGCCCTGCCAGAACTCGACGCGCTCGGCGCGCAGTTCGTACAGCGTCCACTCCGGCGCCACCAGGTCGGGGTGGTGCCTGACGCGGTCCAGTGACTCAGCGGCGCGCCGGTCGCGCTCCGCGAGGTTCCCGAGGGGCCGGCTCTGGGCGCCGAGCAGCGCCTCCGCGCGGGCCTGCGGTGAGCGTGCGAGGAAGTCGGCCGCGGCCTGCCGTGCGGGCCGCGCGGCGACAGGGCCGCGGACCCGGACCTGCCGGGCCAGCGGCGGCCAGTAGAACGTGAGCGCCGCCCCGGGGTGCCCGGCCAGGTCCCGGCCCTTCGGGCTTTCGGCGTGCACGGCGAACTGCCAGCCGTCCGCGTCGACCATCTTGAGGATGAGGACGCGCGCGTCCGGGTGCCCCTCGGCGTCCACGGTGGACAGCGTCATCGCGTGCGGCTCGCGGACGCCCGCGGCGAGCGCCCCGCGCAGCCACGTGACGAACAACTCGTCGGGCGTCGCCGGGGTGTCGGCGGGGTCGAAGGTGGGGAGGTCGTCTCCGGCGAAGACCTCGATCCCGCGCAGGAGTTCGCGCAGGCCGGCGTGGTGGTCCATGGGTTCTCCCGGCGGTGGGAAGGGACGGTCACTATGTTCCGCTACTAAACATAGTGCGGCCGGAGGGATCCGGCTCCCGGCTCCCGGACCTCCGGTGTGGACTTCCTCCGAGTCGGCATATTGTATTCTGTATGCAGTGCGCCCCCAGCGCGCCGTGGAGTGGAAGGGGACCGGCATGCTCACCAAGAAGGAAGCCGCGGAGGCCGTGCGCCAGGCCAAGATCCGTACCGGCGTGACCTGGGCGCAGCTCGCCGAGACCGTGGGCAGGCCGCTCGCCTGGACGACCGCCGCGCTGCTCGGGCAGCACCCGATGGGCGAGCAGGAGGCCGAGCGCGCGGCGGCGCTGCTCGAACTCGGCGAGGACGCCGTGCTCGCCTTCCGCAGCCAGCCCTACCGCGGCGGGCTCGACACGCCCGTCCCGGTCGACCCGACGATCTACCGCCTCTACGAGGTGGTCCAGGTCTACGGGCCGACCATCAAGGAGCTCATCCACGAGCAGTGCGGCGACGGCATCATGAGCGCCATCAACTTCAAGCTCGACGTGGAGCGCGTGCCCCATCCGAAGGGCGACCGGATCGTGATCACCCTCGACGGCAAGTACCTGCCCTACGAGTGGTGACACGGGGGCCGGCCGCACCGGCCCTCGCCGACCGGCCGCCGGACGCTTCCGGCGGCTGCGGGCCGGCGCCCCGTGCGGGGCCGGCCGCACCGGCGGCCGACAAAGCGGCGTGCGCCCACCCGCCGCTCCGGCGGTCCGTCATCCGCGCGGCGCGCGGGCCGCCCCGCCCGAGCGCCATCCGGCGCGGCAGGCCGTCCCTCACCGCGAGCGCGTGCACGAGCCCCCGCAGAGCGCGGCGGCGTCGGTGACGGCCGCGAAGCGGCCCGTACGGCCACGCCCTGCGCGTGGTTGCGGCGGAGAAACCGGGGTGGCGCCCGAAGACGCCTCCAGGCCCGTCCGCGAACCGCGCGGGCGTCAGCCGCTCCGGGCGGCAGCGCTCCCGGCCTGCCGCCCGCGTACAGGAAACCCCTGGCGGTGGTGACGCCGATCCCGCCCACCGCTGCCAGTCCGAACAGCGCACTCCCGCGCTCTCCCGCACCCGCCGACATGGCGCCGCGTGCCGATCCGAGCGGGATACGGGGCGCGGGCCGCGGGCGTCGAAGGACCGCCGTGTGACCGCCGGGGTGGTCGACGTCAGCGCAGGCGCGAGGAGTTCATGATGGAGGCCAGGTGGGCGACGACCATGATCCAGCTCACCGCGGCGATCACCGCGACGGCGATCCTGGTCGGCTCCGTGCTGTTGAGTGCGGCGTCCACGATCGCCACGGCGAGCAGCAGCAGCGACGCCTCGATGCCGTTGGTGATGCGGTGGATCTTGAACGCGGACGCCACGCGCCGTGCGAAGGCGATCGACTGGGCGCGCGGCGCCGTCGAATCCTCGGTGGCGACGGCCAGTCCGCGCCGCGCGCGGGCCACGTCGACCAGGTCCGTCGACGCCTTCAGCAGCACGATGCCGAGGGCCGCGGCAAGGCCCACGGACACCCACAGGTCCGAACCGCCGCGCGCCGCGCGGAAACCGGCGCCGACGAGGAGTGCCGCGTCCGCCAAGTAGGCGCCCAGGCGGTCGACATAGATGCCGACCGCGCTGTTCTGCCCCTTCCAGCGGGCCACTTCGCCGTCCACGCAGTCGAACAGCAGGAACAACTGGAAGAGGACCGCCGCGAGCAGCGCGCCCCACAGGCCCGGGATGAGCAGCGCCACGCCCGCGAGGACACCGCACACCACCATGGTCCAGGTGAGCGCGTTCGGTGTGACGCGGGTGCGGACGAGCTGCCGCGTCGCGTGCAGCGAGATCGTCCGCATGTACAGGCGGCCGGCCCAGTGTTCGCCGTTGCGGCTCGCGAGCTTCGCGTTCGGCTGGCAGACCTCGCGCAGTTCCGCCAGTGCCGGAGCAGTCGTCATCTTCGGTGTTCCCTCTCGCCCTCCGCCGACCCGTGTCGCCCAAAGGGTAGAGGACCACCGGTCGCCCCTCCCCGGCCACCTGCCGTTCACGCACCGCCGGGGGCCCGTGCCGTCCCCTGCGCGGCGCCGGCCCCCGTTCCCGGTGCGTGAACGGCAGGTGGCCGCGCGTAAGGACTCCGCTACGGGCGCGCCCGGCGCCGGCGGAGTTTGCGCAGGACCGCGAAGTGCCGTCCCTGTGACGCGAGTCACTCCCCGGCGTCCTGGCAGTCGGATCCGTCAGAGGGCCACGGGTCCCGCAGCCACAGGTCGTCGGCGGGGGTCGGAGCGAGCAGCGCCATCAGGCCCTCGTCGAGGCCGAGCCGGTCCGTCTCCGTCCCGGGCGGCACGACCCGCAGCGTGTGTTCGAGCCACTGGTACAGCGCGCCGAGCGGCGCCTGGAGCAGCGCGTCCCCGTCCGGCGAGGTCAGCGCGAGGCTGATCACGCCGTGCCCGTTCACGCGCGTCGGCCAGATCCGTACGTCGCCGTGCCCGCACGGCCGGAACACGCCCTCCACCAGCAGCTCCCGGGCGAACGTCCAGTGCACCGGGTTCGGCGAGTGGATGTGGAAGGCGATGTGGACCGCGTAGGGGTCCGCCGTCCGGTACGTCAGCCTGGCGGGTACCGCCACGCTGTGCTCAGGCGACAGGACCAGCTCGATGTCGAGTTCCCGTTCCACGACGGTGTTGGTGGCGCCCATGGTGCTTCGTCCTCTCCCTCGTTCGGCCCCGGGACTGGTTGTCCGGGCGCCGTACTGGGAGAGAGCGGGGTGCCCCGCGGCTATGACGCGACTTCTCCGAACTTCTCCAAGATTCTTTTCCGGCAGGGGTACGGGGCTCAGCCCACCCACGCGGCGAGCCGCTCCCGCACCAGGTCTGCGACCGCCTCCACCTGGTCGTTCAGATAGAAGTGGCCGCCGGGCAGCACCCGTATCCAAAAGTCCGTCCGCGTGTGCCCTGCCCAGGCCGCGGCCTGGGCAGGGCACACGCGGGGGTCGGCGTCGCCGAGCACCGCCGTCACGGGGCAGCCGAGCCGCTCCCCCGGCCTGGGGCGGTACGTCTCCAGCGCGCGGTAGTCGCTCCGGACCGCGGGCAGGACGAGGCGGACGAGCTCCTCGTCGTCCAGCGCGCCTGCGGCCGTGCCGCCCAGGGACTTCAGCTCGGCGACCACCTCCGCGTCGCCGAGCAGGTGGACCCGCCGCTCCTCCGGCACGGAGGGCGCCTTGCGGGCGGAGGCGAACAGGCCCACGGGCCCGCGGGTCCCCGCGCCCTCAAGCAGCCGGGCCACCGCGAAGGCCAGCGTCGCGCCCATGCTGTGCCCGAAGAACGCCGTCGGCCGCTCCTGCTCGCCGTCGCCCGGCCGCAGCGCCTCCGCGACAAGGGCGGCCAGCTCGTCCAGGTCGTCGACGCAGGGCTCCGCGTACCGGTCCTGCCGCCCCGGGTACTGCACCGCCACGGTCTCCGCGGCCCCGCCGAGCGCCGCCGCGAGGGGCCGGAACGACGAGGCGGCGCCGCCCGCGTGCGGGAAGCAGACCAGCAGCGGCGCCTCCGGGGCCGGTTCTGGCGTGGCACGCAGCCGCCGCAGCCACATGTCCGGGTCCGCACGCCCCGGCTCCGCGGCCCCGGCCGCTCCTGACGGCGTCGCTGCGTGACTCATGGCGCGGTCCCTGCCTCTCGGTCGGTGTGGTGCGGGCGCGTGCCGCCCGGGGTGCGGTACGGGTACGCGGGCGGTGGCGCCCGCGGAACCACAGGGTCGCAGAAGGCGCGCGGCGGGCGTGTACGGGTGGGGGGGCGGGAGCCGGAGGCGCAGTGGTTGTCAAGCGCCCGTGTCAAGCGCCGGCGTCAAGCGACCGTTCCGTGTCACGGCCCGCCGGGCGCCCGGGTTGACGCCGTCCCGGGGCACTCCGGCCGCCCGGCGGGGCTCCGCGCGGTCCCCCTACAGGCCCCCGGCCGGGTACCGTGCTGCCGTCCACCGCCGCACCCGCGCCGGAAGCGGCCCGAGGGCGGCGGCCGGGACGTCCGCGGGGGCTGCCGATACGCCGATCACGTTGTGTGACAACTCCGTGACCGAAAAGTGGCGCAAAGGAGAGGACCGCCCCGGCGGCGGCCGGTGTTCTGATAGATGTGAAGCCTTGAAACAAAGGCACTTGAGGAGATACGGGACCACGGTGATGAGCGCCCCGACATCGGCAGCCGGCGACGGCGGGCCCGCGGCCGGCTACTACCCCGATCCGTCCATCCCGGGCTATGTCCGGTACTGGAACGGCGCTGCCTGGGTGCCCGGCACCAGCAGGCCCGCGCCCGCGGGGAGCGAGGCCGCCGACCCCCGCGCGCAGGCCGCACCGCAGACCACCTCGCCGCGGGCCGCGGAGGAGACGGGGCCCGTCTTCTTCGACGAGGACCCCGCGGCGGGCGTCGCCGACGGGCCGGACGCCGCGCCCGTCCCGCAGGAGCCCGCCTCCGCCTGGCAGGCCGACACGGCGCGCCAGGCGGGCTTCGGGAGCGAGGTGGACCGCCGGATCGCCTGGGGCGCGCCCGCCGACCCGCGGGCCGCGTCACCCGCCGACCCCTCGGAACTCTCCGCGGCCCCGCCCACCGGCCTGACCGCCGTGCCGCCCGCGCGCACGGCCCAGGACGCCGACGCGCCCGAGCCGCTGCCCTCCCGTGCGGTGGACGACGCAGGCCGGCACGTGGGCCCGCCCCGCTCCGCCAAGCCGGTCGACTCAGGCGCCGCGATGCGGGCCCTCGCCGCCGCGGGCCGCGCCAAAGAAGAAGAGGCAGGCGCCGCCCACGGCCCGGCGCCTGCCGCCGAGGCCGCGCGTGGCGAGCTTGCCGCGCCCGCCGCGCCCGCCGCCCTGCCGAGCGGCAGGCGCACGGCGCAGGAGCAGGCCCCGCGCCCCGTGCCGCCCGCCGGTGCCGCGCCCTGGGCGCAGCAGGTGCACGCGTTCGCGCAGGCGCCCGCCCCCGCCCCGGCCGCGCCTCCGGTGCCGTTCGCGACGGCGCCCGCCGTCCCCGCGCAGGGCGGGAGCGAGCCGCCGGTCGTGCCGTGGAAGCCGCCGAAGGACGACCCGTTCCAGGCGGCGGCCAGGGCCCAGGCGAGCGCGCGCCCGTCCGGGCTCGGCCGCAGGTTCCTTGCCCGTCTGATCGACTCCGTGGTCCTCGGAGCGGTCGCCTGCGCCGTCGCGGGACCGCTCGCGCTGCGCGCCCGCGCCCATCTCGACGACAAGATCGAGGCCGCCCGCCAGTCGGGCCGCACGGTCACGGTCTATCTGCTCGACGGCACGACCGGCGCCTATCTGGCCGTCGCGGTGGTGGCCGTGCTGGTCTTCGGCGCGCTCTACGAGGCGCTGCCGACCGCCAGGTGGGGGCGCACCCTGGGCAAGAAGGTCTGCGGCCTGCGGGTCCTCGACGTGGAGGCGTTCGAGCCGCCGCGCCTCGGCAGCGCGCTCGTGCGCTGGCTGCTGTACGGGGTGCTCGGCATGGTGGCCGTGGGCGTGCTGAACGCGCTGTGGTGCGTGTTCGACCGGCCCTGGCGGCAGTGCTGGCACGACAAGGCCGCCCGCACGTTCGTGGCGGGCCCGGTCGGCTGACGCGCGGGGCCCGCGCCGTACGCCGGGATCCGCCCGTTCGTTCGCCCGAACGGCGCCGAGGGTTGGCGGCGCGCCGCGCCGCGATGTGCACTGCCCCTATGAGCAACGACCAGCCGCCGTCCGGACAGCCGCCCGAGGACGATCCCTTCCTGAAGCGGCCGCAGCCGCCGCGGCAGCCGCCGCCGGGAGACTCGGCGCCGCCCCCTGGCGAGGGCCCGTACGGACAGCCGCCGTCCGGCCCCTACGGCGGTGGCGAGGGCCCGTACGGCGGGGGGCAGGGCGGCGGCCCCTACGGGCAGGGCGGCGGCCCCTACGGCGGCGGTTCCTTCGGCGAGCCCTACGGCGGGGCCGACCCGCTCGCCGGGATGCCGCCGCTCGCGCCGTTCGGTACGCGCCTCGTGGCGCGGATCATCGACGCGCTGATCATCGCCATCCCGCTCGCGGTCATCTCCCTCGCCGCGAACGGCTTCGACCTGTCGACCTCCAACGGGCAGAGCGAGGCCGACCGGCTCGGGGACGAGTTCAACACCGGCACGCAGTGGCTGTGGACGCTGATCTCCCTCGTCGTGTACATCGGCTACGACACCCTGATGACCCGCTCGCGCGGGCAGACGCTGGGCAAGCGGTGGCTGGGCCTGCGGGTGGGGATGCTCGCCGACGGCTCCGTGCCCGGCACGGGCCCCTCGCTGCTGCGGGCGACCGTGCTGTGGCTGCCCGCCCTGCTGTGCTGCTACTGCATCTGGTGGATCGTCATCGCGCTGACGATCGTGTCGAGTCGCCCGTACAAACAGGGCTGGCACGACAAGGCGGCGAAGACGGTCGTCGTCACGGCGTAGGGCCCCGCGCCGGGAGGGCGTCCTCGCGGTGGGAGCGGGAGAGAGGGGGCGCGGCTACCGGCGCGCGGAGTGCCCGCCCACGCGGGCCACGCCGTATCCGGCGCCCGCGTGCGCGCGGGGCGCGCCGACCCGTGGCGCCGCCGTCGCCATCGAGCCGTCGGCCGGCCTCGCCGTGCTCTCGGCAGGGGCCGTGGCCTCGCGCGCGGCCCGCGTCCGGCGCGGCGCGGGCACCGAGAGCGACACGAGCAGTCCGAGGGCGAGGGCGGCGACACCGATGACCACGGTGCCGATGCCGGCCGGGGCGCCCGACAGCAGGAGCATGGCGACGGCCGAGCAGACGACGGTGGCTGAACCGTAGGCGAGCTGTGCGGTGTTAGGACGCGGCATGGCGTTTCCGTCCCTCAAGAGCGGGTGCGTGCCTGCGGGCCGCACCGGCGGCGCGACCCTACGACTCTGGTTGCCCGACGCGAACGTGCGGTAAGCGTGACCTAACCCACGGTACGGATGCACAGGGGGCGCACGGATTCATGCGACCGCCCCCGCGGTGCCCGGTGCGCCCTGGGGCGGGGCCGCCACCCCGGGCATCCCCGGGGCATCCCGGCATCCCGGCATCCTCAAGAAAAGATCATCGAATGTTCTGCTTTCCATACTGGAACCGTCGTGAACAAGTCAAGACTGTCATTTCTTCGTCAACTCCGGTCCAATAGCGCCACTTGACGCGCGTACAGCGCGCGCACAGGCCGGGTACAGGCGCGTACCGGCTCGGACGGACGGCCCCCATGAGGACGGACGGCCGCCGGCCGGGACGCGGGGGAGGACACCAGCGAGTGACCAGGACAGGACCGGCGAGACCGGCGAGACGGGTGCGGCGCGCCGCGGCGGTGGCCGCGGTGCTCGCCGTGACCGCGGCGACCGCTTCCGCCATCACCACGGCACAGGCCGAGGAACGCCCCGCCCCGCGGCAGGTGGAGCGCCGCGACCCGGCGCCGCAGCCGGGCCAGGCGGAGCACGACCTGCCGGGCCCCTTCACCAAGCGGCAGGAGGGCGAGCGCAAGGCGGCGCTCGGGCAGGTGCTCTCGGGGCACCGCACGGCCGTCAGGCGCGGCCCCTCCAGCGTGGTGAAGCTCGGCGGCGGCAAGTACGTCGAGCTGGGGCGCGAGAAGACGGACCGGATCTTCACGATCCTCGTGGAGTTCGGCGACAAGGTCGACGACACCACGACGTACGACCCGGACGGCCCCGAGGGGCCGAAGCCGCCCGTGACGCAGTACGGCGGCACGCCGGGGCCCGTGCACAACGCGATAGCCGAGCCCGACCGCGGAGTGGACAACTCCACCGCGTGGCAGGCCGACTACAACCAGAAGCACTTCAAGGACCTCTACTTCGGCACCGGCAAGGACGCGAAGGGCGCGCAGCGCGAGTCGCTCAAGACGTACTACGAGAAGCAGTCCTCGGGCCGCTACTCCGTCGACGGCGAGGTCACGGACTGGGTCAAGATCCCCTACAACGAGGCCCGTTACGGCTCGAACTACTGCGGCGGCACCACCTGCCCCTCGGTGTGGGACGCGGTGCGCGACGGCGTCAACGCCTGGGTCGCGGACCAGAAGGCCAAGGGCGAGTCGACCGCCGACATCAAGGCGGACCTGGCGCAGTACGACCAGTGGGACCGCTACGACTACGACGGCGACGGCGACTTCAACGAGCCCGACGGCTACATCGACCACTTCCAGATCGTGCACGCGGGCGAGGACGAGTCGGCGGGCGGCGGCGCGCAGGCCACCGACGCCATCTGGGCGCACCGCTGGTACGCGTACGGCTCCGACGCCGGCGCGACCGGTCCTGCGGACAACAGGGCCGGCGGCACGCAGATCGGCGACACCGGCATCTGGGTCGGCGACTACACGATGCAGCCGGAGAACGGCGGACTCGGCGTCTTCGCCCACGAGTACGGTCATGACCTCGGCCTGCCCGACAACTACGACACCGCGGGCGGCGAGAACTCCACCGCCTTCTGGGACCTGATGTCGGCCGGCTCCTGGCTCGGCACCGGCAAGGACGCGATCGGCGACCTGCCGGGCGACATGTCCGCGTGGGACAAGCTCCAACTCGGCTGGCTGGACTACGCCCGCGCCAAGGCGGCGAGGAGCTCCACGGTGAAGCTCGGCGTGTCCGAGTACAACACCAAGGACCCGCAGGCGCTGGTGGTGACCCTGCCGCCCAAGCAGAAGACGACCACGGTCGTCGAGCCCGCGCAGGGCGCCACCCAGTGGTGGAGCGGCATGGGGGACAACCTCAAGAACACGCTGACCCGTTCGGTCGACCTGACCGGCAGGTCCGCCGCCTCGCTCACACTGGACGGCTGGTGGGACATCGAGTCCGGCTACGACTACCTCTACGCCGAGGTGTCGACGGACGGGGGCGCCGACTGGACGCCGCTCGACGGCACCGCTGACGGCGCCGCCATCCCGCGTGACGGCGGCGACAAACCGGCGCTGACCGGCACGTCCGGCGCGTACGAGAAGCTCGTCTACCCGCTCGACGCCTACGCGGGGCAGAAGGTCGACCTGCGCTTCCGCTACCTCACCGACGGCGGTGTGGCGCAGAAGGGGTTCGCCGCCGACGAGCTCTCGGTGGTCGCGGACGGCACCCCGCTGTTCACCGACAACGCCGAGACGGCGGACGGCGGTTGGACCGCGGCGGGCTTCTCCCGCATCGGCGGGTCCTTCACCAAGGACTACGACCAGTACTACGTCGTGGAGAACCGCCAGTACACCAGCTACGACCGGACGTTGCGCACCGGCCCGTACAACTTCGGCTTCACGGAGCCGAAGGACCTCACCGTCGAGCACTACGCGTACCAGAACGGCATGTTGGTCTGGTACTGGGACACCTCGCAGGCCGACAACAACACGAGTGTGCACCCGGGCGAGGGGCTCATCCTGCCGGTGGACGCGCACCCGAAGGCGCTGCGCTGGTCGGACGGGACGGTGATGCGCAACCGGATCCAGCCGTTCGACGCGCCGTTCAGCTGGTACCCGACGCCGGGCTTCACGCTCCACAAGGCGGACCGGCCGACCCGGATCAGGCCGCAGGCCGGGGTGGTCGCCTTCGACGACCACCGGGGCGGCTACTGGGACCCGGCGAACCCCCAGGGGAGCGTCAAGGTTCCTGACACCCGCACCAGGATCACGATCCTGAGCCAGCCCATCAGTGGCGCGACCATGACACTCCATGTGGGACCCTCGACCCGTTAAGCATCAAAACCGCAGGTCAAACCATGATCGGCCGTTGCCCCTCTAGCGGGCGGCGGCCGATCGTGTTTAGGTGCAGCTGTGCATCTCTTATTGACACGGGGTCTCGCGGGGGGAGAGGAAGGATCATGGCAGGCGGAGGTTTCAGCAGGCTCCCGAACGGCAGAGTGGTGGTGGCGCTGACCGTGCCGAGACCCGCGGCCGAAGGCGGCACGGTTCGTGTCCTCGTGCACGCGCAGAACCGCGCGCGAGCCCTGACCAGGCTGCGCAACCTCGGACTGCGCGCCGTCTACCTGCGGGGGAACGCGGAGCCGCCGACACCCGACGAGGTCACCGCGGTCCTGCACCATCCCGAGGGCCTGCTCTGGCGGGCCACCCCCCAGTGCCCGGGCGACGCCGACGCGCTCTGGCGCCCCATCCGGGCCCTGCTCAGGCCGGGCCGCACCTGGCAGCCGGGGCCCACGCGGCCCGGCCTCGCCCGCAAGCCGATGGCGCCCTGGCGCCACCTGCCGCCGGCGCCCCGGGTGCGCGCGGGCGGCTGACGGACGGCTCCTCGACGGCCCGTGCGCGGGCTGACCCGCGCGGCCCCTCAGGCTCCGGGCCCACGGCCTCAGGCGGCCCTGACCACCGGCTCGCCGGTGAGAGCGACGCCCGCCGCGCGCAGCTCCTCCACGGCGCGGTCGGTGGTGCGGCGGGCCACGCCCGCCGTCAGGTCGAGCAGCACACGGGTCGCGAACCCCTCGCGGGCCGCGTCGAGCGCCGTGGCCCGCACGCAGTGGTCGGTGGCGATGCCGACGACGTCGACCTCGGTGACCCGGCGCTCGCGCAGCCACTCGGCGAGCGGCAGCCCGTTCTCGTCGGCGCCCTCGAAGCCGCTGTAGGCCCCGGAGTACTCGCCCTTGCCGAAGACCGCCGCGACCGCGCCCGAGGCGATGGCGGGCGCGAAGTTCGGGTGGAAGCCGACGCCCTCGGTCCCGGCCACGCAGTGCACCGGCCAGGTGTGCTCGTAGTCGGGGGCGGCGGGCGGCCGTGCGAAGTGGTTGCCGGGGTCGATGTGGTGGTCGCGGGTGGCGACCACATGGCGGTAGCCCGCCGTGGACTGGGCGATCAGCTCCGTGATGGCGGCGGCCACGTCGGCGCCGCCGCCCACGGCGAGGCTGCCGCCCTCGCAGAAGTCGTTCTGCACGTCCACCACGATCAGCGCGCGCTGCATGGCCGCAGCCCCCCATCCGGTCCCTGCCCGGTGTCCTCCGGGCCTACCGTGTCCAAGCCGTCACTCATATCGTCACACGAATTCCGTGGGGAGCACGGGTTCGCCCCGCGACAGCTGCATCGCGGACATCGGCAGACCCGCCCGTGCCGCGATGTGGCGCTCGCGCACCGCGTCGAGCGACTCCCGCGACACCACCTCGCCGCCCTTGACCAGCTGGACGAGCAGCTGCCGTCCGGCCAGCTCCTGCGGCACGGGTCCGGTGCCGACGACCTCGGCCTCGGCGACGCCCTCGGCGTCGAGCCGCCGCGCGGCCCACTTGCGCCCGCCGACCGACGTCTTGCCGCCCGTCGACTTCTTCGCCACCGGCTGGAGCGGCGCCGCCGCGTCGGCCGACTGCGCGCGGGCCACGATCTTGTAGACCATGGAGCAGGTCGGGTGGCCGCTGCCGGTCACCAGCTGCGTGCCCACCCCGTACGCGTCCACCGGCGCGGCCGCGAGCGAGGCGATGGCGTACTCGTCCAGGTCGGACGTGACCACGATCCTGGTGTCCACCGCGCCAAGATCGTCCAGCTGCTGGCGCACCCGGTGCGCGACCAGCAGCAGGTCGCCCGAGTCGATCCGTACCGCCCCGAGCTCGGGACCCGCGACCTCCACCGCCGTGCGCACCGCCTCGGCCACGTCGTACGTGTCGACCAGCAGCGTCGTACCGCGGCCGAGCGAGTCGACCTGCGCGCGGAACGCGTCGCGCTCCGAGTCGTGCAGCAGGGTGAAGGCGTGCGCGCTGGTGCCGACCGTGGGGATCCCGTAGCGGAATCCGGCCGCCAGGTCCGAGGTGCTGTCGAAGCCGCCCACGTACGCGGCGCGGGAGGCGGCCACCGCCGCCAGCTCGTGGGTGCGGCGCGCGCCCATCTCGATCAGGCCGCGGCCGCCCGCCGCCGCGGACATCCGGGACGCGGCGGCGGCGATCGCGGAGTCGTGGTTGAGGATCGAGAGGATCACCGTCTCCAGCAGTACGCACTCCGCGAAGGAGCCCTCCACGCGCAGGATCGGCGAGCCGGGGAAGTACACCTCGCCCTCGGGGTAGCCCCAGATGTCGCCGGTGAAGCGGTAGTCGGCCAGCCAGTCGAGGGTCCGCTCGTCCACGATCCGCTGTTCGCGCAGGAAGCCGAGGACGCCCGGGTCGAAGCGGAAGTTCTCCACCGCGTCGAGCACCCGCCCCGTGCCGGCCACCACGCCGTAGCGCCGCCCCTCGGGCAGGCGCCGGGTGAACGCCTCGAACACCGAGTGGCGCTCCGCCGTGCCGGCCCGCAGGGCGGCCTGGAGCATCGTGAGTTCGTACTGGTCGGTGAACAGGGCGGTGGAGGGCACATCCACCGGCAGTCCCAGGTCCGGAGTGTTCATATGAAGGATGCTACCCCCCTTACTCGTCAGAGTGACGATTTCCCCTCGGGGAGCCGTCGTGCCGCCCACGGGGCCCCCGCCGGGCGTCAGCGGGGTACCGCGCGGCAGGACGCCGCTCACCAGGGCCGTTTGTGCGACGGCACCCTCCGGGTGGCAGCATGGGGTGCACGAGGCTGTGAATCGCGGCACACCGTGACGAGGTGGTGCCGCGGGCGCTCCGCCTCTCGCCCCGGCATGGAAGAGAAGGTCGTCCCGAACCGTGAGTGTTGCTCCGAGTGAGATCACGCGGCCGGAATCGGCAGAGGAGACCTCTGTCGTCCCCGAGCCGGACGTGCCCTGGGTGACCATCGTCCACAACGATCCGGTCAATCTCATGAGCTACGTCACCTACGTCTTCCAGACGTACTTCGGCTATTCGAAAGAGATCGCGCACAAGCTGATGATGGATGTGCACCACAAGGGCCGGGCCGTGGTCTCCAGCGGCTCCCGCGAGGAGATGGAGCGCGACGTGCAGGCCATGCACGGCTACGGCCTGTGGGCGACGCTCTCCCAGGACCGCGGCTGATGGCCGGGCACTTCGAGCCCCTCCCGGGCGGCGGCGCGGCCGTGGCGCTCGACGAGGTCGAGATCTCCATCCTCCGCTCGCTCGCCCTCCAGCTCGCCGAGCTGATCGGGCCGGGCGAGGAGCCCGCGGAGCAGGACGACCCGCTCGCGTCGCTGTTCACCGAGGGCCCGAGCGAGCCGCCGTCCGACCCCGCGCTGCGGCGCCTCTTCCCCGACGCGTACGGGGACCCGGCGAAGCCGGGCCGGGAGGACGGGGAACTCCGGGGCTACTCCGCCGAGTTCCGCCGCTTCACGGAGAACGACCTGCGCGGCCGCAAGCGCGCCGACGCGCTCGCCGTGATCCGCTCCCTCGACGCGGTGGCCGCGGAGGGTGACGGCGGGGGAGTGCTCAAGCTCACCCCCGACGCGTCGCGGCAGTGGCTCGGCACCCTCAACGACCTGCGGCTGACCATCGGCACCCGTCTCGAGGTGGCGGACGAGGACGAGGACGGCGAGCTGTACCGGCTGCCGGACTCCGACCCGCGCAAGCCCATGGTGATGGCGTACCTCTGGCTCGGGGCGCTCCAGGAGACGCTGATCGAGACCCTGACTCCGTGAGGCGCCGTGCGTGGTGCGCGAGCGACGACCGCGGGCGCCGCTCCCCGTGCGTGCGCCGGCGGGCGCCCGTCGTCGTGATCTTCGGCCGGGCGGGGTAATTATCCGACCGATTTGCGGATGATATGCATGGTTTCCGGGCTTTGTCCGCTGGGCTGTACCCATGACTACCCGACCGGCGCCCCCGCCGCTCCCCGCCGCCCCGGAAGAGGGCTACCAGCGCGGCCTCGGCGGCCGCCAGGTCCAGATGATCGCGATCGGCGGCGCGATCGGCGTCGGCCTCTTCATGGGCGCGGGCGCCAACATCGCCCAGGCGGGCCCCTCCATCGTGCTGATGTACGCCCTGGCCGGCCTGGTGATCTTCTTCATCATGCGGGCCCTCGGCGAACTCCTGCTCTACCGGCCGGTGTCCGGCTCCTTCGCCTCCTACGCGCGGGAGTTCCTCGGCCCCTTCTACGGCTACGCCACCGGCTGGACGTACTGGCTGATGTGGGTGGTCACCGCGATGGCCGAGCTCACCGCCGCCGCCATCTACCTGCACTTCTGGTGGTCGGGCATCCCGCAGTGGGCCGGCGCGCTGGTCTTCCTCGTCGTGCTGTTCTGCGTCAACCTCATCTCCGTACGGGTCTTCGGCGAGGTCGAGTTCTGGTTCTCGATGGTCAAGGTCACCGCCATCCTCGGCATGATCCTCATCGGCCTCGGCGTCCTCACCCTCGGCTTCTCCGACGCCGGGCCCACCGCCTCGCCCGACAACCTCTGGGCGCACGGCGGCTTCTTCCCGCACGGCGTCGGCTCCAGCCTGATGACCCTCCAGGGCGTGATGTTCGCGTATGTCGCCGTCGAACTCGTCGGCGTCACCGCGGGGGAGTCCGCCGACCCGCGGCGCATCCTGCCCCGCGCCATCAACACGCTGCCCTGGCGGATCGTGATCTTCTACGTCGGCTCCCTCGCGGTGATCCTCGCCGTCGTCGACTGGACCGAGTTCTCGGCGGGGACCAGCCCGTTCGTGCACGCCTTCCAGAAGATCGGCATCCCCCTCGCCGCAGGGATCGTCAACTTCGTCGTGCTGACGGCCGCGCTCTCCTCCTGCAACTCGGGCATGTACTCCACCGGCCGCATGCTGCGCGGCCTCGCCGCCGACCGGCACGCGCCGCGCGCCTTCGCCCGGCTCAACGCCCGCCGCGCGCCCGCCGTGGGCACCGCCGTCTCCGTCGCCGTGATGGGCGTCGGCGTCGTCCTCAACTACCTCGTGCCGCAGCAGGCGTTCGGCTACGTCACCTCCGTCGCCACCGCGTGCGGCATCTGGACCTGGTCGGTCATCCTCGTCAGCCACATCCGCTACCGGCGGGCCGTCGCCGACGGCCTGCTGCCGGCCTCCGCGTTCCCCGCGCCGGGCGGCACCCTCTTCAGCTGGGTGGCGCTCGCCTTCCTCGCGCTCGTCACCGCGCTCATCGCGTACGGCACCGAGACCCGGGTCTGCCTCTACGTCGGCGCCCTGTGGGCCGCCGGGCTCGGGGCGGGCTGGCAGGCGCTGAAGCGGCGCGGCGCCCACCTCCCCGACGACCGGCGGGCCCCGCACGACCGGGCCGAGGACCCGGGCCCCGCGGACGGCGAGGGCGCGGGGCCGGCGGCGGCGCCCGCCGAGTAGGGCCTCTCGTGTGGATCACGCCGGGCTCGCGTGTCCCGGCACCGCGTCTCGCGGCGTTGTCGTCGGTCGCCAGGGCTCCGCCATGACCCCCTCCTGTGCCGTGCGACACACGGCGCAGGCCCCCGCTCCCTGATCCGCCCTGGGCCAAACGCAAAGACCCTGGCCTCCGCGCCTGCTCCCGGCCGGCGCACCGCCTGCTCCCCGCCTGCTCCCCGCGGGGCGCGCGCCCCCGGCCCGGCCTGCCGGGCCGCGCGGGGTCCGGCTTATATTTCCCCCATGCTGACCATCACCCAGGAGCTGCACGACCAGATCGTCGCGCACGCGCGGCGCGACCACCCCGACGAGGCGTGCGGTGTGGTCGCGGGCCCTGCGGGCAGCGGCAGGCCCGAGCGGTTCGTCCCGATGCTCAACGCCGCCAGGTCGCCCACCTTCTACGAGTTCGACTCGGGCGACCTGCTCAAGCTGTACCGGGAGATGGACGACCGCGACGAGGAGCCCGTGATCGTCTACCACTCGCACACCGCGACGGAGGCGTACCCCTCGCGCACGGACATCTCCTACGCGAACGAGCCCGGCGCCCACTACGTCCTCGTCTCCACCGCGGACACCGACGGCGCCGGCCCCTTCCAGTTCCGCTCGTACCGCATCGTGGACGGCGAGGTCACCGAGGAAGACGTCCAGGTCGTCTGAGAGACTCACCGGACCACCCGTAGGACCCGAGGCGGCAGGACCCAGGAAGCCGGTGCGAATCCGGCACGGTCCCGCCACTGTGACCGCGGGGACGGCCGCGCAGCCGCGCGCGCCGCGCCTCCCGGGAGCCAGGAACTGACCTGCCGCCCTCTCCCGCCAGCCAGGGGACGTGGACATCCCCGAGGAGGAACCCGTGCGGTCAGCCCTGCCCGTGCGCCTGCGCGCCCTCGCCGCAGCCGCCCTGCTCATACCCGTCGCCGCCTGCTCGGCCGGCTCCCACCAGGACGCGGCCACGTCCGGGGGCGCCGTCGCCCACCGGGCCGGCTTCCCGTACACCGTCACCAACTGCGGCGTGCGCACCACCTACGACGCCCCGCCGAAGCGGGCCGTCACCCTCAACCAGCACGCCACCGAGATCATGCTCGCCCTCGGGCTCGGCCGCTCCCTGGTGGGCACCGCCTACCTCGACGACCACATCGCGCCCGCCTACGCGAAGGCGTACAAGGCCGTCCCGGTCCTCGCCAAGGAGTACCCCTCCAAGGAGAAGCTCCTCGCCGCGAACCCCGACTTCGTCTACGGCGGCTACGCCAGCGCCTTCGACGCCAAGGACGGGCGCGCCCGCGACGACCTCAAGGGCTCGGGCATCGACACCCGCCTCGACATCGAGAGCTGCGCCAAGGACAAGGTCACGCTCGACGACCTGTACCGCGAGGTGACCGAGGTCGGCAGGACCTTCGGCGTGCCCGGCAGGGCCGCGGCCTGGGTGCGCGGGGCCAGGGCCACCGTCGCCGCGACCGCCGACCGGCTCAGGGGCGTCAAGCCGGTGCCGGTCATGGTCTACGACAGCGGGGACAAGGCACCCTTCACCGCGGGCGGCACCGGCATCGGCAACGAGATCATCACCCGCGCCGGCGGCACCAACGTCTTCGCCGACCTCCCCAAGCCCTTCTCCGACGCCTCCTGGGAGCAGGTCGTCGCCCGCAAGCCGCAGGTCATCGTCATCTACGACTACGGCAGTACCACCGTCGCGCAGAAGGAGAAGCGGCTGCTCGACGACCCGGTACTCCAGGACGTCCCCGCGATCAGGAACAAGCGGTTCGCCGTGCTGCCGCTGTCCAACGTGGTGCTCGGCGTCCGGGTCCCCGGCGCCATCGGCGATCTCGCCCGCCGGCTCCACCCCGAGTCCACCCGGTAGGCGCGGGTGCCCACGTCCGACCCGGCCCAGGACCCCGCCGCCGGGGCCGCCGGAGATCCCCCGACCGGGGCCGTCCGCGCTTCCGGCCCCTGCCCCGGCGATCCCGCCCCTGTGCCCGGGGCCGCTCGGGCTCGCGGTCCGGCGCCCGGGGCGCCTCCGGCTCCAGGCCCCGCGTCCGACCGCGCGCCCGCGTCCACGTCGCGGGTCCGCGGCAGCCGGGCGCGCTACTCGCTCGTGGTGGGCGGGCTGGTCGTCGCGCTCGCCGGCGCCGTCGTCGCGGGGCTCGCGCTCGGCTCCGTGCGTGTCCCGCCGGGCGAGGTCGTGCGCACGCTCACCGGGACGGCCGCGCCGAGCCCGCTGCGGACGATCGTGCTGGACGTGCGGCTGCCGCGCGTGCTGCTCGGCGCGGTCGTGGGCGCCGGGCTCGCCGTCGTCGGGACCGTGCTCCAGGCGCTCGTGCGCAACCGGCTCGCCGACCCGTTCCTGCTCGGCATCTCCTCCGGTGCCTCGGCGGGCGCGGTCCTCGTGCTCGTCGTCGGCGTCGGCGGCGGGATCACCACCACCGTCGCCATGCCCGCCGCCGCCTTCGCCGGGTCCCTGGTCGCGCTCGCCCTGGTGTACGGGCTCGCCCGCCGCGGCGGCGCCATGACAGGCGGCAGGCTGGTCCTCGCGGGCGTCACCGTCTCGTACATCCTCTCCGCCCTCACCACCCTCGTCCTGACCCTCTCCGCCCGTCCCGAGCAGTTCCAGGAGGCCCTGTACTGGACGCTCGGCGGGCTCGGCAGCGCCCGTTGGGGCACGCTCGTGCTGCCCGCCGCCGTGCTGGTCCTCGGCACCGGCGTGCTGATCGCGCTCGGGCGCCCGCTCGACCTGCTGCTCACGGGGGAGGAGGGCGCGACCGCGCTCGGCCTCGACACCGGCCGCTTCCGCGCCGCGGTCTTCGTCCTCGCCTCCCTGGTCACCGGCGTGCTGGTGGCGTCGAGCGGCGCGGTCGGCTTCGTCGGCCTGCTGGTGCCGCACGCGGCGCGCGGTGCCGTCGGCGCCGCCCACAGGGCCCTGCTGCCGGTCGCCGCGCTCGGCGGCGCCGTGGTGCTGGTCGTCGCGGATCTCGCGGCCCGCACGGTCGCCGCGCCGCAGGACATCCCGGTCGGCGTGCTGACCGCGCTCATCGGCGGCCCGTTCTTCCTCTGGCTGATGCGCCGCAGGCCCGAGGGGGCCGCCGTATGACGCCCGCACACGTCGCGCCCGCGCGGCTGACCGTCGAGGGGATGACGTACGAGACCGGTGGGCGGCGCCTGGTCGACGGGGTCGACCTCACCGCGGCCCCCGGCGAGACCGTGGGCCTCGTCGGTCCCAACGGCAGCGGCAAGACCACCCTGCTGCGCTGTCTCTACGGCACCCTGCGCCCCACCGCGGGCCGTGCCCTCCTCGACGGCGACGACCTGGCGGGCCTCACCGCCAAGGCCCGCGCCCGGCGCGTCGCGGCCGTGCCCCAGGACGGGCGCGCGGACATCGAACTGACCGTCAGGGAGGTCGTCGCGATGGGCCGGTCACCGCACAAGCGGTTCTGGGAGGGCGACACCGCGGCCGACACCGCCCTCGCCGCCGAGGCGCTCGCCAGGGTCGGCGCCGCGGGTCTCGCCGACCGCGCGTTCCCCACCCTCTCAGGCGGTGAGCGGCAGCGCGTCCTGGTCGCCCGCGCCCTGGTGCAGCGGCCCGCGCTGCTGGTGCTCGACGAGCCGACGAACCACCTCGACATCCGCCACCAGCTCGACGTCCTCGGCCTGGTCGCCCGCGAGAGCGGCGCCACCTGCCTGCTCGCGCTGCACGACCTCAACCTCGCCGCATACTACTGCGACCGGCTCCACGTGCTGCGCGCCGGCCGCCTCGTCGCGTCGGGCCCGCCCGCCGAGGTCCTCACCCCCGGGCTGCTCGCGGACGTGTACGGGGTCGGCGCGGCGATCACGCCGCACCCCGTCACCGGGACGCCGGTCGTCGTCTACCTGCCGGACACCGGCCCCGCGCGGCGGACCGCGCCGCCGGTGCCAGGCGGGCCACGGCCGTCCGCATGACGAACGTTCGCCGTCCGCCATGCGAGATCACACCTCTGGAACCCGTGCGGGAATCGATACGATGACCGCATGGTTGCCTCTGACGTGAATGAGACGACGCCGAGCACACCGCTGCTCGTGGCGCGGCTGCACGTCGACCTGTGCCGCCTCGCGAGCGCGATCTGTCCCGGCGGCGCGGACTGCTGAAGCGCGGGTCCAGCAGGCCGTTCATCAGTTCACCCACCTCTCAAGCACCCTTCCCCGCGCGGTGGCGAACCGCCGCGCGACGCCGCGGGAAGCGGCCCCGGGACCGCCAGGACCCGTCAGGCAGCCGCCCCGAACAGGACGACAGGAGACCGACGCCATGGCCATCGAGGTCCGCATCCCGACCATCCTCCGCACGTACACCGACGGGGCCAAGGCCGTGGAGGGCAGCGGCACCACCCTCGCCGAACTCCTGGCCGACCTCGACACCCGGCACTCCGGCATCCGCGAGCGCATCGTGGACGCCGACAAGGGCAACCAGCTGCGCCGGTTCGTCAACGTGTACCTGAACGACGAGGACGTCCGCTTCCTGGACGGCATCGAGACGAAGCTCTCCGACGGCGACAACGTCACCATCCTCCCGGCGGTCGCCGGCGGCGCGCTCACGAAGCGCCTGGCCTGATGCGGTACGACGCCCCGCTCGCGGCGGTCGGGAACACGCCGCTGGTGCGGCTGCCCCGGCTGTCCCCCTCCGACGACGTGCGGATCTGGGCCAAGCTTGAGGACCGCAACCCGACCGGTTCCGTCAAGGACAGGCCCGCCCTGCACATGGTCGAGCAGGCCGAGAAGGACGGCAGGCTCACCCCCGGCTGCACGATCCTCGAACCGACCAGCGGCAACACCGGCATCTCCCTCGCCATGGCGGCCAAGCTCAAGGGCTACCGCATGGTGTGCGTGATGCCGGAGAACACCTCGCAGGAGCGCCGCGACCTGCTCGGCATGTGGGGCGCCGAGATCGTCTCCTCGCCCGCGGAGGGCGGCTCCAACACCGCCGTGCGGGTGGCGAAGGACCTGGCGGAGAAGAACCCCGACTGGGTGATGCTCTACCAGTACGGCAACCCGGACAACGCGGGCGCGCACTACGCGACCACCGGCCCCGAGATCCTCGCCGACCTGCCGTCGATCACCCACTTCGTCGCGGGCCTCGGCACCACGGGCACGCTGATGGGCGTCGGCCGCTTCCTGCGCGAGCAGAAGCCCGACGTGCGGATCGTCGCCGCGGAGCCGCGCTACGACGACCTCGTCTACGGCCTGCGCAACCTCGACGAGGGCTTCGTGCCCGAGCTGTACGACGAGTCGGTGCTGACCACCCGGTTCTCCGTGGGCTCGGCCGACGCCGTCACCCGCACCCGCGAACTCCTCCAGCAGGAGGGCATCTTCGCGGGCATCTCCACCGGCGCCGCGCTGCACGCCGCCATCGGCGTGGGCAGGAAGGCGCTCGCCGCGGGCGAGAGCGCGGACATCGCGTTCGTCGTCGCCGACGGCGGCTGGAAGTACCTCTCCACCGGCGTCTACACGGCCGCCACCACCGAGGAGGCCATCGAGACGCTCCAGGGCCAGCTCTGGGCGTAGGACGCCCGGCGGGACCACCGCCCGACACCGCGACACCACAGCCGCCGGTGCCCTGACCGCCCCTCAGGCGGCTGCGGCGCCGGCGTCCGCGCGTACGGGGGCGCCCGGGGTCGTCCTGTCGGGGCGGCGGCAGGGCTCCCGGCGTCCGCGCGTACGGGCGCCCCTGCGCACGCGCGGGGGCGTCAGCCGAGCCGCCGCACCCGTTCCCACAGCGCCGCGTCGGCCGCGCCGACGCGGCGGCGGAACGCGCCGGGCCGCACCTCGCGGACCTCGTCGGTCTCCAGATAGCTGGCCCGCCCCCGCGCGTCGCCCACGGTGCCGGGCGGCAGCGCGATCACCCCGGGCCGCTCCGCGTGGTGCTTCGTGGTGATCTTCGCGACCCGTATCCGGTCGCCGCGTGCCGACAGCACCAGGCACGGCCGGTCCTTCTCGCCCGGCCCGTCCTCGTAGGGCACGGCGGCCCACCAGATCTCGCCCGGCCGCGGCAGCCCCGGCCGCTGCGGCTGCCCGGGACGGCCCGGCGGCCGGGTGGCCGCGCGCCACTGCCTGCGGCTCCGGCCCGCCCGCGCCCGCCCGTCCACCACCGAGGCCACGAGCGCGGCGGCCACCACGGCGATCAGCGCCACCCACCACCACGACGTCATGCACCGACCGTACCCGGCCCGTGCGCGGTGACCGCGGTCACCGGGAACACGGGGAACACCGGGAAGAGTGGACTTGCCGGTGACTTCCCCCACAACGCGCCGTCGTGGGGAAGCGGCCCGCCGGGTCGCGCCTTAGGCTCGACAGATCGAACCACCCCCGCACGACCGCCGTTCCACCGCGTGGGCCGTACGGTCCCTCACGCACCGTGCTCACGGCGTCACCGAACGACCCCCGTCGCCCACCGTCCACGCCACGGAGGTTCACGCTCCATGAAGCTCACCGTCGTCGGCTGCTCGGGCTCCTTTCCCGCCGCGGGATCGGCCTGCTCCAGCTACCTCGTCGAGGCCGACGGCTTCCGGCTGCTCCTCGACATGGGCAACGGCGCCCTCGGCGAGTTGCAGCGCCACATCGGTCTCTACGACCTCGACGCGATCTTCCTGAGCCATCTGCACGCCGACCACTGCATCGACATGTGCGCGTACTTCGTGGCCCGCTACTACCGGTACGAGGGCGGGCGCTGCGACGCCATCCCGGTCTACGGTCCCGAGGGCACCGAGCAGCGGCTCACCACCGCCTACGACGACACGCCGAGCGACAAGTCGATGAGCGAGGTCTTCGACTTCCGCACGCTGGAGCCCGGCACGTTCGACATCGGCCCGCTGACGGTCCGTACGGAGCGGATGGCGCACCCCGTGGACACGTTCGGCATCCGCGTCGAGCACGGCGGCAGCTCGCTCGCCTATTCGGCGGACACCGGGGCCGACGACACGCTGGTCGACCTGGCGCGCGGCACCGACCTGTTCCTGTGCGAGGCCGCCTTCACGGACGGCAAGGAGGACATCGCGGGCCTCCACCTCAACGGCAGGGAGGCCGGCGAGCACGCGGTGCGGGCGGGCACCAAGCGCCTCGTGCTGACGCACATTCCGCCGTGGACGGACGCGCGGCGCAATCTGGAGGACGCGCGCGAGGTGTACGCGGGTCCTTCCGAGCTCGCGGTGCCCGGCGCGGTCTACGAGCTGTAGCGGGGGCGCCCCGTGACGTGCGAAGGCGTCCGCCGCGCCCCGAGGGGGAGCGGCGGACGCCTTCGCACGGGTGCCGGGCACCGCCCCTCGGGGCGGCCGTCCGCGGCTACTTGGTGATGTCCTCGATCTCCTCCTCCGGCTCGCGGCCGGGGGTCTTGAGGTCGAACTTCACGATCACGAAGCGGAACACGACGTAGTAGACGACGCCGAAGACCAGCCCGATCGGGATGATCAGCCATGGCTTCGTGGCGAGGTTCCAGTTGAGGACGTAGTCGATCACGCCCGCGGAGAACGTGAAGCCGTCGTGCACGCCGAGGGACCAGGTCACGAACATCGAGATGGCCGTCAGGACCGCGTGCAGCGCGTACAGCAGCGGCGCGATGAACATGAACGAGAACTCGATGGGCTCGGTCACACCGGTCACGAACGAGGTCGCGGCGAGGGAGAGCATCATGCCGAGGACGACCTTGCGGCGCTCCGGGCGCGCGGTGTGCGCCATCGCCAGCGCGGCGGCGGGCAGGCCGAACATCATGATCGGGAAGAAGCCCGAGGTGAACTGCCCGGCGTGCGGGTCGCCCGCGAGGAAGCGGTTGATGTCGCCGTGCGAGACCACACCGGCGTGGTTGGTGAAGTCGCCGAGCTGGAACCAGGCCACCGTGTTGACGAACTGGTGCATGCCGATGGGGATCAGACCGCGGTTGACCAGGCCGAAGATGCCGGAGCCGAGAGCGCCGAGCCCGGTGATCCAGTTGCCGAAGCTGGTGATCGCGTCGCCGATGGGCTGCCAGCCGAGGACCGCGACGACGCCGAGCGCCGTGCCGACGAAGGCCATCAGGATCGGTACCAGGCGACGGCCGTTGAAGAAGCCCAGCCAGTCCACGAGCTTGGTGCGGTGGAAGCGCTGCCAGATCACCGCGGTCAGCAGGCCGAGGATGATGCCGCCGAGCACGCCGGGGTTCTGGAAGGACGCGTTGGTGACGACGCTGCCCTTCTGCCACTCGCCGGCCAGCAGGCCGTTCGATATGTAGGTGGCGCCGCCCATCCCGTCCTTGATCGGGAACTGGTGGATCACCGCGTAGTACGTGAAGAAACCGACGATCGCGGCGAGCGCGGTCGAGCCGTCCGACTTCTTGGCGAAGCCGATGGCGACGCCGATGCAGAACAGCAGGGGCAGGCCGAGCGAGGCGTCGAGCAGCATGCCGCCCGCGCCCGCGAAGACCTTCGCGACACTGTCCCAGCCGAGTCCCTGGTCCCCGAAGACGTCGGGCTGGCCGAGCCGGTTGAGGATGCCCGCGGCGGGCAGGACGGCGATCGGCAGCTGGAGACTGCGGCCCACCTTCTGCAGCCCCTGGAACAGTCCGGAACCCCGCTTTTTCGCGGGCGCCGCCGGGGCGGTGGCCGTACTCATCAACTTCCTCCATGCGCAGGGAACGCCGCGCGCCCCATGAGAACAGGTCTAAACCATTGAGTGGTTTAGACCTGTTGTAACACGGGGGTGGCTGTGCCTGGAACCCTCGAATATGGCCTGCATAAAGATCTACTCCGAAGCGTAACCACCGTGCGGCCGGGGCCCGCCGGGCGGGGTCGGGCGCGGGGGCCCGCAGGTCAGGGCCTGGTGTCCCCGGTCACCGTCTGCTCCTCCTGCGTCCCGGGATCGTCGGGATCGTCCGGTTCACGGCCCGGTGTCGGCAGGTCCAGCTTCGTGATCAGCACGCGGAAGACGGTGTAGTAGACCACCGCGAAGGCGAGGCCGATCGGGATGAGCAGCCAGGGCTTGGTCGCCAGGCCCCAGTTGATGACGTAGTCGATCAGGCCGGCGGAGAAGCTGAAGCCGTCCTTCGCGCCCAGCTGCCAGCTGACGAACATCGACACACCGGTCAGCACCGCGTGGATCGCGTACAGCAGCGGCGCGACGAAGAGGAACGAGTACTCGATCGGCTCCGTGACACCCGTCACGAACGACGTCAGGGCCACCGAGAGCATCAGGCCGCCGACCGCCTTCCTGCGGCTCGGCTTCGCGCAGTGGTAGATCGCGAGCGCGGCGGCGGGCAGCGCGAACATCATGATCGGGAAGAAGCCGGTGGTGAACTGGCCCGCCGTCGGGTCGCCCGCGAGGAAGCGGTTCACGTCGCCGTGCACGACCGTGCCGTCCGGCTTCGTGTAGTCGCCGAACTGGAACCACACGAAGGTGTTCAGGAACTGGTGCAGCCCGAACACCAGCAGCCCGCGGTTGGCCACGCCGAAGATCCCCGAGCCCCACGCCCCCGCGTCCACCAGCCACTTGGAGAAGTCCGTCAGCCCGTCGCCGATCGGCTGCCACACCCACACCGAGAGCGAGGCGACCAGCAGCCCGACGAACGCCATGACGATCGGTACGAGGCGACGCCCGTTGAAGAAGCCGAGCCAGTCCACCAGCTTGACCCGGTGGAACCTGCGCCACAGCCACGCGGTGAGCAACCCCATCACGATGCCGCCGAAGACGCCCGGGTTCTGGTACGAGGCCTGCGTCACCGTCGTGCCGTCCGGCGTCACGCACACGCCCGACCACACCCCGGCGCCGGTGAAGCGCGCGGCGCCGTCGCAGTCGAGCGGGAAGGCGTGCAGCACCGCGTAGTACGCGAGGAAACCGGTGACGGCGGCGAGCGCGGTCGAGCCGTCCGCCTTCCTCGCCATGCCGATGGCGACGCCGATGCAGAACAGCAGGGGCAGGCCGAGCGAGGAGTCGAGCAGGGCGCCGCCCGCGGCGGCGAAGACCTTGGCCACGGCGTCCCAGCCGAGTCCCTGGGCGCCGAAGACGTCGGGCTGGCCGAGCCGGTTCAGGATGCCCGCGGCCGGCAGGACGGCGATCGGCAGCTGGAGGCTGCGGCCCATCTTCTGCAGACCCTGGAACAGCCCCTGCCACCAGTGTCCGCGCGGGGCGCCAGGCGCCCGCCGGCTCCGCACCGCCCCGTCGCCGCTCATGGGTGCCTCCCCGGCCATAATGGTGTAGACCAGTTGCGGAATGCCCGCGGTCCACCGATGGTCGACATCTTTCGGCACGGGACCGGAATGCGCCCGAGGAGATGGGCCAACCGTGCGTTACCGTGACAAAACATTCAGTATGCCGGTGCTTCGACAGGCCAATACGCTTGTACGGCAAGGCGCCAGGGACACAGGGAGACACCATGGCCAGCAAGGCTGAGAAGATCGTCGCCGGGCTCGGCGGACTCGACAACATCGTCGAGGTCGAGGGCTGCATCACGCGGCTGCGCACCGAGGTCAACGACGCCTCCCTCGTGAACGAGGCGGCGCTCAAGGCCGCGGGCGCCCACGGCGTCGTCAAGATGGGCACGGCCGTCCAGGTCGTCATCGGCACCGACGCCGACCCCATCGCCTCCGACATCGAGGACATGATGGACTGACGCGGACCGGCCACCGCAGCCCACGGGCCCGCTCCCGCACGCCGGGGGCGGGCCCGCCCCCGCCCACCGCAGGGACCTGCCGCGCTCCGGCGCCCGATAGGCTCGGCGCCATGTCACGTATCGACGGCCGAACCCCCGAACAGCTCCGCCCTGTCACCATCGAACGCGGATGGAGCAAGCACGCCGAGGGCTCCGTCCTCGTCTCCTTCGGCGACACCCGCGTCCTGTGCAGCGCCAGCTTCACCGAGGGCGTGCCGCGCTGGCGCAAGGGCAGCGGCGAGGGCTGGGTCACCGCCGAGTACGCGATGCTGCCCCGCTCCACCAACACCCGCGGCGACCGCGAGTCCGTACGCGGCCGGATCGGCGGCCGCACCCACGAGATCAGCCGCCTGATCGGCCGCTCCCTGCGGGCCGTCGTCGACTACAAGGCGCTCGGCGAGAACACCGTCGTCCTCGACTGCGACGTCCTCCAGGCGGACGGAGGCACCCGCACCGCCGCCATCACCGGTGCCTATGTCGCGCTCGCCGACGCCGTCGCCTGGGCGCGCGGCAAGAAGCTCGTCAAGGCCGGGCGCGAGCCGCTCACCGGCACCGTCGCCGCCGTCAGCGTCGGCATCGTCGCCGGCACCCCCCTCCTCGACCTCTGCTACGAGGAGGACGTGCGCGCCGACACCGACATGAACGTCGTCTGCACCGGCGACGGCCGCTTCGTCGAGATCCAGGGCACCGCCGAGGCCGAGCCCTTCGACCGCGAGGAACTGAACACCCTGCTCGACCTGGCCACCGCGGGCTGCGCCGACCTCGCCCGCCTCCAGACCGAGGCGCTCGCGGACACCGCGAGGCAAGCGGGCACCGCAAGGTAAAGCGGGAACCAAAAGACGCCCCCGCGCGTCCTTACAGGTGCGGGCGCACGGCGAGAGCGGTGCGTCCGTCCAGACTCCGGCGGCGGCCGCGGTCCCGGCCCCCGGCGGGCGGGTCCCGCGGCCCTCGTGCGCCCGGATAGGTTGGGCGCATGACCCGCCTGATCCTCGCCACCCGCAACGCCGGAAAGATCACCGAACTCCGCGCCATCCTCGCCGACAGCGGCCTCAGCCACGAGCTCGTCGGCGCCGACGCCTACCCGGAGATCCCCGACGTCAAGGAGACCGGCGTCACCTTCGCGGAGAACGCCCTGCTCAAGGCGCACGCCCTCGCGCGCGCCACCGGCCACCCGGCGATCGCGGACGACTCCGGCCTCTGCGTCGACGTCCTCGGCGGCGCGCCCGGCATCTTCTCCGCGCGCTGGGCGGGGCGCCACGGCGACGACCAGGCCAACCTCCACCTGCTCCTGGCCCAGCTCGCCGACATCGCACAACCGCACCGCGCCGCCCACTTCGCCTGCGCCGCCGCGCTCGCCCTGCCCGACGGCACGGAGCGCGTCGTCGAGGGCACCCTCCCCGGCACCCTGCGCACGGCACCCGCGGGCACGGGCGGCTTCGGCTACGACCCGATCCTCCAGCCGGAGGGCTCCACCCGCACCTGCGCCGAGCTGACCGCGGCGGAGAAGAACGCGATCAGCCACCGCGGCAAGGCCTTCCGCGCCCTGGTCCCGTCCCTCACGGAACTCGTGGCCTGAGGCGCCGGCGCGGCGACCGCCGCGCGAAACGGCCCGGGGCCGCGTCCTCGCCGACGCCGCCCCGGGCCGTTGCCGTGCGGTGGAAGGGATTCGAACCCTCAAGCCCGGTCAAGGGCCACAGATCCTAAGTCTGCTGCGTCGCCGTTGCGCCACCACCGCGGACCGCCGGCCGCGTACGGCGCCCGGCGGCCCTCAGTCTACGGCGCCGCGGGACGCCTCCGCGGATTGGGCGCCGCGGTCAGAAGCGGGGCTCCTGCGCCTGCTCGTGGGCGAGCTCCGCGGCCTCCTCAGGGGTGGAGACCGAGGGCGGGGAGCCCTGGAGGGGCTGCTGCGCCGTCTCCTTCATGAACAGGACGGCGATGACACCCACGATCGCCGCGCCGGTCGCGTAGTAGGCGGGCATCAGGTTGGTGCCGCCGATGTCGATGAGGGCGGTGATGACCAGCGGGGTGGTACCGCCGAAGAGGGAGGTGGAGACGTTGTAGCCGATCGAGAGGCCGCCGTAGCGCACCTGCGTGGGGAAGAGCGCGGGCAGGGCCGCCGACATGGTGCCCAGCAGGCAGACCAGCGAGAGCCCCAGCATCGCGAGACCGATGATGATCAGGATGATGTTGCCCTCCCTGATCAGCAGGAACGACGGTATGGAGAGCACCAGGAAGCCCAGCATGCCCGCGAGCAGCAGGGGCTTCCTGCCGTAGCGGTCGTTGAGCCGCCCCACCTGGTTGATCAGCAGCATCATGGCCACCATCACGCCGAGCAGGATCAGCAGGCCGTGGGTGGTGCCGTAGCCGAGTTCGTCCGAGAGGTACGTCGGCATGTACGACAGCAGCATGTAGTCGGTGATGTTGTACGCGGCGACCAGGGCGACGCACAGGACCAGCGGCCGCCAGTAGTTGGTGAAGATCTTGGCGAGGTCGCCCTTGGCGGTGGTCTCGACGGTGTCGGCCGCCTCGGACGCCCGCACCCGGACGTTCTCCGTGGAGAGCTTCTGGAACGCGGGCGTCTCGTCGAGCTTCAGCCGCAGATAGAGGCCGATGAGCCCGAGCGGACCCGCCAGCAGGTACGGAAGGCGCCAGCCCCAGCTCTGCAGGCCGCTGTCGCCGAGGGTGACGGTGAGCAGGGTGACGAGCCCCGCAGCGCCGACGTAGCCGGCGAGTGTGCCGAACTCCAGGAAGCTGCCGAAGAAACCGCGGCGCTTGTCGGGGGCGTACTCGGCGATGAACGTGGACGCGCCGCCGTACTCGCCGCCGGTGGAGAAGCCCTGCACGAGGCGGAGCAGGATGAGCAGCGCGGGCGCCCACAGGCCTATGGAGCTGTACGAGGGCAGGACGCCGATGAAGAACGTGCCGAACGCCATCATCAGCATGGTCAGCGCGAGGACCCGCTGCCTGCCGAGCTTGTCGCCGAGGGGGCCGAGGACCACACTGCCGAGCGGCCGTACCAGGAAGGAGATGGCGAAGGTGGCGAAGGTCAGCAGCAACTGGGCCGAGCCGTGGCCGCCGGGGAAGAAGACCTTGCCGATCGTGCCGGCCATGTAGCTGTAGATACCGAAGTCGTACCACTCCATGGCGTTGCCGAGCGCCGCCGCCTTGACCGCCCGCTTGACCGCCGCCTCATCGGTGACGGTGATGTCCGATCTCCGCAGACGGGGGTTGCGCCGCTGCTTGATCGTCCGGAACAGGGTGGGGTGGCGCCGGACCGCAGCCCGGTCGGCCACCTCTTCGTAGTCCTGGCCGGCCATGGCGGTTCCTTTCTGCGTACAACAAAGTCCAGTGGAACCTTCTGCGCGTTTCAAGCGTCCGCAAACCCGGGCCGCACCGAAGTGCGACCCCGGTCACAAGGTGTGGCGGGTGTGTCAGATTCCCAGGTCTTTGATGATCTTCGCGACGTGGCCCGTGGCCCGCACGTTGTAGAAGGCCCGCTCGACCCTGCCCTCCTCGTCCACGACGATCGTCGAGCGGATGACCCCGGTCACCGCCTTTCCGTACATCATCTTCTCTCCGAAGGCTCCGTACGACTCGAGGACCTCTTTCGAGGGATCGCTGAGAAGCGTCACTTTCAGGTTCTCCTTCTCGCGGAACTTCGCAAGTTTCTCCGGCTTGTCCGGGGAGATCCCGATGACGTCGTAACCCGATCCGGCCAGGACGTCCAGGTTGTCCGTGAAGTCGCAGGCCTGCTTGGTGCAGCCGGGGGTGAGGGCGGCCGGGTAGAAATACACGATGACCTTGCGGCCCTTGTGGCCGGCGAGCGACACGCTGTTGCCGTCCGCGTCGGGCAGTGTGAAGTCGGGGGCGGTGTCGCCGGGGCTGAGGCGTTCGCTCATGGGATTTCTCCGTGAGGTGCGGGAAGTCGTGCGGTACGGCGTACACCACGCCGTGCCCGAGCGCACGCCGGGATGTACGCCGCCGAGCGTAACGGGGGGTGCCGCCGGGTGCGGGAGCGGCGGAACTGACAGACTGTGGCCCACAGGTCGGTGCGGGTGTACCGGAACACGACGAGGGACGACGGAGGCGGCGCGGTGTCGGATGCCGATGCGAGGACCCCTGCGCAGATCGAGGCGGACATCGTCCGCCGCAGGGGTCAGCTTGCCGAAACGCTCGACGAGATCGGGGTGCGGGTGCACCCGAAGACGATCGTGGGCGACGCCAGGGCCCGGGTGGCCTCCACGGTGGACCAGACCGCGGGCCGCGCGTTCGTCGCGGTGAACCGCGTGGTCTCGGACGTGAAGGCGCAGTTCGTCGACGACGAGGGCTCGCCCCGCCTGGAGCGGGTCATTCCGGCGGCGCTGCTCGTGGTGGGTGTGGCCGGGCTGCTGACGGTGTCGCTGCGGCGGCGCGGCCGCTGAGCGCACGGGGCCGTGGCCGCCGCCCACCCTGGGGCGGTCCGCCGCGGCCCCGCCGGGTAGGTTCTTCGCCGTGAGCGAGAACACCCACGAGAAGCTGCCCATCCGGATGCTGCACGACCGCGTGCTGGTCAGAACGGACATCCCCGAGGGCGAGCGGCGTTCGTCCGGCGGCATCGTGATCCCGGCGACCGCGGCGGTCGGCAGGCGGCTGGCCTGGGCCGAAGTGGTGGCCGTCGGCCAGAACGTACGGACGGTGGAGCCCGGCGACCGGGTGCTGTACGACCCGGAGGACCGCGCGGAGGTCGAGGTGCGCGGCGTCGCGTACGTCCTGATGCGGGAGCGCGACCTGCACGCGGTGGCCGCCGACAGGTTCGAGGGCTCGGAGGACGCGACAGGGCTGTACCTGTAGCGGCGCCCGACGCGAAATGCCTCGGCGGAAGGCCCGGTGACCAGGGGTCACCGGGCCTCGGCACGCCGGGGGGACCGGGCCTTTGCTACGGTCGGCCGGGAACGCCCGACGAGACGCGCCGTACCGGGCGAAGGCAAAGACGACGCACCCTGTGTCCGCAGTCTGCTGTGCCGGAGGTGCCGTCGTGGCGTGGGTGTTGTTGCTGGTGGCCGGGGCCCTTGAGGTCGTCTGGTCGATCGCTTTGAAGTTCAGTGACGGGTTCACGCGGCTGTGGCCGAGCGTGCTGACCGTCGTCGGTGTCACCGCGAGCATGGTGCTGCTCGCGCAGGCCGCGAAGTCCCTGCCGATCGGGACCGCGTACGGCGTCTGGGTCGGCATCGGGGCGGTCGGCGCGGCCGTCGTGGGCATGGCCGTGCTGCACGAGCCGGTGACGGCGGCCCGGATCTTCTTCGTCTGCCTGCTGGTCGTGGCGGTCGTCGGCCTTGAGGCGACCTCGGGCGACGGCTAGGGAGCGGTCTGTGCCCCGCGCTGCCGCCCTGTGCCCCCCGCGGCCGTCGTGGCGGCAGGGGGCGGACACGGCCCCGGGGCGCGGGGGCGGCCGGTCGGCGGCGCCGCACCGGCCGCAAGGACGGGGCGTACGAGCCGTCAGCCGGCGCGGGTGAGCCCGGGGACGCTGCCGCCGGGCGGCCGGACGGGCCCGCCGGTCGGGCCGCCCGCCCCGCCCGGACCCCCTCCGCCGTCGCCGCCCCCGTCCGTGCCGCCGCCCGCCCCGCCGTCACCGGTGCCGCCGCCGTTGTCGCCGGTGCCGCCGCCCGTGTCGGTGCCGCCGTCGTCACCGCCCGTGCCGCCCACGGTGCCGGTGCCGCCGTCCACGGTGCCGCCGTCGCCGCCGGTCTGGCCGCCCGCGGGGCTCTGGCCGCCGTCGGTGGAACCGCCGTTGTCGCCGCCTGTCCCGTTCTGGCCGCCGTCGCCGGTGCCGCCGGTGCCGTTCTGGCCGCCGTCGTCGGAGCCGCCGTCGTCGCCGCCCGTGGTGGCGGGCGCCGAGCTCGAACCGGTCGGCCGCCCTGAGGGGCGGCCCGAGGGCTCGTCGCGCTGCTCCGCGCCGTGCTGGAGGTGCAGGTCGAACTTCTTGGCGGGGGAGCCCTTGAGGGCGGCCGCCGTGTACTGCGCCCAGATCTGCGCGGGCGGCCCGCCGCCGTTGATGCGGGCCTGGCCGAGCGCCCCGTACAGCGGCTCGTGCTTCGCGGTGTCGGGGTCGGCGCCCATCAGCGAGACGACTGTCGTCAGGTCCGGTGTGTACCCGGCGAACCAGGCCGCCTGGTCGTCCTCGGCCGTGCCGGTCTTGCCCGCGGCGGGGCGCCCCGCCGCCTGCGCCGCGGTGCCGGTGCCGTCGCTGCTTTCGACCACCGTGCGCAGCACGGACGTCGTGGTGTCCGCGGCCTGCCTGCTCACGGCCCGGGTGGCAGAGCGGTGCGGCAGGGCGATCCTGTCGCCGTTCTTGGTGATGTTCGCGACGAGCGAGTACGCCTGCCGTTGCCCGTGGTGGGCGAGCGTCGCGTACGCCTGGGCCATGTCGAGGACGCTCGCGGTGGCCGGGCCGAGCGCGATCGACGGGGTCGCCGTCAGGTCGGGGGTGGTGGCGGGGATGCCGAGGTCGACCGCGGTGTGTTCGACCGTGGAGGGGCCGACGTCCTCGGCGAGCTGCGCGTACACGGCGTTGACCGACTTGTTGGTGGCGGTGCGCACGGTGATGTCGCCGTAGTCGCGGTCGTCCTCGTTGGCGGGGGCGTAGCCGGTGGACCCGTCCGGGCCCTGCACCATGCGGTGGTTGTCGCCGTTGTACGTGGTGTTCGGTGTGATGCGCTCGCCGCCCTGCGTCCTTGAGCCGTTCTGGATCGCGGAGGCGAGGACGAACGGCTTGAAGGTGGAGCCGACCTGGTAGTCGCGGCGGGTTGCGTTGTCGACGTACTGCTTCGTGTAGTCGATGCCGCCGTACAGGGCGACGACGTCGCCCGTCGCGGGGTCGACGGACGCGCCGCCCACCCGGACGTTCCTGTCGGCCTTGCGGCTCTTGTCCAGCTTGGAGTTGACGTTGTCGTCGACCGCCTCGACCAGCGCGTCCTGCTTGGGCCGCTGGAGCGTGGTGGTGATCCGGTAGCCGCCGCTCGCGAGGGTGTCCTCGTCGATGATCTTGTTGCTGGTGAGGTAGTCCTTGACCGCCTCGACGACGTAGCCGCGCTGCCCGGAGAGGCCGGCGCGCGAGGGGCCCGAGTAGCGCTTGGGCGTGGGGAAGGAGAGCTTCGCGCGGGCCGGCCCGCTGAGCCAGTGCTCCTTGACCATGCCGCCCAGCACGTAGTTCCAGCGGTCCGTCGCCGCGCCCTTGTTCTCCGGGTGCGCGACCACGTCGAACTCGCTGGGCGCGTTGAGCAGCGACGCCAGGTACGCGCCCTGCGCGGTGTCGAGACCGCCGTGTTCGTTGATGTTCTTGCCGTAGTACGCCTGCGCCGCCGCCTGGATGCCGTAGGCGTTGCGCCCGAAGTAGCTGGTGTTCAGATAGCCCTGGAGGATCTGATCCTTGGACTGCTCGCGGTTGAGCTTGACCGCGATGAAGAACTCCTTGACCTTGCGGACCACCGTCTGCTCCTGGCCCAGGTAGTAGTTCTTCACGTACTGCTGGGTGATGGTCGAACCGCCCTGCGTGCCCTTGCCCGTGAGGGTGTTCCAGGCGGCGCGCACCATGCCGAGCGGGTCGACGGCGGGCTCCCCGTAGAAGTCGCGGTCCTCCGCGGCCAGCACGGCGTGCCGCACGGTGAGCGGTACCTGCGACAGCGGCACGTTCTCCCGGTTGACGTCGCCGTCGCGGGCGATCTGGGTGCCGTCCTTGTACAGGTACACGTTGGACTGGGCGGTCGCCGCGGCGTTGGCGGGCGGGATGTCGACCAGGTTGTAGCCCGCGATGAAGCCGCCGACCACGATCACCAGGAGGGCCAGCACCCCGAAAAGCACCATGCGCCACGTCGGCAGCACCCTGCGCCAGCCGGTTCGCCGCCGCTTCCCCGGGCGCTGCGGCGGGGCGTCCGCGGGGGACGCGTCCCCGGCGCCCGAAGCGGGCCCCGGCTGGTCGCCGCCCTGCTGGGATGGCTCGTCACTCATGTGTGGGAAGACTCCTCAACCGGGGCCGAAGGTGCACGCTCCGGCATAACGGTGTCGTATCGGGTGCGCTGGTGCGGTCTTTCTTTTTTCCCATGGTTCGGCCGGTGTCCCCCGCACCTGGGGCCCCTCTGCCCCCGATTGGCTCTCATGCGTCTTTCTCCTCGGGGGAGGTCCGGCCGGAGGATCCTGCCGGGGGATCCGGCCCGGAGTCCGGCCCGGAGTCCGGCTTGGCGTCCGGCTTGGCGTCCGGCCCGGGAAAAACTCCGTCGCCCCCGGGGAACGGGTCGGCTAGGGTCGTGCGCTTCGGTGCCGCCGCCGCTGGGCGCGGGGGCGGAGAGGGGCTGTCGTGCGGCTGTACGCCGTCGTCTGGGCGGGCGCGTTCCGTCGGTACGCGACCTACCGGACGGCCACAGTCGCCGGACTGTTCACCAACACCGCCTTCGGCTTCATCATCGCGTACACGTACACGGCCCTCTGGCACCTGCGGCCGCACCTCGGCGGCTACGGTCCCGCCGAGGCGCTGACCTTCGTCTGGGTCAGCCAGGGGCTGCTCGCCGCGTCCGGGATCATGGGCGGCGGCTTCGAGGACGAACTGATGGACCGCATCCGCTCCGGTGACATCGCCGTCGACCTCTACCGCCCCGTCGACCTGCAACGGTGGTGGCTCGCCCAGGACCTCGGCAGGGCCGTCTTCCAACTGCTCGCGCGCGGCGCGGTGCCGGTGGCCGTGGGCGCCCTCTTCTTCGACCTGGC
This sequence comes from Streptomyces tremellae, assembly GCF_039540215.1. NCBI lineage: Bacteria > Bacillati > Actinomycetota > Actinomycetes > Kitasatosporales > Streptomycetaceae > Streptomyces > Streptomyces tremellae. Next base: position 47,258 of record NZ_BAABEP010000027.1, read on the forward strand.
GCTGCCCGCCGACCCGCTGGTCTGGGCCGCCTTCCTCGGTGCCGTCCTGCTGGGCAACGTGGTGAGCTTCGCGATCCGCTACGTCGTGGCCCTCAGCGGCTTCTGGCTCCTCGACGGCACCGGCGCCCTCCAGCTGTCCCGGCTCGCGGCCACCTTCTGGTCGGGGATGCTCCTCCCGCTGAACGTCTTCCCCGGCCTGCTCGGCCGGCTCGCGCGCGCCCTGCCGTGGTCGGCGCAGCTCCAGCTCCCCGCCGACGTGCTGCTCGGCACCGAGAGGGGCTGGGCGGTGGCCGGCGTGTACGGGTTCCAGGCGGCCTGGGCCGCCGTGCTGCTCGCGCTCGGCCGGGTGCTCCAGATCGCGGCGACCCGGAGGCTGGTGGTCCAGGGTGGCTGAGGAGACGGGCACGGGCGGCCTCGACGCGCTCGGGCCGGCGGGCGGACCGGCACCGGTGGGCTCGGCGCCGGTGGACTCGGCCCCGGGGGGAACGGCCCCGGGGGGAACGGCCTCGGAGGGAACGGCCCCGGGGGGAACGGCCCCCGCCGCACGCCCCGGCGCGCTGCCACCCGCCGGCGCCGCGCCCGGACGGCTGCGGGAAGGCCTGCGCGTGTACGGGCTGATCGTCGCCATGGGCATCAGGTCGCAGCTCACCTACCGGCTGTCCTTCACGGTGACCGCGCTCGGCAACCTCGTGGCCACGGCCTTCGACTTCGTGACCATTCTGCTGATGTTCTCGCAGGTCCACGCGCTCGGCGGGTTCTCGCTCGCCCAGATCGCCTTCCTCTACGGCACGTCCGCCACCTCCTTCGGACTCGTCGACCTCTTCCTCGGCTCGACCGAGCGCCTCGGCGCGCGGGTGCGCGACGGCACGCTCGACACGTTCCTGCTGCGCCCCGCGCCGGTGCTCGCGCAGGTCGCGGCGGACCGCTTCGCCGCCCGGCGGATCGGCCGGGTGGTGCAGGGCGGCGCCGTCCTCGGCTACGCGCTCGCCGCGGCGGGCATCGACTGGTCCCCGGTGCGCGTCGCGCTCCTGCCGCTGATGCTGCTGAGCGGGGCCCTGATCTTCGCCGCGGTGTTCGTGGTGGGCGCGGCCTTCCAGTTCTGGGCGCAGGACGCGGCCGAGGTGCAGAGCGCGTTCACCTACGGCGGCACGACGCTGCTCCAGTACCCGCCCGGCCTGTTCGCGCAGGACCTGGTGCGCGGGGTGACGTTCGTGGTGCCGCTCGCCTTCGTCAACTGGCTGCCCGCGCTCTACGTGCTCGACCGCCCGATGCCGGTGGGCCTGCCGCGGTGGGCCGCCTTCCTCGCGCCCGCGGTCGCGGCGGTGTGCTGCGCGGGGGCCGGCGCGCTGTGGCGCCGCGGCGTCAGGTCGTACCGGAGTACGGGCAGTTGAGACAGCGACCGGAGCAGGGCACACCACATGGAGCGGGAGGAAGGGGCGGGCAGTGGGCGACGACGGGACACGGGAGTGGGCCGCGGGCGACGGGTTCATCGAACTCGACGGCCTGGAGAAGGTGTTCGACGTGCGGCGGCGGGCCGGCCGGTTCCGCCGCGAGCGGCAGCGGGTGCGCGCGGTCGACGGCATCAGCTTCCGTGTGGCGCGCGGTGAGATGGTCGGCTACATCGGCCCCAACGGCGCGGGCAAGTCGACCACGATCAAGATGCTGACGGGCATCCTGACGCCGAGCGGGGGCCGCGTGCGGATCGCCGGCATCGACCCGGCGCGCGAACGCACCAGGCTGGCCTCGCGCATCGGTGTGGTGTTCGGCCAGCGCACCATGCTCTGGTGGGACCTGCCGCTGATCGACTCGTACCGGCTCGCGCACCGCATGTACCGTGTGCCGGACGCCAGGTTCCGCGCCAACCTCGACCGGTGTGTCGAACTCCTCGACCTCGGCGACCTGTTGAAGGTGCCCGTACGTCAACTCTCGCTCGGTCAGCGGATGCGCGGCGACATCGCGGCCGCCCTGCTGCACGACCCCGACGTGCTGTACCTGGACGAGCCGACGATCGGCCTCGACGTCATCTCCAAGACTCGTGTACGGGAGTTCCTCCGCGAACTCAACCGCGACCGGGGTACCACGGTGCTGCTGACCACCCACGACCTCCAGGACATCGAGCAGCTCTGCGGGCGGGTCATGGTGATCGACCACGGCCGCCTGCTCTACGACGGAACGACCGCGGGGCTCCACGAGGCGGGCGGCGGCGAACGCACCCTCGTCGTCGACCTGGAGCGCGAGACACCGCCCCTCGAACTGCCCGGCGCGCCCGGTGCCCGTGTGGTGCGGGTGGAGGGCACCCGGCAGTATCTGGCGTTCCCCGCCACGCAGTCGGCCGCGCCCCTGGTGGCCCGGGTGGCCGCCGCGTACCCCCTGGTCGACCTCTCGGTGCGGGAGCCGGACATCGAGTCCGTGATCGCGAGGATGTACGGCGAACGGGCGGGGGCGTGAGCCCTGCGGTCCGCGGGGACCGCGGCGGTACGCGGGCGGCCGCGCGACCGTATGCCGGGGCCCCGGCCGCCCGCTAGGCTGGCCGTCATGACGAGTGAACCGCCCGAGCGCCGCGCCGAGCCGGCTCACCCGCCCGAGACCAGGGCGTCGGACGCGGAGCGCGAGCAGGTCGCCGAGCGGCTGCGGGAGGCGGTGGCCGAGGGCAGGCTCGACATGGCGGAGTTCGACGAGCGGCTCGGCCTCGCCTACGGGGCCCGCACACACGGGGAGTTGGTGCCCCTCGTGCGCGACCTGCCGCAGCCGGGCACGGCACGGGCCGGCGGCGTCGTCGCGTCGACCGCCGCGGAGCCCCCGGCCGCGGGCCGCTGGGCCGAGCGCGTCGGCGGCCCCGCCACCTCGCGGGGCGGCTTCGGCTTCCTGGGCGGATTCGGCCGGAAGGGCAACTGGACGGTGGGCCGCCGCTTCAACGCGACGGTGTTCATGGGGGGCGGCGAGATCGACCTGCGCGAGGCGCGGTTCGAGGCGCCGCTGACCGTGATCCGCTGCGTCGCGGTCATGGGCGGCGTGCAGGTCACGGTGGGCCCCGACCTCGACGTCGAGGTGCGCGGCTTCGGGTTCATGGGAGGCTTCGGCGCGGTGCCCGACCGGGACGACGTGGCCGACGTCGCGCCGGACCCCGACTCCCCGAAGGTCATCGTGACGGGCTTCGCGCTGATGGGCGGCGTCGGCGTCGAGCGCAAGCTGCGCAAGCAGGAGCGCCGCCGCCTCAAGGAGGCCCGCAAGCGCGAGCGGCTCGCCGCGGGCCAGGAGTCCTACGAGGAGCGGATGGCCCGCCAGGAGGAGCGCCGCGAGGAGCGCAGGGCCCGACACGACGACATCCGTGAGGAGCGCAGGGCCCGTCAGGAGGAGCGGCGCAGGGGGCATCCGGGCGGCAAGGAACTCTGAGGCGTGCACCGGGCCCGCGCGACCGGGCCGGGCCGCTGCCTTCTGCCCCCTCTGACCCCAGACTCCTGCGCCTGATCCCAGGGCCCCCTGTACCTGGCCCCAGACCCCGGGCCCTTGTGCGGCGGGCCCGCGGCGTACGGTGGCGCGCCGGACGAGGCGTACGGTGGCGCGCCGGATCGCGCGTGGGCGCCGCTCAGGTCGCGGCCGGGGTGTGGGTGCCCAGCAGGGTCCGCAGGTCGACGGCGGACGCCATCGCCTGGTAGCCCGCATCGCTCGGGTGCAGCCCGTCGCCCGAGTCGTAGGCCGGCAGCAGCCGGTCGGGGGCGTACGGGTCGCGCACCACCCGGTCGAAGTCGACGACCGCGTCGAACACGCCGCCGCCGCGGATCGCCGCGTTGACCTCGTCCCGCACCCGCTCCTTCGTCGCGTTGTAGCCCACGTGCGCCCCGAACGGCGTCAGCGTCGAACCGACCACCCGCACCCCGTGCGCGTGCGCCTGCCGGGTCAGGTCGCGCAGGCCCGCCACGATGGGGGCGCCGCTCAGCTCGTGCCCGTGCAGGATGTCGTTGACCCCGAGGTCGACGAAGACGGCCCGCACACCGGGCCGGCCGAGCGCGTCCCCGGCGAAGCGGACCACGCCGCTGCGGCCGTTGCGCAGCACGGAGGCGTCCCGCAGCACCTGGTTGCCGCCGATGCCCTCGTCCACCACGCCGTAGCGGCCGTAGGAGCTGTCCCGCACCCGGTCGGCGAGGAAGTTCGGCCACCGGTGGTTGGCGCCCACGAGCGAGCCGATGCCGTCCGTGATCGAGTCGCCGAAGGCCACGACCGTGCCGGACGCCTGCCGGTTCTCCACGTCCACGGAGGTGACGTAGCGCCAGTACGGCGTCGGCACGGCGTACGCGGCGCCCGACGTCTCCTCCGTACGGTCCCCGCGCGCGAGGTACGACGTCTGCTGCGCGTGCGAGTGGTACGTGGTGGGGCCGCCCGCGGCGGGCGTGTACAGCGTCAGCAGCAGGTCCGCGTCGGCGGGGACCGCAAGCGCCACCGGGTCGCTCACGGCCTGCCGGCCCGCCGGAATCGTCACCTGCGCGGACCTCGCCGTGCCGAAGACCAGGCGCCGCATGGTACCGGGCACGGCGGAGGGGCCGCCGTTCTCCGCGACCGCGACCGAGGCGTGCGCCACCAGCAGCGGCGTGGTGCCGTAGAGGTTCGAGAGGGTGATGCGGGCGGCGCTGCCGCCGATGCTGGTGTGCACGACGTTGCGGATGGACGTCCCCGGCAGCCCGCGCGGGGCGCCGGGCTCCGCGCCCGCCGCGCCCGCGGCCCAGGTGCCGACCCAGCCGCCGGAGGCCGCGGGGGCCGCCTGGTGCGGCAGTCGGCCGGTGCCCGTGCCACCCGCCCCGCTGTTGCGCCCGTCCGCGGAGACCGCCGGACCCGGGCCGTCCTGCCCGGTGAGCCCCGCGGACACCTGGCGGGCAAGGCCGCGCCCCGGGCCGAGGCCGACGAAGATGCCGGCGCACACCAGGCCCACAAGGGCGATCAACGCTCCGAAAAGGGCCAGGCCACGTTGGTTCGTCATGCCCTGGTCTCACCTCGCCTCTGTCTACGACACCATCATCCAGCACGGCGGGGGAACTCGGCGCGCGCCCGGGGAGTCACCAGTCAAGAGGGACAATGCGTACAGGAGGTTCCAAGGAGCCGGTCGATTACGTGCCGTGTGCGAGCGTGTGCGTTCGCGTAAGGACACGGGTGGTGCGGCTACGGGCAGGGACGGGCACGGACGGGCACGGACGGGTGGAGCGGATGGAACGCGGTGAGACGGGGCGGGGCGCCGGCGGCGACTCGGCGGCGAACGCCGCACACGGGGGAGCGGGGGCGGATGCGGACCGCGCTGCTCGCGCGGGCGAGGAGGACGGCGGCACCGGCGCGAATCGTGCCGGCGGCGCGCCGCCAGGCACCGGTGCGGCCGGGGGCGCCGAGGGCCGGGCGGCAGGCGCGGAGGGCGGCCGTGGGGCCGGGGGCTCCGAGGGCCCGGCGGGCGGCGCCGGCGGTGGTGCGGACGGAGGAGCCGGAGCCTCTGGGGCCGGCGCGGAGGGCGGCGGTGGCGCGGCCGGGGTCCGTGAGGGTGCGGCGGGTGAGGGGGCTGAGGGCCCTGGGGCCCCCGCGGCCGGCGGGGAGGAGGCTCCGCGCGCGGCCGGGGTCCGGCGCGGGCGTCCCGGCGGCGGCCTGCCGTCGTTCTCGTACACCGCAGCGGACGAGGAGAAGCGCCGCGGCGTGCGGCGGATGAAGACCACGGCCACCGCGCTGCTGGTCCTCGTCGCCGCGGTCTACACGCTGGCCACCTGGGGCAGGCACGCGGGCGCGGGCGGCTGGACCGGCTATGTGGCCGCGGCGGCCGAGGCGGGCATGGTCGGCGCGCTCGCCGACTGGTTCGCCGTGACCGCGCTGTTCCGCAGGCCCCTCGGCCTGCCCATCCCGCACACGGCGATCATCCCCCACAAGAAGGATCAACTGGGCGCCTCGCTCGCCCAGTTCGTCGGCGAGAACTTCCTCTCCGCCGACGTCGTCCGCGCCCGGCTGCGCGCCCTCGGCATCGGGCGCAGGATCGGCGCCTGGCTCGCGGAGCCCGAGCACGCCGACCGGGTCACCGAGGAGCTGGCGACCGCGCTGCGCGGCGCCATCACCGTCCTGCGCGACTCCGACGTGCAGGCGGTCGTCGGCGACGCCATCACCCGGCGCGCAGAGGCCGCCGAGGTCGCGCCCGTGATCGGCAAGACCCTGGACCGGGTCGTCGCGGACGGCGCGCACCACCGCGCGGTCGACCTGATCTGCGTACGCGGCAGGGAGTGGCTGATCGCGCACGAGGACTCCGTGATGGACGCCGTGCAGGGCGGGGCGCCTGGCTGGACCCCCAGGTTCGTGGACCGGCGCATCGGTGACCGCGTCTACAAGGAGCTGCTGCGCTTCGTCACCGAGATGCGCGACATGCCCTCGCACCCGGCGCGCGGCGCGATCGACCGCTTCCTCAAGGACTTCGCCTCCGACCTCCAGTCGGACACGGAGACCCGGGGCCGGATCGAGCGGCTGAAGTCGGAGCTGATCGCACGCCCGGAGGTGCAGGACGTCATCGCCTCGGCCTGGTCCTCCGTACGCTCCATGATCATCTCGGCCGCCGAGGACGACCGCAGCGCGCTGCGGCTGCGCGCCCGCTCCTCGCTGCTCGGCCTGGGGCGGCGGCTCGCGGGCGACGAGCGCCTCCAGGGGAAGCTGGAGGGCTGGGTCGAGGACGCCGCGTCCTACGTGGTCTCCACGTACCGCGGCGAGATCACGTCGCTCATCACCGACACCGTCAAGAGCTGGGACGCGGACGACACGTCACGCAAGATCGAGGCCCACATCGGCCGCGACCTCCAGTTCATCCGCATCAACGGCACGGTCGTGGGCGCCCTGGCCGGCCTCCTGATCTACACGCTCTCCCAGGCCCTGGGCGCCTGACGCCGGACCGGCTGGGCCGTCCGGCGGGGGCGCGTGTGGGGGGTCTGTCCGGCGGGGGCGCGCCCGTCGGGCGCGTACGGCCGACCGGACCGTACGAGGCAGGTGGCAGTGGCCGGCCCACGGGCCCGCCGAGTGCGTACGGTCTGCCGGGCGCGGCCCCGGCGGTCCCGCCTCGCGGGGCCCGGCGCTTCAGCCTCGTGGCCCGGCCGGGCCCGCCCCCCCCTGGTCGGGCGTCGCGATCCCGTCCGGTGCGGCACGCCGCGCGCGGACCAGGACCGTGAACGACCACGCCCGGCGTCGGTTCAGCGGCGCGTCACGGCGTAGGAGGCGACGGCGACGCCGCCTGCCACGGTGAACACCGAGGGCCACGCCCCGATCTTCTTCGCCAGCAGGTGCGACCCCGCGAACGCGGCCAGGTAGGCCGCACTCAGCCCGGCCGTGGCCGCCGTGCCTGAGGCCCGCTGCCACTGCCACGCGGCGGCCGTGCCCCCGGCGAGCAGTGCCACGCCGCCCAGCTGCCGCTTCTTCGTCCACCGGGCGACGGCGAACCCGCCGACCAGCCCGCCGGCCGCGGCTGCCGCCGCGGGGGCCGCCCCCGGAACCTTCGCCAACGCTGCCACCTTCGACACTTCCGCCGTCCTCGCTGGTCCACCGCCGTCGACGCGCTGCCGCCGCCGGGTGACCGGTCTCCACCCTGTGAACACGGCCGAGCCTAACCAGCGCCCCCACCGGCGCGCCCCCGCCCCCGGCGAGAAGTTCGCCACTCCCCGAACGCGGCTCGGGGGCGCCGGGGCGTCAGGCCTCCGTGCCCCGGCCATGGCCACACTCCGCGCCGAGATGCCGTACGCCGCCGAACTCCACGAGCCGCAGCCGCCGGCCGTCCGCGGGGTCGCCGCCCGTAGGACCCCCGTCCGCGAAGTCCCCGCCCGCGGGGGCGCGCTCCCACACCGACACCGAGGCGTTGGGCACCGGCACGTCCTGCGCGGGTGGGGCGCCGATGCCCGCGAGGACCTGCCGGACCGCGACCGCCACGGAGTCATGGGCCACCAGCAGCACGTGCGCGCAGGGCGGATCCGCCCGCAGCTCCGTGAGGAAGTCCCGTACCCGCAGCACCACATCGGCGAGCGACTCCCCGCCGGGCGGCCGGTAGAACCACTCCCCGAGACGCTCACGCCGCGCCGCCTCCTCGGGCGCCCGGGCCGCCACGGCGGGCGGCGGCAGCAGTTCGAGCACCCCCATCTCCCGGTCCCGCAACCGCTCGTCCACCAGCGCGGCAGGCACCTCGGCGCCCGCCCGCCCGGCCGCGACCGCCATCGCCTCCCAGGTCTGCCGCGCCCGCACATAGGGCGACACCACCGCGAGACCGGGCCGCTCCGCGCCCGCCCCCGCGAGCCACCGCCCCAGCGCCCGGGCCTCGCGCACCCCGCGCTCCGACAACCCCACCCGCGCGTCCGTGCCCTCCACCACGAGCCCGGCGTCCCCCGTGGCCACGGCCCGCGCGAACACCGCGTTGGCGACGCTCTCCCCGTGCCGCACCACACTCAACCGCCCGAGCCCCGGGCCCTGTCGCCCCTCGCCGTGATGGACCATCGGCCACTCCTCCGTATCGGCCCGCACACGTCTCCCGGAGGGCGGGCGGCACGTCGAACGGCAGGGACGTCTGCGCCGTGCGAGGTGCCTGTTCCCAGCATGGGCGGGCGCCCGCATCTGGTCCAGGACGAGTACCAGATTCTCACTGTGTGCACAGCGGACGGCCGTCCCTGTCAGTGTGAGGTCGGGTCAACCGGCGTGCTGCTGCGGCGGATCGGCCTCGTGTCCCCGGAGATCGTCGTCGGGGTCACCCACAGGGAACCGGCGGGTGGCCAAGTCGACCCTAGTGCCGTCCACTTCGCAGGAGTAGACGAGGCTCTCGGCCCGATGGGCGATCGATACCGACGCGGTGGAGCCGACCGGAACGGACACGCTGTACTCGATCATTTCCTGCTCGGGCACTTCGAGGTCCTTTCGAGGGTTGCCAGTAAAGGGTAAATTAGTGCGAAAAGGTACATTTCGATTCAGGCGTCTTGGCGGTATGAGGCCGCGTGCAAGTGCCTTTCGCGCCCTGCTCGTGCTCCACGCAACCCCCTTCGAGGCGCCCTGTCGTGGCCCTGGTGAGGCGGTGCGGTCAGCGTACGCCCCTGGGGAGTGGCGTAGCGGCCTGATGTTGACGTCGTCAATCCTGCACCAAGAGGAGGGTTTGTCTCAATTGTACCTTATTGCTTTCGCTTGATGTCAGACTTGTTCATTTGGGTGGCTCTGATAAACCGAGTGGATGTACGCTCTCGTTCCTGACGAGGGATGAGGGTGCTTGTGGCGCAAGGGTTCAACATGTGGCTCGGTGAGATGTTGCGTCGACGGGACATGTCCCAGAAGGACTTCGCGGCTCTCGTCGGCGTGACTCCGGCGGCCGTCAACGCGTGGGTGAACGGTCGTTCCGAACCGCGTTACGAGAAGATCGAAGCGTTGGCCTCTGCTCTCGGTGTGACGGTCGCGGACGCCATAAGCCGTCGGCAGCCGGCTGCCGACCGTTCCGAGCTGGAGTGGCTGTTCCAAAGGGCTCCTGAGGACGGCAGCAGAAGCGGCGGCAACGTGGCTGCGTATGCCTTCGCGGCGAACCTGGACGTCCTGGCCCGGGAAGCCACTCAAAACAGCCTGGACGAAAGGCTCCTGGACGACCGCCCTGTCGAAGTCCGCTTCCTCTTGCATGAGTTGACCGGCCGGAGGTTGCAGGACTTTCTGTCGGCCCTGCGATGGGACTCGCTCGAGGGGCACGTCCGGCAGGCAGCGAATCCCGGACAGAAGGCCGGACGGGTGTTGGTCGACGGACTGAACGAGTTGAAGCGGACGGAGCGCCTTGTGCTGCTCCGTATCGATGACTACAACGCTTCTGGATTGACCGGCCCGGACTACGAGGACGGCCGGTTCGCGAGGGTGATCCGCAGGACGTTGGACAGTGACAAGGCCGGCGGACAGGGCGGTTCGTACGGATTGGGCAAGGCGGCCCTGTGGGGTGCGAGTCGCTTCGGCCTGGTGCTGGTCAACAGCACACTTTCCGAGCCGAGGGAGGGACGGGCCCAGGGCCGCATGGCTGGCAGGTTGGACCTCCCGTGGCACAGGCTCGACGACCTGGACTTCGCAGGACCGGCGTGGTTCGGTGAACCGGACCAGGACCGTGCCAACACGGCACGCTCCTGGTGGTCGGACGCGGCCACTGCCGAAAGTCTCTACTTGCAACGGGACGACCCGGCGCCGGGTACGTCGTTCCTCGTCGTCGGTGCCTACGACGGATCGGGGAGCGCCGAGAGCCTGGAGGAGATGGACGCCCAGCTGCGAAAGAGCGTCGGGTCCAACTTCTGGGCCTCCATGGTCGGTGGAGAGCGCACCGGACCCATATTGCGCGCCCTCGTCGGGGCCCGGCGCGACGGTCGGCCGGTGACGGTGGAGAGCGAGATCGATCCCCATGAGTACGAGCCCGTCCGTGCCCGAGCAGTGCAGGCCTTTCTCGATGGCCGCACGGTCGAGGCGCTGACGTCTCGGGACGACGTGCTTCAGGCGCCGATTCCGCTCAAGATCCCCGAGCTCAAGTCCGGCGTCCAGGCAGGCGGCGGAGGCCACGTCTCCCACGAGGCCGTCCTGCTCCTGACGCCCACGGACGAGCAGGATCCGAAACCCGACCAGCTCACCTACATGCGCTCCTCGCGGATGAGTGTGAGGAACCGTCGCGTCGGCGATCTTCCGCTCGGCCATCGCCGCTTCCAGGCGGTCCTGTTGGCGGGGCTCGCCACAGGGCGGGCGGATCCTGCTGCTGTGGCGGCGGAGCAGTTCCTGCGTGCGGCAGAGCCACCCGAGCACAACGACTGGACGAACACCGAGGATCTGACCGCCACATATGTGCGTGGTGCCCGGCAGAGTCTCCTCAACTTCAAGAAGGCCGCTGATCAAGCGATCCGGGACCTACTGCGGGGGCAGGAAGACGACAGCGACATCGACGAAGGCCCTCAGGTCCTGCGCGACCTTTTGGTTCTCAGCGCACCGCGGAAGGCTCGGGCGCAGGGCTACCCGACGGTGCAGGCGGTTGACGGACACGTCTCGGATTCCGGCGCCTGGCAGCTGCGTGTGACTGTCAAGCTGCCGGAAAGAGCGGAGTCCTGGGTGCTTGCCCCAGTGGCGCGGTTCGTTGTGCGATCGGGCAGCAACATTGCCGTGCGTTGGGCCGGCACTCTCGTTCCGGAGCGCGACTGTGAGCTCACGAGAGAGGGAAACCTCCGCTTCCGTCAGGGTGCGCGGCGGGGGGTTTTCCGGGGGGTCACCGACATGACGAGCCATCCCGTGAAAGCCCTGATGTCCTGTGTCGAGGTCGATGTGCCGAGGGCCGAGGAGCAAGACAGGTGAAAACAGCTTTCCCCTATCCGATACTGGCCGGCGGTGTCGCGCTGACGGTGAGCAAGGTCTGGGTGGACAACATCCCGCTCAGCCTCGGTCTCATCAATGATCATGAGCGTGTTGTGGCCCTGCACTCGGCCAAGCGCGACTGGCAGGAGATCCGAATTCATACATCGGTGACGGTCAATGCCGAGGAACTCACCTCGGGAGCCTGGGAGTCCGTCACGTGCGTGGTATCCCTGCGCAACAGCAGCACCAATCTCAGACTGGCCTTTCCGCTTCGTGCGGAGGCCCCCGGGACCTGGAGGGGAGAGATCGAGATCAGGAGGGGGGAACATGTCGGAAGGGCCGAGATCGACGCCTTGGTCGTGGCAGAGGTCGACGGTGTGGCGGGACGTCTGATCGGACGGGCCGACGACCGTTGGACCGCCGACCTCCAAGCCAAGCAGCCGACCCGTGACAAGACTGTCCGCATGGTGTGGAGAGACTTCGGCAGGCACCCGTACCTCTCGCAAGTGCGTGACGATCCCTGGATGCTTGCGGCCGAGGCGGACGAGCCCGTTCTCTACCTGAATTCCTCGGTCGAAGGACTTCGTGCCCTTCTGCAGGGGCCTTCTTCGGGAGAGCACAGGGCGGTGCGCGAGGTCATGGCGACACAAATTGCCGCTGAGGCGTGGACCGCCATGTTCAACACAGCTCTGTACGCGGCCGACACCGAAGAGGACGAGGTTCAGTGGCCGGGCGGATGGCGGGAGGAAGTGCTTCGCCGTATGTTGCCCGATTTCTTTCCCGACTATTCGCCGGCGGAGGCTCTTGCCGAGTTGGTGACCCGTCGCCGGGAGGGAGTGAGCGGCCCAGACCTTCACGCGCGCTTGATGCACGCGGCCGGGGTACAGGCGAGGAGGCAGAGGACCGTGGTCAATACGGCCAGGGCGCTGGGACGCGTGGCAGATGCGAGGGGCGAGGGATGAGCATGGCAGACGGGGTGGCAGGTCCCGGCAGGATAGGACGGCTTCCGGATGCCGCGGCCGCGCGAGCAGTGTCCCCCCGCGTCCTCCAGGGCCAGGAATCACCTTCGTACCTCGCGCTCGGAGCGGGGGCTGAACCGCCGGTCGACGAGTCGATTCGGTGGGACGTCGCTCCGGTGGTCGAGCTCCTTGCGGAGTCCCGCGAAAGGTTCGGCGAGAAGCCCACTGCTTCGGACGCCTGGCTCGCACCGAGACTTCATTGCACCATGCGGATGACCAGGGCAGAAGCCGCGGACACCGGTGTGTGGAACTTCCTGGGAGTCTGCGTGGCACCCGAGTTCGTCCGTTGGCGTTGGGGCAGGGAGAACAATGGGCTGTGGCGGGTGGCTCAGGCCGTTCGGTTCGCGGGCCGCTGGGATCTTCAGTGCTTTTCGCGGCTTTGGTGGGCGGCAGAACTCTTCAGAGACGGGTCGAACTATGCGCCTGTCGAACTCGCCTGTGGAAACCAGGACTTCTTGAACACCGTACTGAGGCAGGAGATGGTACGGCACCGGCCGACAGCGCAGGCACTGTTGAGGCTCCAGCGGAAGAACCTGGTACGGACGGGCCGCGACATCAATGCCGCCGCCTCTGCGGCCAATGCGGCGGCGGCAACCTTGATCTACGAGGTGTTGGCTCCCGACGAGCTGCAGGACGTGGAGGCTTTGGAGGAATGGATCTCCGAGGCGGGCAGCACGGCGATTCCTTATGAGACCTTGCCGGTCGGTCCCAAGGACGGCAGTGTTCCTCACCAAAGCGCCGAAAGGCTGACGGCCTGGTTCCAGGATCTGTTCGCCGAAGCTCCGGTGCGGGGCAGGCAGGCGGGCGCAGGGGAGGAAGATGGTCGCTAAGGGCTCGCAGAGAATCGACGTGTTGCTTCCAGGATTTCGGCTCGTTGGTGTGGTATGCGCATTTCTAGCGAAGTTCGTGATCAACTCGGCCTGAAGTACGCGGTGTTGTTCCCACACTTGGACGAGAGGCAGCGTCGTCTACTGATGGGGCCGAGGCCAGGATCCTGGGCCACGGCGGGATCCGGGCGGTCGTCCAGGTGGCCCAAGTCAGCGAGACCACAGTCCGCAAGGGCGTGGACGAACTGGAGGCCGGGGCGGAACCGCTGCGTCGGGTCCGCCGCCCTGGTGGTGGGCGCAAGCGGGCGGCCGAGGTGGATCCAGAACTGCTTCCCGCGCTGTTGGCGCTGGTCGAGCCCGACATGCGCGGGGACCCGATGTCGCCGCTGCGCTGGACGACGAAGTCCACCCGCAGACTCGCCGACGAGCTCACCAGGCAGGGCCACCGTGTCTCGGCGGATACCGTCGCCGACCTTCTGTGGGAGGAGGGATTCAGCCTCCAGGCCAACGCCAAGACCCCTCGAAGGTGCCCAGCATCCCGACCGGGATGCCCAGTTCCACTACATCAACGACCGGGCCAAGGAACACATGGGCGCCGGCGACCCGGTGATCAGCGTGGACACCAAGAAGAAGGAACTGGTCGGCCCCTACAAGAACGGGGGTCGTGAGTGGGAATCGAGGGAGCTCCGGCCCAGGTCAGGACCCATGACTTCCTGGACCGGCAGGGACCCGGCACGGCGATCCCCTACGGGATCTACGACGTCGCCGCGAACACCGGCTGGGTCAGCATCGGCACCGCCATGACACGGCAGCATTCGCCGTTGCCTCGATCCGCCGCTGGTGGCAAGCCCGTGGCAGTCACGACTCCCCTCGGGCCGCCCGGCTACTGATCACCGCGGACGCAGGCGGCTCCAACGAATACCGCACGCGCGCCTGGAAGGCCGAACTTGCCGCGCCGGCCGCCGAGACGGGCCTGGAGGTCACGGTCTGCCACGTGCCTCCGGGCACCTCGAAGTGGAACAAGATGGAGCACCGGCTTTTCTCCCACATCTCCATGAACTGGCGTGGCAGGCCCCTGACCAGCCACGACGTCATCGTGAACAGCATCAAGGCAACCACTACCCACACTGGGCTGAGAGTCCACGCGGAACTCGACCCGGGCACCTACGACACCGGCATCAAGGTCACCGACACAGACATCGACGCACTACCCATGCGCCGCCACCGCTTCCACGGAGACTGGAACTACACCCTCCACCCACAACAGGGCGACACGACCGGCGCGGCGAGGCCCCGAGGTCAGCCGGGGGCCTGCCGCCTCAGTCCCGAGCCGGCGGTCTGCGCAACCCGGAACTGACCGGCATGACCGAAGCGGCACTGGACGAGCTCGTCGACCAGCTGTCCCAGAAACTCGATGAGCTACGTGAACGCGAGCGGTCACAGCAGCGAGGAGGAGACCGTATCCGGGCTCGTGGGGCCGGCGCCAAGGACAAGCTGACCCACCGCCGACCGAGTCCTGGCCACCGTTCTCTACCTGCGCGAACTCGGAACACGAGACCTGATCGCCCAGCTCCTCGGCGTCAACGGCAGCACCATCACCAGGGCCGTCCACCAAATCCAGCCCCTAATCGCCGACCACGGCTGCACCGTTCGACCCTCAACAGCCAGGTTCCGCACACCGCCGACGTCACCGCGTTTCTCACGAACAGCAACCCCACAGAGATCAAGTCAGCATGTTGATTCTCTGCGAGCCCTTAGGGACCGCCGGGCACCGACTACCCGGAATACCGGCCGACATAGTCCGAGACGCTGTCCTTCACCGCGCCGACGGCTCGGACAGTGGACACCTGCCTGGAGTCAACCGAGCATTTCCTGGACGGGACGTGGCTCGACAGTACCGATCACTTCGGTGTTCTCGGGATGGAGAGCCAAACCCAGAGCGGTGGCGAGCACGTGTTTGGCCAGTCGTGGAGGAATTGCGTTCCCGATCTGTTGGGCGATGTTGCGTCCCCGCCACTTGAAACTGGGGGGAAAAGTCTGAAGCGCCCCGGCTTCCTCGTTGCTGAATCGATCGAGGTCGTCGCCCGACAGTGAGACGACCCTGTTGCGTGACACCTTTCCTGTCACCGTTGCCGACGGCTCGTCGTAGCGGCGACGTCCCCGCTCTTTCGGGTCTCCGCCCGTGCCGTAGTTGGAGACCACCTCGAACCGCTCGGGCCGGGTGATCACCTGGCGCATGGGAACCCAGGGGAGGGGCTTTGCGGCGCCTGAGACCGGTGGTACACCTTTGCGATAGCCCTGATGAGTTGGCTCGGGCATGCGTGCTTCTCCTCGCCCCTCACTTTCGAGCCAGGCGATCAGTACAGCGCGGCGGCGTGTCTGCGGTACCCCGTACATCTCGGCGTTCAGTACTTCGGCAGTGGCTGTGTACCCTTCCTTCTTGAGTACTCGCACCACTTCCAGCCAGACCGGGAGCACCGCAGGCACCTGCTCAAGAACGATCGCCCGGTACGGGGCGCCTGCGTCCGCGGCTTCGAGAGCCCACCGCAACGGTTCCAGCACCAGCCCGGTGCGGACGTCCCCCGTGGGAGCGTCGAGTCGCTCAGCCACGTGGTCCTTGACGTTCTCGCGGGCCGCCATGCTTCGCGCGAGAGCGATCACGTCATCGAGCGCTCTGCGGCCGGCGCCGGTCCCGGCCACGGTGTAGGTCTGGCAGGGGGGCCCGCCCGCCAGGACGGTGGCCCCGACGAAAGGCTGCTCCTGCGGCCCGAACTCCCTGACGTCCCCCTGGATCGTTTGCAACCCGTTGGCACGCCGCGTGGCACATGCGTCGTCGTCCCATTCGATCCCGATCGACGGGATCCCCAGCTGGTCCGCTGCGACATCGAGTCCACCGGGCCCGGCGAACAAGTCAACGATGCGGACGCCTTGCACGTGCTCTCCCGAGGGGTGGGTCAGGGGCGGCGAAGCAGGCTCACTGGTGGTGTGATCCCCCCGCCCCTTGGGTGGTTGGTCATGGCTGGACAGGGAAAAGCCCCCGACAGGAGGCTGATGCCGCAGTATACCGACGTGACGCGGAGGACCACTGGCAGGGAATGCGCCGGTTTGGTGGACAGCCCGTCGAAGGACGACGACCCGTCCGGACCCGACGCCGTTGGACCCCGCGAAATTCAGAGGTCGCGCCGGATTCCTGGAGAATCCGATTCGCGCAGGGCTGCCGCGATGCGAAGTCCCACGGCTCGGGCGACGGGCGGGGGCGTGGCCTGGCTCACCTGTCGGTATGCGGACGTCTTCTTCCCGTAAATCCTCCAGTCCTCGGGCATGCTCTGGAGCAGGCTCACCTGGTCGACGGTCAGTCGCGGGAGACCGTCGCGCAGTGCGCCAGTGCGGTCCAGTCTGAAGTCGCGGTCCGGAACCGCATCACCGATGCTCCCGCCGTAGACGCCCTGACGGGCCCACAGCTTCTTCGCCCGGGTGGCCCCCAGATCGGCGCCACCACGTCCTGTGGCCCCTCCCATGATCAATGGAGCGGGCTCGGAGGCGTCGGCGGCCCACTTGTCGGCCTCGGGCCAGCCGCGCGCGGCCATGGAAGCGCGCAGGGTCTCTCCCAGAGTGGGGCACCGCGTACTCGTCGGCAGAGGCCACGAGAATCGGCTCAGATCTTCCGGGCGCATGGCGACGAGAAAGGCATGCTTGCGCCGTTGCGGCACGCCGAAGTCCGTCGCGTCCAGGACCGTGGACACCACCTCGTAGCCGAGATCCTCGGCGGCGTCCCGAACGGCGCGACGCTGCTTCTCGAACTTCGGCGCGCGCAGGAATGTAGGGATGTTCTCCAGAAGCAGGGCACGGGGTCTCACCCAGGACGCCATGTCCAGAGTCGCCTGGAGTGCGTCCCTGCTGTCGGCGTCTCCCAGCTGTTTGCCTGCCTCGCTGTAGGGCGATCGCGGCAGACCGCAGCTCAGTACGTCCGCGTGATCCAACGAGGGATGCTCCACGGGTTCCATCCGCCGGAGGTCGTCGCAGATGGGGTGCCATTCGGGGCGGTTCGTCGAGAGAGTCCGGCAAGTGTCCGCATCGGCGTCCACAACGGCAGTCACGCAAAATCCGGCCTGTTCGAGACCGAGCGCCTGACCGCCGACGCCGGCACACAGCTCGATGACCGTGAGTGCGTTCTGCCGCATGAATGCATTCTCCCCTGTCGACCGTTGCCTTTCCCATCGTAGACGGGGATCACGTGCCGTAGGGACGGGGATCCGTCGTCGACTTCGCACCGGTGGCGGTCACCGGGGGCCGTCCTTGGGCGGGGTGTTGACGACGAATCGGACGATCTTGCCGTCGCTGGTGTGCGCGGAGGCGGGAGCGACGAAGGCGAACGCCATGACGAGCTTTCCCGGATCCACTTTTTGGGTCGCTTCCACGTGAGGCCGGTCGTCCGGAAGAACCACGGGATACAACACGACCACCCCGCGCCGGTCGGACACGTAATGCTCCGTCGTGTCGTTGCCGCCGTACGGCAGGCTCCCGGCGATGCGCAGGGCAGGGGCGCGGTGTTTCGGGTCGCGGATGGCGCCGAGAGCCTCACCGCGGCGCCTCTCACGCGCGAACCACGAGAGGAGCCTCGGTAGGTCGCCGATGCCTGCCCGTCTTCCCTGGGAAGCGTGCTGGGGCGCCAGCACGAGCCAGTCGTCGACCTTCGTGGGCAAGGCCCGCGTGATTTCCTTCACGTAGGTCAGATGCGGCTCGAACCGCCCACTTGCATCCCATTTCAATGATTCGAGAACAGCGAGGAATTCCGTGGCCGGCAAAATTCCCGTGAGGGCATTGAACCTGTGGTGCGTACTCTGCTCTCCTTCGCCGAAGTAGGCAAACTCCTGTGTTTCCACGGAAAGGGACTCCATAATTGGCAGCCAGAGTTCGGTGTTGTGACGCAGTTGGCGCGTCTCCGACGGATACCAGGTCGGCTCCTCCCACTTCCCGGGCCTGCCCAGTTCGACCACGCGCGCGTTGTACATCTTGTTGGCGCTGGTGGGTTTCAGCCACGAAAGGTGCTGCGAGACGAGTGGAGGCATGTCTGCCGGAGTGATCTGAGGTTCGCCGTCGACGAGGGTGGCGTATTGCTTGAGTTGTTCCCGGAAGCTCTCCTCGTCGCGGCAGAGGGACTCGAACGCGTCGTAGAGATCGACCTCCTTGCTGCCCATGCTTTCTCCGCGCCCCAGGTAGAGGCGTACGAGATCACGGTAGCCCTCGCGGAACCCGAACCAGCGCCCCATCTGCATCAGGGTGGACGCGTTGCCGGCACGCCGTCGGTAATAGGAGACGGTCAGTCCCTCGATGGTGAAACCGCGCGACAGTTTTTGTCCCCCGATGAGGATTTTCCAGAGAGAGCGTTTGGCGAAGTCGGCCTCGCCGTTCTCGATGTCTCTGTCGCCGTTGACCACAATCACGGGTTGGTCGTCGCCGCCGATCCGGATGGCGGCAGCGCCGACATATGGGGCAAGTTCATCGTAAGAATCGGGCACTGCCTGGCCCTCGGAGCGCAGCCGCGACACGGGGGCGACGTCGGTGTCGAAAAGCACACGCAGTCTGTCGTGCCCGGACGGCCCGGTGTAACCGGCAGACCACCACAGCTTGTGGACCTTCGAGCGAAGCTCCCGCTGGTCCTTGGTACGGACCGACTCGTGAATCAGCATCGTATGGTGTTGGAAGTAACGGTCCCCCAATCCATTTGCCTCGCGGTACAGCTTCATTGCCGCAGTGAGGACGAACATGTCCAGAGCGTTCCGGAGAACGGTGTCGTCCTCATCGGAGACGAGTTTGATGTCTCGGACGTGCGCCTTCTCGTTGGAATTTGTCAGAGTGCGTTCCGAGGGTGCGACAGGCGAGTCCAGGTCGTGGAAGTCCTCGACCCCCATGTAGCCCTCGGGTCGGGGAAGGGAGACGATGAAGTCTTTCGGAAAGATGTCCTGGGCGTCCGCGGGGTCGATGAATACATTGGCGAACGGGGTGGCCGTGTAACCCACGTACTGAGCCCTGGGTAGAAGGCGGAGCAGCTCGGAGATCTTGTCGTTTATGGCTGTTCGCTCTACATCGGGCTTGTTCGGGTTCGCCGTGTTCACCGAGGCCTCGTCCGCCTCGTCATCGATGATGAGAACGGGGATCTCGCCCAGAGGTGTCTTGATCTTGTTGAGATCCTTCACCAGCTTGCTGAGGACGGTCTTGTTCTTCTTCACGACCATCAGCCTGGCCGAGGAACGGTGGAGGTTCTTCGGCGTGTACAGCGGCAACGTAGGTTCCTGCTTCTCGAACTCCAGTGCGACGATGCCCTGCAGCAGGCTCTTGTAGTCGTTGTCGGCCGTCGTCATCCGGACGATGTCGAATCCGCCGAGCGCGGAGGGAAAATTACCGTGTGAGAGAAATTTTCCCTGTACCCAGGCAGGGTCGTCCGCATAGTCGGACTCGTACTCCGGGGCGCCGCGGAGGATGTTCTCTCGGCCCACGAGTTCCATGTCGAGACGCCGCTGTGTCTGTTCACGGAGGAGATTGAGGGTGCCTCCGAGGACGATCACGAGGCGGTATCCGGCGTCCACTGACTTCGCGATCACACCGGTGAAGTTCGCGGTCTTGCCGGACTGAACGTAGCCGACCACCAGGCCCTTGGACTGGTACGCGGTCTCGGACGTCGGGTCGGCGAGGCGCTCGACGACCTGGTCGGTCGCCACGTCCAGTTCCGTCACCGCTCCGTCGGACCATCCCTTCTCCGACAGCAGTCGGCGGTAGGCCGGCCAGTACCAACTGCGGCCCTGCCGGGAGTGCGGGGTGTACCAGGGGACGAAGGTCCCGCTGATCACCACCGGGCCGCCGGAAGGCGGCACGGGGACGAGGGATGTCAGCGCAGCGGCAGTCTCCGCGGACAGCCCCAGGGACGCGAGGATGTCGGTGCGTCTCTCATCGGTGCGGGGCGCGGTCGCGGTCCACGAAGGGCTCTTCTCGTAGTCCCAGTGGATGAGGTGCCTTCGCCACAGTTCCACCAACTGGTCGGTGGAGTGGGCGAGGGACAGGGCGTTCCTGAAGTCTTCTTCGGTCGCCAGGTCCCTCGCCTCCTCTCCCTCGTCCTGGGAGTGATGCACGAGCGCACTGACGAGGTTCTTCGGGCGGAGGGGCATGCCGCTCAGCGCGCTGGTGTGGAGTTCGACGCGCAGAGTCGCGCGAGCAGACGACATGGCTGGGTCCTCGGGGTCACGGGAGATGGAGGGCGGACGGTTCGCACAGGGCCGGTGGTGCGTCGGGTGACGCCTTCAACCCGGTGACATCGAGCGCGTAGGAGACGTTGCTGACGCGGCCGAGCCCCTCGGGCGGTATGGCGGACGCATCCAGGCGGGGCACGGCCTCGTCCACCAGCAGGAGAAGCGGCGTGCTGCGAAGGCGCCACCGTTCGTCGTCCTGAGGAAAGTCCACCCAACCACCGGTCGAGACCCGATCGTCGTAACGTTCCAGTTCTGCGGGGGCCTCGTTCGCCACGATGTTGCGCACCGCGTTGACGGAGTCGTTGAGGGTACGTCCTTCGGCGCCCCCACGTGTCATCTGTATGGACAGCAACCACAGAGGGCGGGTACCTGTCGGAGTGAGCTGGTCGAGGCCGTGCACTGTGTGGCGTCGTCGTTCCGACACGGTCGTCTTCACTTCGAGGTCCCATTCGGGCAGCCCGAAGTCGTGTTCCTCGCGATCGGGGCCGCGCCACGCCCCCATTGCCGTGTGCCAGTCGTGCGTACGGGCGATGGACACCAGAGCCATCAGCTCTCCCATGAGCCCGACGCGCCTTTCCGGATGCATCACCCGGGGGCGCTCCAACAGTTCACTCCAGGCCCGCACTGTCTCCCGGAACGCTCGGTCGAGTGTGTGCTCGTGCTTGACGATCCGCTCGGCAATTGCGTTCAACAGGTCGTGGAAGTCTCGCAGGAGTTCGGGGCGTCCGACCCGCACCCGGGCCATGCGTATGCCTCGCTCGGCGATCTGGTCAATCCGTATCAGAGGAAGAGGCGACGTCGGCAGAGTGCGCCGCGGATCGAGTTCGACGTACAGGGAAATCTCGCGTCCCCCGTCTTCGATCACATAGGAGACCTCGGGGTGCGCAGAAGGCGGCGACAGTCTGTAGGCCGTCCCCTGCCCCCGACTCAGGTAGTACTCCACTGAGGCCCACGGGACGTAGCCCTCAGTCATTGTCGGTCATCCTGTCTTCCTCTGCCCGTGCCGCCGACACGAGGATCGATTGCCACAACTGGAGATTGTCCTTCTCCCGACTGCCGCTGTAGTCCCTCTCGAAAAGTTCGTGGAGCAACAGATACATCAGAGACTTGAGGGTCGGGGCGTCGTTGAGCCCGCCGCGGCGACCTCCGAGAATGGCCGACCTGTACCGCTGATTCAGGTGGATGACTCGGTTCTCGCGGTCGACGGAGAAGAACATCTCGTTGCCGAGCTTCTGCCAACGGATCGCGATGGGTTCCTCGCCGGGTATGGGAGGCAGCTCTTCCTTGATGGTCTCCCTGACCCCGGGGTCGATTCCTGTGCCCGGTGGCACTACGGGTCTTCGAGTCGTCCCTGTCCGTTTTCGAGCCTCGCGGTAGACGCTTTCTGCTGTGCTCAGGTAGTCGACGAAGGCGCGACCGGTGGGACTGGTGGCGCTCTCCAGCGCGGTCGCGAACTCGGGGGTGGTGTCGACACCCGACTTCTTCACCGTGAGGCGGAAGACGTCTCCGGTGCGGTCAGGGAGCTCCACCGCCACACGGGCGAGCGAGAGATGCTGCTCTGGTTGACGGAAGTTGTTCCAACCACCTGCCTGGACGAGCCTGTCATTGCGGTAGAAGTAGAACCCTTGACGCTCCATGACGGAACCGACGGCCCTGTATTCGTCCAGGTTGGACTTCGGTGTCCAGATGTGGGCGTCGAGTCGCGTTCGGCCCAGTTCGGGCGTTGAAGCCGTGAACGCCGTCGGATAGTCGGGGTGGCCGGACACGGGGTAGCCGAAGGGGTCCAGGGGTTGTACGCCGAAGCTTGTGTAGACGGTGCCTGTACGAACGTCCTCCACTGCGACGGTGATGTTGAAGTCGTCTCTCGCAAGGAAGCGGTGCAGGTGGAGCCCCAGGTGCAAACCCAGTTTGTTGATCGTCCGATGGAGGTAGCGGTCCGTCTGGCCGCCGCCACCGTGCTTGGGGAAGTCCTTCACTCCGTCCCAGCGGACGATTGTTCCCTGCCATCGGATGGGCCGGCCGTTGTCGTAGCGGTCGATGAGGATTTGCGCGTAGTCGGCGTCCACGATGTCGCACTCGAAGTTCGACATCGCCCTTTGAAGACGCCAACGCCGGCCTGCTGCCCGAGTGCGTTTCGTGGTGCTCACCACGGTCACTGCCGACGCGTGGCTGAGAGACGCGGATTTCAGACCCGTGCCGAACATCCCCAAGGCCCCGGGCGCGTAGTCGCGTCGACCTCCCACCGTCATGGCCACGTCGAGGGCCGCGTCGTCCATACCGGCCCCGTCGTCCACCACGAGCAGACTCACGAGTTCGTCACCGTCTCGTAGGAAGTGGATAACGACGTCCTTTGCCCCGGCATCGACGGAGTTGTCGACCAGATCCGCGAGAGCGACCTCGAACCCGTACCCCTGACTGCTCAGCCCTTCCATGTAGCGAGCGTCCGGCGGGAGAAGCTTGCTGCCGGTGACGGGGACATCGAACTTCCAGTCGTCGCTCATGTTCGCCTCACGAAGGTGATGGGTGAATGGCTTGGTCCAGGGTGCAGGGGGATGTGGGGGATTTCAGTCATGCGCCTGTGCCCGGCGAGGGCGGCGTGCTGCTCTGAGCAGGGCCTCCCGTTTTCGTGCGATGTCCTCTGCGACGGCCACGGGAGCCTCGTGCTCCCAGAACCGAAGAACCGTCCAACCTTCTTTTTCCAGATGGCGGGTCGTCTCGAGGTCCCGCGCCATGTTCTTCGCCAGCTTCTGGCGCCACCAGTCGGCGTTGGCCTTGGGGTGGGTGGCGTGCACAGGACAGCCGTGCCAGAAGCAACCGTCCAGAAACACGGCGAGTTTGGCTGGTCCGAAGGCAATGTCCATGGTTCGGCGAGGCATGCCGGGGACACGATGGTTCACGCGGTAGCGCAGACCTGCCGAGTGGAGGAGTTTGCGGACGGCGACTTCCGGTGCCGTGTCTCGGGAGCCCTGTCGGCTCATACGGCCGGAGACGGCGGCGGAAGAGGGAACCGGACCAGTCACCTGCACATTGTGCCAGCGGAGGCAAGGTCGCGGGAGGGGTGGACGGACCTTTGACCGTGCCCCGTTCTCAACCGGGGAGCGCGGGCGCGGGTCCGACCGTCCGAGTGCGGCCGGCGGAGCAGGCCTCCCCGGCCCTGGCCCCCTCGCCCCGCCTCAGGCCCTCACGCCGCCCCGTGGCAGAGGCGGTACGGCTTGCCGGAGGCGCACCAGCAGGTGGCGTTGCGGGGCGGGGGCCAAGGGACGGCGCGGCCGCGGGCGGCGAGGGTGGTGGCGTACAGGGGGAGCAGGGAAGCGGTGGTCGGCGGGAGCGCCTCGGAGGCCGCGAAGGCCTCGTAGGAGGGGACCGTGCCGGTGACGACGCCCAGGTTGGGGGTGCCCGCCGCGGCGAGCTCGCGCAGGGCGGTCTCGACGCGGGCCAGGTGGATCTCGTGGGAGGGGTACTCCTCGGCGAGCGGCGGGTACGCCGCGATCAGCTCGGCGAGTTCGGCCTCGGGCCAGTGCAGGACCGCGACGGGGAAGGGCCGGGACAGGGCCGTGCGGTACGAGCCGAGTTCGGCGCGCAGGCGGTTGATCTCGGCCTGGAGCTCGTCGGGGTTGTCCGAGCCGAGCGCCCACAGCCGCTTCGGGTCGTGGAGTTCGTCGAGCGGCACGGACGTCGGGTTGACCTTGTCGGCGAGCGCGTCCCAGGCGTCGTGCGGCAGGCCGAGCACGCGACGGGTGCGGTGGCGGCCGATGAGGAGCGCGTGGGTCGCGTACGGGACCTCTTCGCCGGGCGTCAGCAGCAGGTTCAGCGCTTCGGTGAAGATGTCGTGGGCGGCCTCCGGCTCGTCGTGGCGCTCAAGGCAGCCCGCGATGATCTCCCACGGTGTGGGTTCGAGGGGCGCCGCGAGCTGGACGCCGTCCATGATCGCGCGGGCTTCCCCTTCGTGGCCCATCTCCCAGAGGTTGGCCGCCTTGAGCGCCTTCACCAGTTGCGGGTGCTCGGCGCTCGGCCGGTCCTGTCCGGCCGTGAGGAGCTGGTCGTAGAGCCCGGAGGCCCGGTCTCTCGCGCCGGCCAGCTCGAAGTGGGCGGCCGCCTGGAGGAGCAGGGGCTCCTGGTCCTCCGGGTAGCGGGCCGCGGTGCGCAGCAGGCGCTCGGCTTCCGTCGTGTGGTCGGCAGGCATGTCGGGGCGCATGGCCTCACGGTACTGCCGGAAACCGGCTCCGTCGTGGGAGGAGGGGGTGAGGTGCGGGGGTCCTTTGTGGACGGCCGTCCGGTTAGGGTCCTCGGGTGCTGCGACAACGTCCCCACCTGCTCTGGCTCCTCGTCCCCTTTGTGCTGTTCCTGGTCGCCCCGCCCTGGGTGAACCGGGTCCATCCCCTGGTCGGCGGCCTGCCGTTCCTCGCGTTCTGGCTGCTCGCCTCCGTGGTGGCGACCCCGTTCGCCGTCTGGGCCGCCTACCGGGGCGACCGCAGGGAGATGGCCCGGCGCGGGCAGGGGAAGCGGTGAACGCGGCCGTCGCGACCTCCGTGTTCGGGGCCTTCATGGTCCTCACCGTCGTCCTCGGCCTGCTCGCGGTGCGCGGGCGCGGCCGCGGGGGAGGCATCACCGAGTGGTCCGTGGGCGGACGCAGCCTGGGGGCCGTCTTCATCTGGGTGCTGATGGCGGGGGAGAGCTACACCAGCTTCAGCTACCTCGGCGGCGCCGGCTGGGGATACGACTTCGGGGCGCCGGTCCTGTACGTCATCGCCTACATGTCCTGTGGCTACGCGGTCGGGTACGTGGTGGGCCCGATGCTCTGGTCGTACGCGCGGCGGCACGGCCTCGTCGGCATCACGGACCTGATCGCCCACCGGTACGGCAAACCCTGGCTCGGCGCCCTGACGGCGCTGCTCGCGACGGTGTTCCTGCTGCCGTACATCCAGCTCCAGATCACCGGCATGGGGGTGGTCGTCTCGACCATCTCGTACGGCACGATCAGCCTGAACTGGGCCTACTTCATCGGCTTCGCGGTCACCACCGCCTTCGTCGTCGTCAGCGGCCTGCGCGGCAGCGCCTGGGTCTCCGTGCTGAAGGACCTGCTGGTGATCGGGACCCTGGCCTTCCTCGTGGTGTACGTGCCGTTGCACTACTTCGACGGGTACGGCGACTTCCTGCACCGCGTCGTACGGGAGCGGTCCGCGTGGCTGACCCTGCCGGGTCACGGGCACAGCTCGATGGGCACCGCCTGGTTCGTCACCACGTCGCTGATGAACGCGGTGACCGTGGTCATCTTCCCGACGACCGTCGCCGGGTACCTCGGCGCGCGGAGCGCCGACACCCTCCGGCGGAACGCGGTGTTCCTACCCGCGTACAACGTGCTGCTGTTCGTGCCGATGCTGCTGGGGCTCGCCGCGACCTTCGTGGTGCCCGGACTCGCGGATTCCGATTCGGATCTCGCGCTGTTCCGGCTCGTCGTGGACGCGCTGCCCGCCTGGGCCGTGGGCGTGGTCGGGGTGGCCGCCGCGCTCTCCTCGATCGTCCCGATGGCGGTGTTCATGCTGGTCATCGGCACGATGTGGGGCCGGAGCGTGCTGTCGCTCGTGCCGCGTCTGAGCGGCGAGCGGCGGCAGCGCGCGGCGGCCAGGGCCGTGGTGGTGGTCGCGGGCGGCGTCGCGCTCGTCCTCACGTACACCGCGCCCGACACGCTCGTCAGGCTGTCGCTCATCAGCTACGAGGGGATGGCGCAGCTCCTGCCGATGGTGCTGCTGGGGCTGGTGTGGCGGCGGTTCACGCTCGTCGCGGGGCTGGGCGGCCTCGCGGCCGGAGTGGCGCTGGTGTGTGTGCTGGTCTTCGGCGGCCACGACCCGGTGTGGGGTGTGAACGCGGGCATCGTCGGGCTCGCCGCCAACCTGCTGGTGGCGCTCTCCCTCACGTACGCGGGGGCGGGCGCGGCCGGTGCCGCGGCGGACACCCGTCCTGACGGCGAGGTGCTCGCCGACGACGGGGTGCGGCCGGGCGGGGCGGAGGCGGCGTAGGCCGCGTCGCCGGCGCGCCCGCCCGTTCCGGCGCGCCGCCGCGTGTGGCACGGCTCCTGCGTGCTCGCCGGGCCGGGGTGCCTGCCGGCCGGGCCCCAGGGCGGTCGGGGCGGCCCGCCGCCGGGTTGCCCCTCGCGGGGCCGGGGGTTCGCAGTTCCGTCCTCGGCGTGTCCGCCCGCGCCCGGCGCCCGTTCTCCGGCGAGCGTCCTCTCGGGCGCGCCCGTACCCCGTCACCCGGCGCCGGTTCCCCGGCGAACGTCCTCGGGGCGCGCGCCACGCGCCCTTTCCCCGGCGTGCCCGCCGTACCCCGCGTCCGTCCCTGGGGCGCCCGCCGTGCCCCGTACCCGCCCGCTCAGGCCGCCGCCCCGCGCCCGCGCAGCGCTACGACGAACAGGGCGCCGAGCACGGACACCCCGGCCATCACCGCGATGGCGGTGTCCATGCCGCGGGCGGTCGTGCCCGCCGAGGTGACCAGCGCGAGCGTCAGCGCGACGCCCGCCGACGAGCCGATGTAGCGCGCCGTGTTGTTCGCGCCCGAGCCCATCGCGGCGCGCGGTGCGGGTACCGACTCGACGGACAGCCTGGGCAGCGCCGCGTTCAGCAGCCCGCTGCCGAGCCCCGCGACGAACACGCCCGGCAGCAACCGCGCCTCCGACAGGGCGCCGACCGCGCCCAGCATGCCGAGGATGCCGACGGCGTGCAGGAGGAAGCCGGCCGCCATCTGGTACCGCACGGGGAACCGCGCGTGCAAACGCTTCGCCTGGTACGCGACGACCGCCGCGGTCCCGGCCCAGAGCAGCACGATCCACGCCGTCTGGAGGACGGACAGGTGGAGGACGCCCTCCACGACCACGGGCAGGTAGCTGAAGAACCCGATCACCGCGAGCCCGGTGAACAGCGCCCCGAGGATCGACGACTGGAACGGCGCGTGCCGCAGCAGCCCCAGGTCGACCAGCGGAGCGGCTGTGCGCCGCTCGATCAGCGCGAAGGCGCCGAGCAGGACGGCCGTCGCGACGAGGAGCAGCAGGACGGACGGGCGCAGCCAGCCGGTGCGCCCCAGGGTGAGCGCAGTGAGCAGGGCGGTGAAGGCGAGGCCGAGCGCCGCGGCGCCCGGCAGGTCGGGGCGGGAGCGGTGCGGCGCGCGCGACTCCGCAAGGACGCGGGAGGCGTAGCCGCCCGCGGCGAGGGCGGCTACGCCGAGCACCGCGTAGAGCACGCGCCAGCCGAAGCCGTTCAGCGCGGCGGCGAGGAGCGGGCCGAGCGCGATGCCGCCGCTGACGGTGGCACCCCAGGCGCCGGTGGCCTTGAGGCGGGCGGGGCCCGCGGGGAACGCGTGGGCTATGAGGCCGAGGCTGGTCGCGAGGATCGCCGCGCTCGCCGCGCCCTGGGCGACGCGGGTGAGGGTGAAGAGGAGGGTGTCGTCGGTGAGGCCGCTGAGAGCGGTGGTGACCGCGAGGGCCGCGGTCCCGGCCAGGAACACCCTGCGCCTGCCGAAGTCGTCGGCGAGGCCGCCGGCCACGAGCAGCAGGGCGGCGAGGCCGAGCGGAGTGCCGTTGAGCAGCCACGCCTGGGCCGACAGCGAGGTGTGGAAGGTCGTGGCGAGCGTCGGCACGGTGAGCAGCGGCGCCGTGTAGCCCATCAGTGCCACGAGGGTCGCGGCGAGGGTGGCGACGAGGGTGCCGCGCACGTTCGGCGAGACACCGGGGTGCGCCACGGCCAGGCCCTGGGCGGTCCCCTGGGGGCGGGTGGTGGCCGTGGCGGGGTCGGAAGGGCGGGGCATGGCTGCGCCTCTGTGACGGGGGCCCTGGGACGGTGGCTGTGCCTCCGTGACGAGAGACCCGGGACGGGGAGTTGTCAGTTCGTTCAATGAACCTGTGGATGGAGTGACCGTAACACGGCAGGTTCGGTGAATGAACCTGGAGCGGTAGGGTGGGCGGCATGGCTCTTGGGAAGGACTACGCGCACCAGCACTGCTCCGTCGCCCGCGCCCTGGAGGTCATCGGCGAGCGCTGGACGCTCCTGATCGTGCGGGACGCCTTCTACGGCGTGACGCGGTACAACGACTTCCTGACGCACCTCGGCATCCCGCGCGCCGTGCTGGTCGCGCGGCTCCGCTCCCTCGAAGAGGCCGGCGTGCTGGACCGGCGCAGGTACCAGGAGTCGCCCCCGCGTGACGAGTACGTCCTGACGGAGCGTGGGGTCGCGCTCTGGCCGGTCCTGCTGTCGCTCGGCACGTGGGGGACCGCGCACGTGGACGGGGTGCCGACGCTGCGCTCCTTCGTCCACGCGGACTGCGGCGCGAAGCTCGACCCGCACGGGCAGTGCACGGCCTGCGGGCGCGTCGTACCGGTCGAGGACGTGCTCCTCGTGCCGGGGCGCGACCTCGACCCGGAGCCGGGGAACCCGGTGAGCCGGGCCCTGCTGAAGCCCCACAGGCTGCTCACGCGACTTGACGTCGAGCGCGGGTAGCGGCCGCGGGCGGGTGCGTGTCCGTGTGACGGGGCGCGGTGCGGTGGTCGGTCGGGAAGTGACGGGGAACGCGGTGTGCGATGGGTGCGTGACGTTTTCGGCCGGCGCGTGTCCAAGCAGACAGGGCCGGGAAACAGCCGCGGCCCCCTCGTGGCAGTCTGAAGCCCGTGGCAGGCTGAGAGCAGTTTGAGAGCGGCAGTCGGAAAGGGGGAGGTGAGTGCTGATGCGCCGACCGGTGGCGCGGATGTCCCGTGAGAGCGCGAGGAGTTCCGTGCGGCGTGGCGTGCGGTCGTCCGGACTGTGGTCCGGAGCCCTGTTGTTCCTGGTGCTCGCCCAGATACTGCTGTCCTCGCCCGGCCTGCTGGTGCCCTCGGCCGTCGCGGTCGCCGCGACCGCCGCCGCCTGCGCCGCACTCGCGCTGTGCGTGGTCGCCGCCGCCCGCACGGCCCCGTTGGTGCCGCGCCACCGGGTGCGCACGGCCATGCGCGACCGCGAGATACGCACCGCGTTCCTTCCCCAGCGAGATCCCGACGCCAGGGGGCGCACCCGCCCCCGAGCGCCCGGCCGCCGCCTTCCGACGGCCGCGTAACTCCGGCACTCACTCCGGGCGTTGCGGATCCCGCCCCTCCTCCGCCGGTGGCGCACAGCGCGCCGCGCCGACGCGATGAGGCATGGGTCTGCCTGCCTGCGCGTGGGTGCTGCCCGCGTCGGCCGTCACGCCGTATCCACGCCGGTTCGACTTCGGTCCGTGCCGGTTCGCCCGGTTCGACGTGACCCTCGGAGGGCACAGCCTTGTCCACGACGATTTCCGCGTTCGCCCGCCTGGTGAACGCCCTCGCAGGCCCGCTCGGGCCGCTGTTCCACGGCTCGGCGGTGGCCGTCGCCATCGTCCTGTTCACCGTCCTCGTCCGCCTCGCCGTCCACCCCCTCTCCCGTGCCTCGGCCCGTGCTCAGCGGGCGCGGGCCGAACTCGCGCCGCGCATGGCCGAGCTGCGCCGCACCCATGCGAAGAACCCCGAGAAGCTCCAGCGCGCGATGGCGAAGCTCTACGAGGAGGAGCAGGTCTCCCCGCTCGCCGGATGCCTGCCGATGCTGCTGCAACTGCCCGCCTTCTACCTGATGTACCGCGTGTTCTACAGCTCGGAGATCGGAGGACGCCCCAATGAGCTGCTCAGCCACTCCCTGCTCGGCGCACCCCTCGGAGACCGCTGGAGCGACGCCCTCGCGCACGGCGGGCCGTTCGGCCCGGCGGGCCTGGTGTACGCGGCGCTGTTCGTGATCATCGCCGCGGTCGCCACGTTCAACGCCGTGCGCGCCAGGCGGCAGCAGGCCGGCGCCGGTCCGCTCGTCGACGCGTCGGTTCCCGGCGCGGGGGCCGTCACGGGGGCGATGCGGTTCATGCCACTCCTCTCTTTCTTCACCCTGGTCACGGTCGCCGTCGTGCCGCTTGCCGCCGCGCTGTATGTGGTGACGAGCACGGTGTGGACGGCGGCGGAGCGGTATCTGCTCCAGCGGGAGGCGCCGCGGCGGGCGGTCGCGGCCCCCGCGTAGCGGGCGGCACGGGGGCGGTCCCGCCTCGGCGTCGGGCGCGTCGATGACCGGGCTGTGAGACGCGGCCTTGCGGAGAGATCCGATGTATGGGAAGGATTGCCCGGTTGCACGGGAGGGCCGCTGTACGGGAGCGGTCCGCCGGTCCGCCGGTCGCCGCATCCGCCGGCCGGACCGGGTCCCACCGGCTCGACCCGCCCCACCGGTTCGGGACCGGTCCCAGCGGTTCTGGGCCCGACACCACCGGTTCTGGGCCCGACACCACCGGTTCGGACGGTCCCGCTGGCTCGACCAGCCGGACCAGCCGGACCAGCCGGACCAGCCGGACCAGCCGGACCAGTTCAACCAGTTCGATCAGCTCGACCAAGAGGAGTCAGGAACGATGAAGCTGCTGCGTGTCGGTACGGCGGGTGCGGAGCGCCCCGCGCTGCTCGACGAGGACGGTACGACCCTGCGGGACCTGTCGGATCTTGTCTCCGACATCGACGGCGCGCTCCTCGCCGACGACGGGGCCCTGGAGCGCGTCCGGACCGCCGCGGCGGGAGGCGGGCTGCCCGTGCTCGAAGGCGGGCAGCGGATCGGCGCGCCGCTCGCCGGCATAGGGAAGATCGTCTGCATCGGCCTCAACTACCACGACCACGCCCGCGAGACGCACGCGCAGGCGCCGTCCGAGCCGATCATCTTCTTCAAGGCGGCGGACACGGTGGTCGGACCTGAGGACACGGTCCTCATCCCGCGCAGGAGCGTGAAGACGGACTGGGAGGTCGAGCTCGCCGTCGTCATCGGCAAGACCGCGCGGTACGTGGAGTCCGCGGAGGCGGCGCTCGGGCACGTCGCCGCGTACACCGTGTCCAACGACGTCTCCGAACGCGAGTTCCAGATCGAGCGCGGCGGCCAGTGGGACAAGGGCAAGAACTGCGAGACGTTCAACCCCCTCGGCCCCTGGCTGGTGACGGCCGACGAGGTGCCCGACCCGCAGGCGCTCTCGATGAGGCTCAGCGTCAATGGGGAGACCAGGCAGGATGGCACGACGGCCGACATGATCTTCCCCGTCGCGGAGATCGTCCGGTATGTCAGCCAGTTCATGACGCTCTACCCGGGCGACGTCATCAACACCGGCACGCCCGCGGGGGTGGCTCTCGGCCAGCCGGAGCCGAAGCCCTATCTGCGCTCGGGCGATGTCGTGGAGCTGGAGATCGAGGGACTTGGCAGGCAGCGCCAGCAGTTCAAGGACGCCTGACTGCGCGGTGGGTGCCCCGCCGGCGGCGCCCACCGCGCCTGCCGCCCACCCCGCCTGCCGCCCACCGCGCCTGCCGCCCACCGCGCCCGGTGCCGGGCGGGCCCGCGCTCACCGGGCCCGCGCGGTCGGGGCCGGTGGGGTATGCGGTGGGGCGTCGGCCGGGACGTGCCGGGTGGAAGCCCTCAGAGTGCGTCGCGCAGGGTGCGCAGGGCCTCCACCACCAGCGCGTGGTCCTCGGCCTGCGGAAGGCCGGAGACGGTGACGGTGCCGACCATGCCCGCGTTGCCCACCACGAGCGGTACGCAGCCGCCGTGGGCTGCGTAGCGGGCCGGATCGAGCCGCGAGGACTCCTCGAAGGTCTGGCCCTTGGCCCGGAAGCGTGCCCCGACCAGAAGCGAGGCGGCGCCGTAGCGCTCCACGACGCGGCGCTTCCGCTCGATCCAGCCGTCGTTGTCGGCGCTCGATCCGGGCAGCGCGCAGTGGAAAAGCTGCTGGGCGCCCTGGTGGATGTCGATCGCCACCGGGGCGCGCCGGGCGCGGGCCAGTTCGACCAGCAGCGAGCCGAGGCGCCATGCCTCGTCGTGACCGAAGCGGGGGAGCACGAGATCTGCGGCCTCGGCCTCCAACTCGGCGGCGGAGGGCAGCTCCTGGCGGGAGGGCGTCGGGCTCATGCGGTGGCCTCCAGCCGGACGGCGGTGCCCTCGCGCGCGGAGCGGCGAGCTGCTTCGAGGACGTCCAGGGTCGCCGCGGCCTGCTCCACCGTGACGGGCGGCGCGCCGCCGTCGCGCAGGGCCGCGGCGACGGCGGTGTAGTACGCGGGGTAGTCGCCCGGGATCGTCGGTACGGGCGTGCCGCCGCCGGTCAGCGGCGACTCGCCCGCGCCGAGCCGGCCCCACTGGGACTCGGGCTCCACGCCCCAGGGCTTGTCGCCGGCCCCGGGGCGGCGGCCGTCGCGGAGGGCGGACTCCTGGGGGTCGAGCCCGTACTTGACGAAGCCCGCCGTCGACCCGAGCACGCGGAAGCGGGGGCCGAGCTGGGCCGTGGTGGCGCTGGCATAGAGGTGCGAGCGGACGCCCGAGGCGTGGGTGAGGGCGAAGAAGGTGTCGTCGTCGGCCTCGGCGCCGGGGCGGCGCACGTCCGACTCCGCGTAGACCAGGCTCACCGGGCCGAACAGGGTGAGCGCCTGGTCCACGACATGGCTGCCCAGGTCGTAGAGCAGGCCGCCGATCTCCTCGGGGGCCCCCGACTCGCGCCAGCCGCCCTTGAGCTGCGGGCGCCAGCGCTCGAAGCGGGACTCGAAGCGCTGTACCTCGCCCAGCTCGCCGGTGTCGATCAGGTTCCTGAGAGTGAGGAAGTCGTTGTCCCAGCGGCGGTTCTGGAAGACGGAGAGCAGGAGCCCGCGCTCCGCGGCGAGCGCGGCGAGCGCCCTGGCCTCGGCGGCCGTCCCGGCGACGGGCTTGTCGACGACGACCGGCAGGCCGGACTCCAGTGCCGCGGTGGCGAGGGGCACGTGGGTCTTGTTCGGGGAGGCGATGACGACGAGGTCCAGCTCGTCGGCGCGCTGCCAGAGCTCCTCGGGAGAGGCGGCGAACCGCACGGAGGGGAACTCGGCGCGCGCCTGGGCGCGGCGCTCCTCGCTTGAGGTGACGACCGTGTCGAGGGCGAGACCCCCGGTGGCGGCGATCAGCGGTGCGTGGAAGACGGAACCCGCGAGGCCGTACCCCACGAGCCCGACCCTGAGAGGGCGGTCGGATGTGCCGGTCATGCTGCCAGTCATGGTTCCACTTAAGCAACGCTGTTGCCAAACTGCAAGGGCACGCGAGAATGGCGGCGATGAACAGCACGGACCCCCACAAGCCCGCCCGGCGCTCCCCAAGCCCCGGGCCCGCGGCGTCGGCGGCGGAGTCGCCCGCCCCCGGCGCCGCGGGCGCCAACCTGCCGGTGCTGCGCGGGCACAACACCGCCCTGGTGCTCGCCCTGCTCCGCGCCTCGGGGGAGGAGGGCATCAGCCGGCTGGAGCTCGCGGAGCGCACGGGCCTCACGCCGCAGGCTGTCAGCAAGATCACCGCGAGGCTGCGGGCGGAGGGGCTCGCGGCGGAAGCGGGCTTCCGCGCCTCCACGGGCGGCAAACCGCGCACAGTCCTGCGCCTCGTCCCGGGCGCCGCGCACGCGGTGGGCCTCCACCTGGACCGGGACGAGGCCACGGCCGTCCTGGTCGACCTCGCGGGACGGCCGGTGGCCGCCGCGAGCGGGCCGCTCGACCTCGGCGCGCCGCCCGACGAGGTGCTCACCGCCGCGGTGGGCCGGGTCGCGGAGGTGCGGGCCTCGGCGCGGCCGGGATCCGCGGAGCGGGCGGGCGCGGGCGGCCCGGGGACGGCGGGCGGGGTGCTCGGGGTCGGGGTCGCCATGCCGGGGCCGCTCGACCACGCGGCCGGGACGGCCGGCCGGGTGACGGGGTTCCCGCACTGGGACGGTTTCCCGCTGCGGGCGGCACTCGCCGAGCGGCTCGGGCTGCCCGTCGCGCTCGACAAGGACACCAACGCGGCGGCGCTGGGGCTCGCCGCGCCGGGAGGTGGTGGCGGCTCGTTCGCGTACCTGCACCTCGGTACGGGGCTCGGCGCCGGTCTTGTGCTGGACGGGGCGCTGCACCGCGGCGCGCGGACCGGGGCGGGCGAGTTCGGCCACCAGGTCGTCCAACTGGACGGCCCGCCCTGCGGCTGCGGCTACCGGGGCTGCCTTGAGGCGACATGCCTGGCCGCCGCCGCGCGCGGCGACCTCGGCACCGCCGCGCGGGTGCTGGGCGAGGGCGCGGCGAACCTCGTCGAGCTGCTGGACATCGACCGTGTCGTACTCGGCGGGCGCACGGTCGCCGCCCACCGGGAGCGCTTCACGGCAGGGGTCGCCGAGGTGCTGGCGGCGCGGCCATCCGGGCGCGCCCCCGGCGCCGTGCCGGTCACCGCGGTCGAGGACGGGACGCGCCCGGTCGCGGAGGGCGCGGCACACCTCGTACTCGCCCCGCTCTACGGCCACCGCCTGCGCTGACCCGGCAGTCGGCGCCTGGGCCTGTGGGCCCGCGTGTCCGCTCAGGCGGCCGGACGTTCGTCGAGGGGGCGGCGGCGCAGCGGGGTGTGCTGGAGCTCGGGGGGCGTGTAGGCCATGTCGAGTTCGCCGACGTTGGTGCCGGGGGCGACGGCCGCGTCGATCTCGTCGAGGAGGGCGTCGTCGAGGGTGACGTCGGCACCGGCGAGCAGGTCGTCCAGGTGCTCCATGGTGCGCGGACCGATAATGGCCGAGGTGACGCCGGGGTGGGCGACCGCGAACGCCATCGCCAGGTGCGTCAGTTTCAGGCCCGCCTGCTCGGCGAGCGGGATCAGCCGCTCGACGGCGTCCAGGCGGCGCTCGTCCGTGTAGTGCCTGAACAGTCCGCCGCGGTGCGTCTCGGCCGGCCGGCCCTTGCGGTAGCGGCCGGTCAGCATGCCCTGCGCCAGCGGGCTCCACACGAGCGCCCCCATGCCGTACCGCTGCGCCACCGGCAGGACCTCGCGCTCGATGCCGCGGTCGAGGATCGAGTAGGCGGGCTGCTCGGTGCGGAAGCGTTCGAGTCCCCGGGACTCGGCGGCCCACTGGGCCTCCACGATGGCCGAGGCGGGGAAGGCCGAGGAGCCGATCGCGCGCACCTTGCCGCTGCGTACGAGGTCGGTGAGGGCCGAGAGGGTCTCCTCGATGTCGACCGTGGGGTCGAGCCTGTGGACCTGGTAGAGGTCGATGTGGTCGGTGCCCAGGCGGCGCAGCGAGTCCTCGACCGCGGTCATGATCCAGCGCCGCGAGGTGCCGCGCCGGTTGGGGTCGTCGCCCATGGCGCCGTTCACCTTGGTGGCGAGCACGACCCCGTCCCGCCTGCCCTTGAGCGCCTTGCCCACGATCTCCTCGGACTCCCCGCGCGAGTACACGTCGGCCGTGTCCACGAAGTTGATGCCGGAGTCGAGGGCCTTGTGGATGATGCGGACCGAGTCGTCGTGGTCCGGGTTGCCGATGGCCCCGAACATCATGGCCCCCAGGCAGTACGGGCTGACCTGGATGCCGGTACGGCCGAGCGTGCGATACCTCATCGCTGTCCTCCGGTGCTAGGATCACTTAAGCGGAACGGTTTATCACTTAGACGATACGGAACGGCTTCTCACTTAGCAAGGAGGATCCTCATGGGCGCGCCCCCACCCGAGCGCACGCGGCGCGTGCGCGCCGACGCGCAGCGGAGTATCGACGCGCTGGTCGCCGCGGCCCGAGAGGTCTTCCTCACGTCGGGCGTGGACGCCCCGGTGCGTGAGATCACCGGCAGGGCGGGGGTGGGCCTCGCCACCTTCTACCGGCACTTCCCCGAGCGTTCCGACCTGGTCTCCGCCGTCTTCCGGCACGAGGTAGACGCCTGCGCGGCCGAGGCGGCCGTCCTCGCCGCCGAGTGCGAGCCCTTCGAGGCGCTCACCCGCTGGCTGCACCGGTTCACCGGCTTCGTCGGCACCAAGCGCGGCCTCGCCGCGGCGCTGCACTCCGGCAACCCCGCCTTCGAGCCGCTGCCCGCGTACTTCCAGGAGCGCTTCGAGCCCGCGCTGCGCACGCTGCTCGACGCGGCGGCAGGCGCGGGCCGCGTCCGCGGGGACGTCGCCCCGATGGAACTGCTGCACGCCGTGTCCCGCCTCTGTACGGGCGGCGAGGACCGCACCGCGGACGAGCGGATGGTCGCCCTGCTCATCGACGGCCTCCGCTACGGCGCCGAGCGCCAGAGGCCCTGACCGCGAGGCGCGCGAAGCGCCGGGCCGGGCCAGGTCGGGCCGGGCCCGCTCGCCCCGAGCGCGAGACGCGCCGGGCGGCCTGTCCCGGGCGCCCGACGCCGAGCGCCAGGCACCGGGCGACCCGCCCGGACTGTGCGCGCCCCCGGGCGGCGCCCCCTCCACGCGTCTGTTACCGGGGCGTCCCGGCCGGGGGCCCTGGCCCTGCCGGGACGCCCGTTCGGCAGCCTCCGCCCCTTGCCGCCGGTGCGGGGCCAGGCCCGTGCCCGTACGGGCCGAGGGCGACGGTGGCCGTGCCGCCGGCGCGGCTGTGACAGGCCGCCCACAACCCCACGCAGCGCGGCCGGCCTGGCGTCCCCGCGCGGCACCGCGCTCTGCGCCCGCGCCCAGTCGGGCACCCGGGCGCCGGGCGGGCGGCGCCCGGCCCCGCGCACCACCCGGCACGCCGTGGAGCTCACCGCGGGCGAGGGGCACGAGTCAAGCGGTTCGGCTTCCCCCTCGGGCTGGTGATCGGCGGGCTCGCCCGCCGCTGACCCGGCCCACCCCGAGGGGCCTATTCGTATGATTTTCGGGCCATTGGTGGTCGTGGTGGCCGGGTGAGCCCCGTGCCGCGTGGCAGCGTCTGGCTCCCGCCCGCGACCCGTGGAGGAGACGCTGCCATGCGCCTGCGCCGTGCCGCCGTCCTGTCCCTCGGTCTCGCCGCGGCCGTCGTGCCGGTGCCCGCCGTCGCGGGCCCGCACCCGGCCGGGGCCGCGCGGGCCGTCGCGAGCGCGTCGGCCCCCGTGCCGCTCTGCGGCGACGCGGCCGCCCGCGACTTCCCGATCCGGGCGCGCCTGCGTGGCGGCCCCGCCGCCTACCGGGCGGGCGGCGGCGCGCAGACCTGGTACGTCGACCTCGTCAACACCACCCGCCGCGCCTGCCGCAATGTCCACCCCGTCCTCGTCGTCACCGACGCCGGGCGGCGGCTGACGGCGGCCCAGGTCACCCTCGGCCTCGCGGACGAGCACGGCGCGCCGCACGCCCTCCCGCTCCACACCTCGGACGAGGACGAGATCATCGGCGTCCTCGACCGGGACACCACCGGGTTCACGGTCCCCGCGCGCGGCACCGTCAGCCTGGAGGCGAGCCTCGCGTTCACCGGGGACGCGCCCGAGGGCCCCGTCACCGTCAGCGCCGCCGCCGTGCAGCGCGAGGGGGACGACGGCGGCTGGGTCGGCGAGTCGGCGCCGTACCGCCTCCGCGTGGTGGGGGGCAGCGGAGGGGCGGACACCGGCGGGGGTGCGGACACCGGCCCCGGCGGAGGCGGCCGGCCGCCGGGCACCCCGGCCACTCCCGTCAGTTCCGCCACCCCCGGCAGCCCGGTCGCCTCCGGCATGCCCGCCACCCCTGCCATGCCCGCCGGCCCCGGCACCGACCCGTGGACGTCCCCGCTGCCTCTGCCCCCGCAGCTCGCGGCGACCGGTGCCGCCGGGGTCCTGGCCCGTACCGGCGCGGCCGTGGGGCTGATCGCCGCGGGCGCCGGGATCACCGTCCTGGTGGAGCGGCGCCGTACGCGCAGGACCTGACCCGCACCCGCGGCGCGGCGCGGCGCGTACGACCATCCCACGGTGGAACACCCCCTCGACTCCCACCACCTCCACTCGCCGGGCGCGCGCACCGAGCGCGAGGCGACCGTCGCCGCAGCCGCGACGGCGGGCGCCGACGCCGCGGTGCGCGGCCTCGAACTGGTCGCACCGGACGAGGCGCGCGCCCGCAACCCCGCCCCGCGCGTCGCCTTCACGGTCGCGCTGTGGTGCCGCGGGGACGCGGCCGTCGAGCCGCGCACCGCCCAACTCGCCCTGGGGCAGGCGCTGCTCGCGACCGGCCGGTACACCTTCCTGGGCGACCGGTGCGGTGCGTGACGTGGCGGACCTGCCGGGCGGCGGCGCGGCCGTGCGCGACGACCACGGCGACACCGCCACCGGCGACCGCACACGACGACCGCACAGGGTGAACGGGAGCGCACAACGGATCGCGTCCAGAGCCCCAGAGCCCCAGAGCCCCAGAGCCCCAGAGCCCGGGGCGCGGGCCCCGGATACGCACCGAACAGGCCGTACGAGGACGGGACTTGGGCCGTCCGGCCGCACGGGCTCGGGACTTACTCCGTCCCCTCAAGCAGCGTGCGCGCCGCCTTCAGGAAGAGGGCCGTCACCTCGTCGGCGCTCGCCGTCTTGAGGGGCTCGATCCGGCTCACGTCCCTGACCAGCCCGATGCCCACGAGCCACGCGAGCACCAGCTGTGCGCGCAGCCGCGCGTCCGGCGCGTCGGTGAGCGTCGACAGGGCCGCGGCGTAGTCGTCGCCGAGCTGCTCGGCGATGTCGGCCGCGGGGCCGTCCGTGCCGAGCGAACGCAGGAACGTCACCATCGTGTGGTCGCGCCGTCTGCCCGGCTCGCCCTGCACCATGCTGCGCACGGTGGTTTCGAGCAGCCGCTCCACCGGTGTCCGGTCGAGCTGCTCATGGCCGAGGCGGGCGGCGACCGCCTCGAAGACCGCCGCCTTCGATCCGAAGTACCGGAAGATCAGCGCCTGGTTGGCGCCCGCCCGGTCGGCGATGTCGCGCACCGTGGTGCGCTGGAAGCCGCGTTCGAAGAAGAGTTCGGCGGCGGCGTCGAGCAGAGCCCTACGGGTCGCCGCCGCGTCGCGCGCCCGGGGGCGCGCGGGGCGTCCGGTTTCAGCCACATGTCCTCCCGCGCACACCGTATCCCCCGCGCGGTGTGCGGAGCGCGCCTTGACTGCCGTGAGGAGGGCTGCCTAGCTTGTAAGCGTCTGCTTGCAAGACGTTCGGTCGCGGGAGCGCCACGGAGAGTGCGCACAGCTCTGCCGGGTGCCGTGCAACCGTCCACACCGTCCGCCACGTTCACGTGGGAGAGATCCTTGACGAGCATCACACCCCCCACCTCAGCCTCGGTCTCCGTTCCCGAGCCCGTGCCGTACCCGTTCAACGAGGGCGCGGGGCTCCACCTGCACGAGGCGTACGCCGACGCCAGGGAGGGCGCCGGCATGATCCGGGTCCAGCTGCCGCACGGCGGACCCGCGTGGCTCGCGACGCGCTACGAGGACGCCCGGTTCGTCCTCGGCGACCTGCGGTTCTCCCGTGCCATGGCCGTGGAGAACGAGGGCGAGCCGCGCTACAACCCGGCCGTGTCCCGACCCAACATCCTGTCGATGGACCCGCCGGACCACACCCGGCTGCGCACCCTCGTCTCCCGGGCCTTCACCCGCCACCAGGTCGAGGGGCTGCGCCCGTGGGTGCGGGGGCTCACCGGCGATCTGCTGGACGAGATGATCGCGGCCGGCTCGCCCGCCGACCTGGTCGACGCGTTCGCGCTGCCGCTGCCCGTCGCCGTGATCTGCGAGATGCTCGGCGTCCCGGCCGAGGACCGGCCCAAGTTCCGGGTGTGGAGCGACGCGCTGATGTCCACCGACCGGCTGAGCTCCGAGGAACTCCTGGAGAACCAGCAGCAGTTGACCGCATATCTCGCCGCGTACATCGCCCAGCGCCGCGCCGAGCCGCGCGACGACCTGATCTCCGGGCTCATCGAGGCCCGTGACGCCAAGGACCGGCTGAGCGAGGAGGAGATGACCAACCTCTGCCTGGCGATCCTCGTCGCCGGACACGAGACCACGGCCTCCCAGATCCCCAACATGGTGTGGACGCTGCTCGAACAGCGCGACGAGTGGCAGCGGTTGGTCGACGACCCGGACCTCGTGCCCAGCGCTGTCGAGGAGTTGATGCGGTTCATCCCGCTGGCGTCCGGCGGCTTCTTCCCCCGGTACGCGGCGGAGGACATCGAGGTGGGCGGGGTGCTCGTGCGCAGGGGCGAGCCGGTGCTCGTCTCCCTCGGCTCCGCCAACCGGGACCCGGCGAAGTTCGAGGACCCCGACACGCTCCGCTTCGACCGGCCGGCCAACCAGCACCTCGGCTTCGGCCACGGCGTGCACCACTGCCTGGGCGCGCAGCTGGCCAGGATGGAGCTCCAGGAGGCGCTGCGCGCACTGGTGACGAAGGTGCCGCAGCTGCGGATCGCGGGAGAGCCGGAGTGGAAGTCGAAGATGCTGGTGCGCGGCCCGCGCTCGCTGCCGGTGGGGTGGTGAGCGGGGTGACCGGCTGGCACATCGAGGTCGACGACCACGTCTGCATCGGCTCCGGCATGTGCGCGGCGCTGGCGCCGGAACGTTTCGCTCTGGACGGCTCCACCGCCACCGTCGTACGGGACGC
This sequence comes from Streptomyces tremellae, assembly GCF_039540215.1. Classification (NCBI taxonomy): domain Bacteria; kingdom Bacillati; phylum Actinomycetota; class Actinomycetes; order Kitasatosporales; family Streptomycetaceae; genus Streptomyces; species Streptomyces tremellae. The sequence goes on from NZ_BAABEP010000027.1 coordinate 87,984, forward strand.
GGCGGACGCCCCCGAGGACGAGGTGCTGCTGGACGTCGCGGACTCCTGCCCCTCGTCCGCCATCACCGTGACGGACGGTGCCTCGGGCGAGGTGGTCGGCCCCCGCCCGTAGAACCCGCAGGGCCCGCGGGACCGTCGAGCCCGTAGAACCGCCGGGCCCGTGAGGCCGCCGGGCCCATGGGGCCGCCGGGCGGGGGCGGTCGCCGCCGTACGGGGCCGCGGCGCCACTCCCGGGCCGTACGGGGCCGCGGCACCGCCCCCGGCGCGTACCCCCACGCGCGCCGGTGGCGGTGGGCCGCGGCCGCCCGCGGCCCGCGGCCGGCGCCGCCGCGAGCAACGACCTGCGCGGGAGGCCGATCGTGGACGGATTCCCGGCTCGTTAGGCTGGGCGTGTCGTTTCCACCGCAGAGCGGAGATCAGGCCAGTGGCAGAGCGCAAGCCCATCGAGTCGTGGCTCACGGACATGGACGGTGTCCTCGTGCACGAAGGGGTTCCGATCCCGGGCGCCGCCGAGTTCCTGAAGCGGCTGCGCGAATCGGGCAAGCCCTTCCTCGTCCTCACCAACAACTCCATCTACACGCCGCGCGACCTCCAGGCGCGGCTGGCCAGGATGGGGCTCCAGGTGCCGGTGGAGAACATCTGGACCTCGGCGCTCGCCACCGCGCGGTTCCTGGAGGACCAGCGCCCCGGCGGGACCGCGTACGTCATCGGCGAGGCGGGCCTGACCACCGCGCTGCACGACATCGGGTACGTGCTCACCGACCACGCCCCCGACTACGTGGTCCTCGGCGAGACCCGCACGTACTCCTTCGAGGCGCTCACCCGTGCCATCCGGCTGATCAACGGCGGCGCCCGCTTCATCTGCACCAACCCCGACGCGACCGGCCCTTCGGTGGAGGGGCCGCTGCCCGCCGCCGGCGCCGTCGCCTCGCTGATCACCAAGGCCACGGGCAAGGAGCCGTACTTCGCGGGCAAGCCCAACCCGCTGATGATGCGCACGGGCCTCAACGCGATCGGCGCCCACTCCGAGACCAGCGCGATGATCGGTGACCGGATGGACACCGACGTGCTCGCGGGCCTTGAGGCGGGGGTCGAGACGTTCCTCGTGCTGAGCGGTGTGACCACCCGCGAGGAGGTCGGCTCCTACCCGTTCAGGCCGTCGAACACCGTCGACTCGATCGCCGACCTCATCGACCTGGTCTGAGGCGGCGTACGACCAGGTCAGCGCCGTGACCGCGGGGCCGTACGGGTGAGGCGCCCGCGGCCCTGCGGATGCGGAAACCCCGCGCGCGGGTGAGTCTTCCTGTCAGGAGGAGGTTCACGATGCGTTCAAGGTTGCTCGCTCTCCGTGCCGCCAGTGCGGCCGTCATACTCGTCGCGGCCCCGGTCTGCGGGGCCACGTCGGCCCAGGCGCACGACGGTGTCACCGCCACCGTCACGCCCACCGCCATCGCGGCGCAGGGCCAGGTCCAGATCAAGGTCGACGGCTGCAGGGACGGCCGGGCCAAGGTCACGTCGAGCGCGTTCGCCGAGGCGGTCACCGTCAGCGGATCACAGCACACGATGTACGGCGACGTCTCCATCAAGTCCTGGATGGCCGCGGGCGGTTACGACATCAGCGTCGACTGCGACGGTCACCACCACGGCAATGTCGGCCACTTCCAGGTGGTCGGCGGAGGCCACGACCACCCGGCCCCGCACGCGCCGGTGCACGCGGGCGGCGGCGGCACGGCGGTCGTCGCGGCCGACGCCGGGAACGCGCGGGCCGAAGGTTCCACGCAGTCGGGCCCCGGCACCCCCTTCACCCTCGCGGGGCTCGCCCTCGCCGGCGTCGCCGCGGTGACCGTCGCCTACCGCACCACGCAGCGCAGGCGCGCGGCCGCGTCCGCCGCCCGGGACGCGGACTGAGGCGGCCACCGTGTCCGAAGGAGAGGGCGCGGCGGCCCCCGGCCGCGGCAACGGACGCCTGATCACGGGACTCGCCTGGGCCGTGCTGCTGCTCGGCCTGTGGATGTGGGGCCGCGGCGCCGCGGACGGCTCGTCGGGCGGTGCCTCGGCACCCGCCACCGGCGACATCGCCGCCGTGGGCCGGCCGCTCGGCGTCCCCCTGCCGCCCGCCCACCGGCCCCTCGACCCGTCACGGCCCCGGCACCTCGACATCCCCGCGCTGGGCATCGCCGCGCCCGTGTCGGGGCGCGGGCTCGACGCCGCGGGCGCGGTCGACCCGCCGCCGTACTCCACCCCCGGCACGGTCGGCTGGTACGAGGCCGGTACGCAGCCGGGCGCCGCGGGCACCTCCGTCTTCGTCGGCCATGTCGACACCGAGACGAGGCCCGCGGTCTTCTACGGGCTGAGCACCGCGAAGGCGGGCGAGAAGGTGCGGGTGACGCGGGCCGACGGCTCGGTCGCCGAGTTCACGGTCAACGACGTGGAGGTCGTGACGCGCAAGCACTTCGACGCCGCGAAGGTCTACGGCGCGGCCCAGCGGACCCGGGCCGACCTGCGGCTGATCACCTGCGGGGGGACCTTCGACCGTACGACCCGTCAGTACACGGCCAACGTCGTCGTCTCGGCGTACCTGACCGGCGTCACGGACGCCGCACCGGGCGGCGGGGCGGGCAAGGACCGCGGCGCGGGGGAGCGGACCACGGCCGCCGCCGCCCGCTGACCGCGCCGCCCGCCGGACGCCCCGCCCGGCAGGAGACACCGAGAGGCCCCCGCGCACGCCGCGCGCGGGGGCCTCTCGCCGTCTGCCGCGAGCTGCGGCAGACCGGCATGGCGGCCGACGTCCCGTCAGCCGATGCCGCAGGGGGTGGCGGCACTCTACGCCCTTTTCCTGGGCAAACCGGGCCTTTTGTCGTATGCCGCGCCCTGTCAAAGGCGGATTTACCACCTTTGATCCGTCAGAATGCGACACATTGGGGCAGTTGAGACACTGACGCTCTTGATGCCGCGTCACACATCATCTGACAAGCGTGGAGGGGATCGCATGGCCGTCCCGGTCTTCGAAGAGTACGAGCCCGCTCTCGACTGCCCCTGCGCGGGATGCGCACAGGCACGCAGGGAGCGGGCCCGAGGCGCCGCGGGGCGCGAGGGCGCGCCCGGCGCCCAGCGCGCGGTGGCTCTCGCCACGGCGGTGGGCCTCGCCTGGGGCTGCGGAGCCGCGGCAGCCTCCGCGGCCCCCGCGCACACCCCGGCGGGCGCGGCGGTGCCGCACAGCCGCGCGGTCGACACCGGCTACGACACCCCGCAGGGCGGCAGCGGCCCGCTGCACGGCAGGCCCGAAGGCAACGGCACGTCGCAGGACCTGCGCAGGACGACCCGCGCCGAGATCATCAGCCGCGCCAAGAAGTGGGTCGACGCGCAGGTGCCGTACAGCATGACCAAGTACTGGACCGACGGCTACCGCCAGGACTGCTCGGGCTATGTCTCCATGGCGTGGAACCTGCCGAAGAACGAGTGGACGGGGAGCCTCGCCACGTACGGTGTGAAGATCGACCGCGCCGACCTCAGGCCGGGCGACATCCTCCTGTTCCACAACCCCGCCAACCCCAACAGGGGTTCGCACGTCACCATCTTCGGCGGCTGGGCCGACGCCTCGCACGACTCCTACCTGGCGTACGAGCAGACCCCGCCGCACACGAGGGCGCAGACCACGCCCATGGCGTACTGGACCAACTCCGACAAGTACGTCGCCTACCGCTACAAGGAGGTCGTCGAAGAGACGGCGGGCGCCGCGTCCGCGGTGTCGGCGGCGTTCCCCGGCGCGTCGAAGTTCGGCCCCGGAGCGGACAACGCGTACGTCACCCGGCTCGGCGAGCTGCTCGTGGCGCGCGGCGGCAAGCGCTTCTACACCACGGGCCCCGGGCCGCGCTGGGGCGAGGCTGACCGGCGCGCCACCCAGGCGTTCCAGCAGGCGCAGGGGTGGCGGGGCAAGGAGGCCGACGGCCTGCCGGGCCCCGCGACCTGGCGGCTGCTCGTCCTCGGCCTCGGCAAGGGCATCCCCGCCGCGGGCGGCACCGCGGGGGGCGCGCTGGAGCACCAGGACGTGCCGTTCGAGCGGCTGGTGGAGGAGC
>NZ_BAABEP010000028.1:0-91599 GCF_039540215.1 Streptomyces tremellae
CGGTGCACCAGGCGCGGGGGCCGCCCGCCGGGTACGCGGCCAGGTCGGGGACGGCCGTCGCCGCGGCCCGGGGCGTGCGCCGCCTCACGCGGCCACCTCCGCGCGCCAGTCGGCGGCGTGGTGGCACGCGACGGTGTGCGCGGGCCCGGGCGCCGAACCGGCCGCAGGAGCCGGCTCGGGCTCGCGCTCGCACGCGGGCCCGGCGAAGCGGCAGCGCGGCGCGAACACACAGCCCAGGCCCTCGGGCCACGGCTCCCGGTCCGCGGCGGGCCGCAGTTGGGCGGGGCGCGGGCCGCCGGTGGCGCCCACCCGGGGCGCCGAGGCGGCGAGCAGGGCCGCGTACGGGTGGCGCGGCGCTTCCAGCACCTCGGCGGCGGGTCCGTCCTCGACCAGCCGGCCCCGGTACAGCACGGCCACCCGGTCGGCGAGGCCGGCCAGCGACCCGAGGTCGTGCGAGACCACCGCCACGGCCAGGCCGAGTTCCGCGCGCAGCCTGGCCAGCAGACCGAGCACCAGGTTCCGGTTGGACGCGTCCAGCGCACTGGCCGGCTCGTCGGTGATGAGCAGCCGGGGCCGTGTCACCAACGCCCTTGCCAGCGAGACACGTTGGCGCTGCCCGCCGGAGAGCTCGCCCGGGGTGCGTTCCCCGTGGGCGGCCGGGTCGAGCCCTACGAGGCGCAGCGCCTCGTCCGCGCGCGCCGCCCGCTCCCTGCGGTCGCCCCGGCGCGCGGCGGCGAGCGGCTCCGCCACCACGGCGCGCACGGTGAGCTCCGGGTCCTGCGAGCGCAGCGGGTCCTGGAACATGTACTGCAGCGCGCCCGAGCGGCGGAACTCCCGCAGCTCGGCGCCGCGCATCCGCACCAGGTCGTGGCCCGCGAACCGCAGGGCGGCACCCGGTTCGGGGCGCACCAGGCCGACGGCCGCGCGCGCCAGGGTCGTCTTCCCCGACCCCGTCTCGCCGATGATTCCGACGATCTCCCCGGCCCGCACGGTGAGGTCGACGCCGCTCAGCACGCGGGTCCCGCGCCCCCGCGCGCCGGGCGAGGGCCCGTACGAGACGGAGAGGCCCGAGACGGTCAGCAGGGGTTCCCCCGCCCGGGGGGCGTCCACGGCGCTCATGCGATCGCTCCCTGCGGGGTGTGCGCTGCGGCCCGCGCCGCCACCGGGCGCAGGCACCGGGCCGTCCTGCCGTCGTCGAGGGTCCGCAGGGCGACGGGGCCCGCCGTGCACTCCGGCGCCGCGTACGCGCACCGCTCGGCGAACCGGCAGCCGGGCAGCTCGGCGCCCGCCCGCGGCGGGCCGCCCGGGATCACGGCCAGGTCCCGCCGGTCCCCGGGGCCCACCGACGCCACCCGCAGCAGCGCCTCGGTGTACGGGTGCGCCGGAGCGGCGAGCACCCGCGCGGTCGGGCCCTCCTCCACGATCTCGCCCGCGTACATCACCAGCACCCGGTCGCAGTTCTCCGCGACGAGCGCCAGGTCGTGGGTGACCAGCAGCAGCGCGAGGCCGCTCTCGGCGCGCAGCCGCTGGAACAGCTCCGTGATCTCCGCCTGCACGACGACGTCGAGCGCCGTCGTCGCCTCGTCCGCGACGAGCAGGCGCGGACCGCAGGACACGGCCGTCGCGATGAGGACGCGCTGCAGCATGCCGCCCGACAGCTCGTGCGGATAGCGCGCGTACACCTCATGGGGCCTGTGCAGCCCCACGGCGGCGAGGAGTTCGACCGCGCGGCTGCGCGCCGCCGCCCGCGGCAGGCCGCGCCGCACCCGCAACTGCTCCGTGAGCTGCCTGCCCACCGTCAGCGACGGGTTGAGATACGAGGCGGGGTCCTGGAACACCGCGCCGATCACACTGCCGCGCACGGCGTCCCACTGCGCGCGGGTGTACGAGGTGAGGTCGGCGTCCGAGGTGTCGAGCGCGATGCGCCCGCCGCCGACCGAGCAGCCGGGCGGCAGCACACCGAGGACGGACCGGCAGGTGAGGCTCTTGCCGCTGCCGGACTCGCCGACGAGCCCGACCGACTCGCCTGCGGACACGGTGAACGACACACCGCGCACCGCGCGCCCGCCGTCGGGCACCGCCACGTCGAGGTCCTCGACGCGCAGCACGGGCGCGGGTTCCCGCAGGCGGTGCGCGCCCGCCTCCCCGCCCCGGCGCTCGTGCTCCTGCTCAGCCCGTGGTGACATGGCTGTCCGCCTCCTGACTCCGGTGGTTCTCTGGGGTGTTCTGGGCCGGAGCCGGTTCGCCGGCCGGGGGCGCGGGCGGGCTCGCGGCGCCCCTGGGCCGCAGGGCGGGCAGCCACCGGCGCCCGCGCGGGCGGGCACCCGGTGCCGAGGCGTCCCTGATCGCGTCCGCGAGGAGGTTCAGCGCCCCGACCGTGACCATGATCGCGGCCCCCGGCACCAGCGGTGCCCACGGCTGCTGGGTCAGGTAGCCGAGGTCGGAGGCGAGCATGCCGCCCCAGGTCGGCGCGGGCGGCTGCACCCCGAGGCCGAGGAAGGTCAGCGACGCCACGACCAGCAGCGCCTGACCCACGGCCTGCGCGGTCGTCACCGCGACCGTCGGCAGCACCTTGCCCCACACATGGGTGCGCAGGACCCAGCCCCGCGACGCCCCCATCAGCTCGGCGGCCTCCACGTACTGCGCCTGCCGCAGGCCGAGCGCGGCGGCCCTGGTGACGCGGAAGTACAGCGGCGCGAACAGCAGCCCGAGCGCCAGCATCGCCTGGTGCATGCCGTTGCCGAGCGCGCCGACCACCGCGATCGCGAACACCGTGAACGGCATGATCATCAGGGTGTCCGCCGCGCGCTGCGACGCCCAGGAGAACCCCCGGCCGAACCAGGCCGACGCGATGCCCGGCAGCACACCGAGCACCATGGCGGAACCGACTGCCTCCAGCGCGCCCGCGAGGGAGCGCCCGGTGCCCGCGAGCAGCCTGCTGAGCACGTCGCGGCCCAGGTAGTCGGTGCCCAGGGGATGGCGGCCGCTCGGCCCCTGGAGCAGGTCCTGGGGCCGCTGTCCGAGCGGGTCGTGCGGTGCGAGCGCCCCGCCCGCCAGGGCGACGACCGCGACCACGAGCAGCACCGCGAGGGCGAGCCGCGCGGACGGCTGGCTCAGCGTACGGCGCAGCGTCCTCATGACGCCTCCCGCTGCGCGCGACGGCCCCGCTGACCGCCGCGCCGCGCCGCCGGGTTGAGCGCGGTGAGCGCCGCGTCCACCGCCAGGTTGGCGACCAGCACCACGGCCACCGTCACCAGCAGGGTCCCCTGGATCACCGGGATGTCATGCTGCTCCGCCGCCTGGAGGGAGAGCTGCGCGAGTCCCGGCAGGTTGAAGATCTTCTCCGTGACCACGGCGCCGCCGAGGATCACCGGCACGCTCATCCCGAGCACCGTCAGCGCGGGCCCTGCCGCGTTGCGCAGCACATGCCCGAACAGCACGCGGCGCGCGGAGAGGCCGCGCAGCGCGGCGCCCGTCACGTAGTTCTCCCGCAGCGCGCCCACCAGCGAGGTACGCAACTGCCGGGCGATGGACGCCGCCGCGTCCAGGCTCAGGGCGAACGCGGGCAGCAGCGCGTACCGCAGCCACTCGCCCGGGCTCTGGTCGAGCGGTATGTAGCCGCCCGTCGGCAGTGCCCTGAACTGCACCGCGAACACCACGATCAGCACGATGCCGATGAGGAAGGGCGGCAGTGTGGACAGTACCGAGCACACCGCGGTGACCGCGCGGTCGATCCGGCCGCCGCTGTGCAGCGCAGCCGTGATCCCCGCGCCGCCGCCGAGCACCACAGCGAACACCAGCGCGAGGCCGGCGATCGACAGGTCGACCGGCAGGGCGAGCCGTACGCTGTCTGCGACCGGCACACTGGTGAACCACGAGGTGCCGAGGTCCCCGGTCAGCGCGTGGCCGAGCCAGCCGAGGAACTGCTGGTACAGCGGGCGGTCCAGGCCGAACTGGTGCTGCATCCTCGCGATGTCGGCCGGTGTCGCCTGGTCGCCGAGGACCGCGGCCGCCGGGTTGGCGCCGGACAGCGCGCCGAGCGCGAAGGTGAGGATGCTCGCCAGCACGAACACCGTGCACGTGGTGAGGAGCACCCGGCCGGCCGAGCGCGGCGCGCGGCTGAGCCGGCCGCGCCACCCGGCGGACCTCGGCGCGGGAGACGCGAGCGGGGGAGCGCTCATGCCACGGTCACCCCCTCGAAGCGCTGGACTACGGGGTACGGCGGGATCGCGGAGACCTGCGCGTTGCGGGCGAGGATGCGCGGCACCGTGTAGAGGAAGACGTTGGGCATGGTGCGCACGGCGATCCCGGTCGCCCTGCGCAGCACGGCCGGGTAGGCGGGCGCGTCGAGCGGGGTGCGGCTGACCTCGGCGACCGCCGCTTCCAGCGCCGCGGGGCTGCGGCGGCCCGGGTTCATCAGCCCCTGCTTGCCGAAGAGGACCTGGAACGCCTGGGTCGCCGACTCCCGGCCGGCGAACTGGTCGACATACAGCGACGTGCTGCGCTGCACGTACACCAGCTCGGTGGCGCGCGCCGCCGGGACGGTCGAGATGGTCGCCTTGATGCCGGCCCGCGCCAGCTGCGCCTGGATGACCTCGGGCACGCCCTCCGCGTTCTGCGCGGAGAGCGTCAGCGAGACCTCACGGCCTGCGCCCGCCGACTCGACCAACTGCCGTGCTTTCGCGGGGTCGTAGGGGAACAGCCGCTCCAGCGCGGGGTCGTGGCCCACATATCCGGCGGGGAAGGGCTGCCTGCTGGTCTGCCCGTGCCCGAAGGAGGCGGTCTTGAGCAACTGCTCCCGGTCGACTGCGTACTTGAGGGCGAGCGCCACATTGGGGTGGGTGAAGGGCGACCGGTCGAGATTCACGTCGAGGACCGCCACCACCATCGAGGGGATCACCTGCACCTTCAGCCCGGCCGCCCGCGCGGCCGCCACCTGGCTGCCGGGTATCTGCGCCACGTTGTACTGGCCCGAAGTCAACGCGGCGACCACGGTGGAGGGTTCGGGCAGCGGATAGACCTCGAAGTCCCGCACCTTGATGCGGGCCGCGTCCCAGTAGCGCGGGTTGCGGCGCAGCACGGCCTTCGAGTTCTGCACGTAGGAGACGAGGGTGTAGGGGCCCGCGCCGTCCGGCCGGGTGGCGAGCGCGGCGGCGTCCTTCTCGAACGCCCGAGGATTGACGACCATGCCGGTCTTCCCGGCCAGCAGGGCCGGTATCTGGTAGTCGGGCGCCGCCAGTTCGATCCGCACGGTGCGCGGGTCGCGGGCGATGACCTTCCTGATGCCTGCGAGCTGCGCGGCGATGAGCGACTTCGGGTAGTCGCGGCCGCGCTCGATGCTGCGTTTGACCGCGTCGGCGTCGAGCACCGTGCCGTCGGCGAAGCGCAGCCCTGGCCGCAGGGTGAAGGTCACGGCGGTGCCGTCGGGGTCGTAGCGCCACGAGGAGGCGAGCGCCGGCACGGGCGCACCGTGCTCGTCGAGCTTGGTCAGTGCCGAGTACACCAGGGAAAGCGTGTGCACGTCCCAGCCCGCGGACGAGGTCACCGGGTCCCACGAACTGGGCAGATCCCACCCCCACTTGAGGGTGGATCCGGCGCCGCCGAGTGCACTCGTCGCCTGCCCGCCGCACGCGCTGAGCGCGAGGCCCGCGCCCGCGCCGAGGGACAGGCCGAAGAAGGACCGCCTGCCGAGCGCCGCGGGGCGCGGGCCCGCGGGGCCCGTGGCGGGCGGGGGTACGGGTGGAGCGGGCATGGGAGGGCCGCCTTTCCCGGCGGTGCCGGAGAGGGAGAGGGTGGGGCCGGCCGCCGCGGCGCCGCCCGGCACGAGCGGGTGCCTGGCGTACGGGCGGGGGAGGGAAGGTCAGGGACGCGCGTCGGGGAGCCGCGGCGCAGGCCGCGGTGCGCTGTCACGGACGGGGACGGGGGAGCGTCTCCACGGGCGGGAGGCAGAGGCAGACGGCGCTCGCCCGCGCCGCACCCCGGGGACGTCGGTGAGCCTGCCCGGCGGGCGGGCTCAGGGGGGCGGGGGCGGAGCGGTACGGCTCCTCACGGGTGGCACGGGCCGACCCCGATGCCCGGTCGGCACGGCGCGGCCGGTCCTGGGGAGCGCCGCCGGCGGGCGGCGCGCGAGGGCCGACGGGCCGACGTGCGCGGCGGCGTCAGCGACAGAGGGCGCTGGAGGTGCGTCGATAGTCCACGTAGCGGCAGACCACACCGGGGTGCATCGCATGCATGACAGATATCCTCGCCCGGCTCCCGGACCCTGTCAATGGACACCTTGAGGTGTCTCATTCATCGAGACCCCGGCGACCTGCGACGATCCCGCTGTTCCGCGGGGTGCAGCCACAGCGGGCCGCCCGCGGTGGACAGCTCCACCGCGTCCTTCGGCGGCGCCTTCTCCCGGGTGAGCAGGGCCAGTTCCGGACCCGTGAGAGTCCGCCAGCGCTCCAGGGCGGTGGCCGCGTCCGGCACCTCGGGCGTGGGCAGCGGGCCGCCCGCTGCCCGCGCGGCGGCGGCCAGATACGCCTCGAAGGACCGCCAGCCCGGGGCGCACACCCGCCCGCCAGGGCCCTCGAACACCAGCGTCGGCAGCGCGTAACGGACGCCGTCCGCCAGCTCCTTGGCGGCTCCGGGGTGCGGTCCCTGACCCGTGAGGCCGACCACCTCGGCGGCGGGCCTGCGCGCCTCCGCCCGGTCCGCCGCCACCGCGGCGCGCAGGGCGGCGGACCCCGCCTCGTCGAGCAGCCGGTCGGCGTCGAGCCCCGGTACACCCGCCACCGCCGCCCTGATGCCGTCGGCGCTGTCGGCCGGGGTGCCGTGCGCGAACGTCGACTCGCGCAGCCGCCGCAACACCAGCTCCGCGACCCTCGGCCCCTGCGCCTCCGCCGCTTTGGCCGCTGCGGACGCCGGCCAGCTGCTGCGGGTCAGCCACCGCAGCCGGTCCGCGTACGGGGCTCCGGTGTGCACGGCGACCTCGCGGATGAAGCCGTCGTACCAGCGCGCCTCCGCCTTGGGGTCGGGGGCCTCGTCGTCGTCCTCGTCGAAGAGGATCCCGTACACGCGCCGCCACCGGCACACCGGCTCCAGGATGTGCCGCAGCAGCCGCAGCGCCGGCTCGGAACCCCACGCCCACGGGCACGCGGGGTCGGTGAACTCGGTCACGGCGAGGGCCGGTCGCACCGCGCTCACGCCCGCACCCCGGCGAGCGTCAGGTCGGCGATCGTGGTCGAGGTGAGCACGCCGAGCGCGGCCTCGGCCGCCGAGCGCCACAGGTCGGGCAGCGCGCCCGCGGCGCCGGGATAGGCGAGGCCGGCGAGCGGCGCGCCGCGCAGCGTGAAGAACTCGCCGTCCACGGCCGTCATCACGTCGGCGACGGAGATGGCCGCGGCGTCCCTGCCGAGCCAGTATCCGCCCTCGCAGCCGCGCTGGCTGCGCACCAGGCCCGCCTGGCGCAGGTCGCGGAAGACGGACTTGAGGAAGCGGAACGGGATGCCCTGGGAGGACGCCACGCTCTCGCAGTTGAGCGGCCGCCCGGGGTCCGCCGCCAGTTCGACGAGCGCCCGCACGGCGTAGTCGGTTCTGGCCGAAATCTGCATGGGGGGACCTCTTCTCGGGGGCGCGGGCGGCCCGGCCCCACCGGGCCGCCGTGAATGGACACATCTTGACATCCATTCGCGGCGCTCTCTACCGTCGCACCGGACGGGGCCGTGTCCCGACCGGCAACGGCCCGTCCGCAGCACCCCGCCGAGCAGGGATGAACCATGGTCTCGCAGACCCCTCCGTCCGACTCCCACCCGGCCGGCCCGCACACCGGCCACGACGCCTTCCACCCCGACCTGCCGGAGTCCGCGCCCGGCTCCGCTGCGCTGCGCGCCCGACTCCACCACGTGCGCGCCGGCGAACTCGACGGCGACACCGCGCAGACCGGCGGCATGCGGAGGTTCGCCGCGATCAGCGGCCGCACCGTCGGCTCGGAGCGCATCTGGATGGGCCAGACGCACGTCGCGCCCGGCACGGCCTCCTCCGACCACCACCACGGCGCGTCCGAGACCGCCATCCACGTGGTCGCCGGACACCCCGAGTTCGTCTTCCTCGACGACGCGCACGGGGAGCCCGAGGAGATCAGGATCAGCACGGGCCCCGGCGACTACGTCTTCGTGCCGCCGTACGTGCCGCACCGCGAGGAGAACCCCAGCCCCGAGGAGGAGGCCGTGGTGGTGATCGCACGCAGTACCCAGGAGGCCGTCGTGGTCAACCTGCCCGGCCTCCACGTGCTGCGCGAGCGGCCCCGGGACGCCGAGGCGTGAGTGGGCGGGCGGGCACGGGCGCGCCGCCGACCCGCCGGGGGACCCCGCGCGCGGACGGTGCCGCACCGCGCTCCGCGCTGCTCACCCGGCGGGGCCACATCGACCTGCTGCGGGTCGCGTCCGCGGCGTGTCGCCCGGCGCGCTGACGCGCCCCCGAGCCGCCCGGATCAGCGGGCGGCACCGCCGCGCCGTCCGGCAGCGGCGTTCCCCTGCCGCCGGCTCCCGCCGCACGCCGCGTCCGCCGGCGCGCCGTATCCGAACACACCTCGCGGCCACGCCTGTCCCGTGCAGCCCGGCGCCCGTCCGGCGGTCCGGCACCGGGCCGGCGGGGCCGCCTCGCGGGCGGGCCGGGCCCGGGGCGACCCCTCCGTGCCGAAGAAAGGCATCTCCCCATGAGCCTCCACCTGCACTGGTTCCTGCCCACGGGCGGCGACGGCCGCACCCTCGTCGACCGCCACGCCTACGCCGGCTCGGACGGCAGGGCCGGCGCCGCACCGGTCTCCGGCATCAGGGCACCCGACATCGAGTACCTGGCGCAGATCGCCAAGGCCGCGGAGCGGCTGGGCTTCGAGGGGGCGCTCACCCCCACGGGCACCTGGTGCGAGGACGCCTGGCTCACCACCGTGGCGCTCGCGCAGCAGACCGAACGGCTCAAGTTCCTCGTGGCGCTTCGGCCGGGACTGATCTCGCCCGTCCTCGCGGCGCAGATGGCGGCGACCTACCAGCGCGTCACCCGGGGGCGGCTCCTGCTGAACGTCGTCACGGGCGGCGACAGCACCGAGCAGCGCAGGTTCGGCGACCACGCCGACCACGACAGCAGGTACGCGCGCACGGACGAGTTCCTCTCCGTCGTGCGCGGCGTGTGGTCGGGCGCGCCCTTCGACTTCGACGGCGAGCACTACCAGGTGGCGGGCGGGCTGACCGCGCAGCCGCCCGATCCGCTGCCCGGTGTGTTCTTCGGGGGCTCGTCCGAGGCGGCAGGGCCGGTCGCAGCCCGCCACGCGGACATCTACCTCACCTGGGGCGAGCCGCCCGCGCAGGTGGCGCGGAAGATCGACTGGATCCGCGGGCTCGCCGCGCGCGAGGGGCGCACGGTCCGCTTCGGCATCCGCCTGCACACCATCGCGCGCGACACCGCGGCCGACGCCTGGGCCGCCGCGGACCGGCTGCTCGACGACCTCGACCAGGACACCGTCGCCGCTGCCCAACAGGCGCTGCGCCGGAGCGAGTCGGTGGGCCAGCAGCGGATGCTCGCGCTGCACGGCGGCTCCCGCGACGCGCTGGAGATCGCGCCCAACCTGTGGGCGGGCTTCGGCCTCGTACGCGGCGGGGCGGGTACGGCGCTGGTCGGTGCGCACACCGAGGTGGCCGACCGGATCGAGGAGTACCACCGGCTCGGCATCGACCACTTCATCCTCTCCGGCTACCCGCACCTCGAAGAGGCGTACTGGTTCGGCGAAGGCGTGATCCCGCTGCTCGCTTCCCGCGGGCTGCTGCCGCAGGCCGCCCCTGCGGGGCCCGTCGCCGCCCCGATCCTGCTGGCCGGGGGCCGCTGAAGGCCGCGCGGCCGGGCCGCTGACGGCCGTGCGGCCGGGCCCCGGGGGCGGGCGCGGCCCGCGGGACCCGGGCGGGTCCATTACCTACTCTTGACGCGAGCACGCCAGTCGGTATGGTCTAGTCCAAGTGGTGCGGCCCGTCCGCGCGGCCCCCGGCGGGGCGTCGCGGCGTGCGTCCGTGCCGCCGTCCTTCGCACAGCCAAGGCCCCACACTCGACCAGCGGCGCACACCGCAGGCCCGCGGGATCCCCACGGCCTCGCGAGCGAGCGGTCCCGCGCCCGGTGAAGGAGTTCGCAATGCGCGGAAGCAGGAAGATGAAGGCCGCCCTGGCCGGCGCGGTCATCGCCCCGGTCGTCGCGGTGGCGCTCCCGGCAGGCTCGGCCAGCGCCCACGGCTATGTCTCCACCCCGCCGAGCCGCCAGGCACAGTGCGCCGCAGGCACCGTGAGTTGCGGCGACATCACGTACGAGCCGCAGAGCGTGGAAGGCCCGAAGGGCCTCAAGAGCTGCAGCGGAGGCAACGCGCGCTTCGCCGAGCTCGACGACGACTCCAAGGGCTGGCAGGCGACGCCCGTCGGCACGTCCACCACCTTCCAGTGGACGCTGACTGCCCGCCACGCGACCAGCACCTGGCAGTACTTCGTCGGCGACCGCGAGATCGCCGAGTTCGACGACAACGGCAAGATCCCCGGCGCCACCGTCTCCCACCAGGTGGACTTCGGCGACCTGCGGGGCAAGCAGAAGGTGCTCGCGGTGTGGAACATCGCCGACACCGCCAACGCCTTCTACACCTGCATCGACGTCAACGTCGGCTGAACCGCCCGCCGTCCGGCCCGCACCGCCCGCGGGCCGGACGGCGCGGCATCCGCATCCGCCGCACCCGGGGGCGCCGGCTCAGCCGCCCAGCGCCGCGAGCCCCGCGTCCAGCGCCCGCCGCAGCCCCAGCCCGTCGTCCGCCACCGCGGTGGCCAGCGCGCCGGGGCCGGCGAGGGGCATGAGCGCCGCGGTGTCGCCCAACGGCCGCGCCGCCACCGGTTTCTCAGCGAACTCCGGATCCACGCACAGCAGTTGGCCCACCGCGCGATGACCGCCCAGTACCGCGCCGCCGTCCCAGCCCGGGGCCGCGCCGGGCCCGGAAGCCGTCTCCTGGTCGAGCAGCGGCACCCCCGCGTACCGCACGCTCAGGCGGCTGGTGAGGGTGCCCGGTGCCTCGCCGTGGCGGCCGAGCACCGCCTCCTCGCGCAGCACCAGCCGTGCCCCCTCGGCCAGTTCGGCCTCCGTGCGCAGGACGAGCACAGATTTGGCCGCGCTCACGAGCGGCCCGGGCAGCCAGTACAGCACCGCGCCCGCAGCGACCGTCAGCCGCACGTCGTAGCGTGCCGCCCCGCCCGCGGGTCCCGGCAGCGCCACCGTCGCCGCCGCGGCGTCCACCGTCAGCCGCGCCCCGGCCCGCACGTCCACCTCGACGGCCAGCCGGTCCCCGCCGAGCGGCCCGCTCATCGCGCCGACCAGGGTGACCCGCAGCCCGCCGTCCGCGGCCCTGGTCCGCCGCGGCGCGAGCGGCCCCTCGCCGCTGAGCACCGCGAGTCCCTCGCGCGTGGCGGTGATCCGCGCCCTCGCCGCTACGCCCCCGGTCATGCCGCCAGGGCCGCGAGCCGCCCGCGCACCCACTGCGCCACCGGAGCGACGCCGTCGGGCGCCTTCAGCGAGGTCAGCACCACGGGCAGCTCGCCCCGGCGCGCGACGGCGTCCCGCGCCATCCGCTCCACGTCGGAGCCGACATACGGCGCGAGATCCGTCTTGTTGATCACCAGCAGGTCGGAGAGGGTGATGCCGGGGCCGCCCTTGCGGGGGATGTCGTCGCCTGCCGCCACGTCGATCACGAAGACCTGCGCGTCCACAAGGCCCCGCGAGAAGGTGGCCGTCAGATTGTCGCCGCCCGACTCGACCAGCAGCAGGTCGAGCGGCCCCACCGACTCCTCCAGGTCCTCTAGCGCCTCCAGGTTGGCCGAGATGTCGTCGCGGATGGCGGTGTGCGGGCACGCCCCCGTCTCCACGGCCCTGATGCGCTCCGGCGGCAGCACCGCCTCCCGCAGCAGGAAGTCGGCGTCCTCGCGGGTGTAGATGTCGTTGGTGACCACCGCGAGGGAGAGCGAGTCGCGCAGCGCCCGGCACAGCGCGGCGACGGTGGCCGTCTTGCCCGAGCCGACGGGACCGCCGAGGCCGATCCGCAGCGCGCGCCGCCCGCCGCCGGGGCGCGGGGCGTCCGCGCCGAGGGCCCCGGGCCCCTGGTCGGACAGCACGGCGGGGTCCGAGTGGTCGAGGTGCATGGTGTGACTCCTGTCGGAGGGGACGTCGGGGGCGAGCGGCCGTGAGGGGGAGCGGCGCCCGGTGCGCGGGTCAGGAGGAGAACAGCCGCACCGGCCAGGCGGCGTGCGCCTCCGCCCCGATGTCCAGCAGCGGACCCGAGGCGGCGGGCAGCGCGTCCGGCCCGTCGCGCGCCGCCCGTACGGCCCGCTCCGCGAGCATGTCCAGGTCGGGTGCGAGCCGCGCGAGCACCGCCGTCGCCTCGAACGGGTCGAGCCCCAGCAGCCGCACCGCGGCGGTCGCGGGCCCGCCGACCGCCTCGTACAGCGCGCAGTGCGCAGCGTCCGCGGGCCCGAGCCCGGCCGAGCGCGCTGTCACCCCGAGCACCACCGGCTGGTGCGCGCCGGGCGGCCTGGCCGCCGCGAGCGCGTCGAGCTCGGGGCCCGGCCAGGCGGCGCGCGCCGCCCGCATCAGCTGCCGGCCGAGCCGCCGGGCCGTGGCCCGCAGCGCGGGGGAGGGCGTACGGGCGTCGGCCAGGGCGTCGAGCGCCAGCGGGTCGTGGCCGCCCTCCGGGCCGTACGCGGCGGCGGCCGCGAGGCCCGCGGCCGTCAGGCCCGCGGTGTGTGCCCGGCCCCGGCAGAACGCGCCGAGCGTCGCCGCGTCCCGCACCCGGCCCACCGCGACCGCGGCCTCCACACCGCCCGAGTGCGCGTGCGAGCCCGCGGGGAAGCGGCCGTCCGCGAGTACCAGCAGGGCCGCGCGGGCCCCCTCGTGCGTCACAGAGCGGCTCAGAACAGGAAGTACCGCTGCGCGAGCGGCAGTTCGGTGGCGGGGGCGGGTTCGACCGGTTCGCCGTCGATGGTCACGGTGAACGTGTCGGCGTCCACCTCGACCCGGGGCAGCGCGTCGTTCTCCCGCATGTCCGCCTTGGTGACCCCCCGGGTGCCGCGCACCGCGGCGAACGGCTTGTCGAGGCCGAGGCGTTCGGGCAGCCCCGCGTCGAGCGCCGCCTCGGCCACGAACGTGACGGAGCCCGCGGCCGCCGCCCGGCCGAGCGCACCGAACATCGGCCTCGGCAGCACGGGCCCCGGCGTCGGGATCGACGCGTTGGCGTCGCCCATCTGCGCGTACGCGATCTGCCCGCCCTTCATCACCAGCAGCGGCTTCACACCGAAGAACGCGGGCTCCCACAGCACCAGGTCGGCGAGCTTGCCCGGCTCGACCGAGCCGATCTCGTGGTCCATGCCCTGGGCCACCGCCGGGTTGATGGTGTACTTGGCGACATAGCGACGCACCCGGTGGTTGTCCGCGGGGCCGTCGCCCGGCAGCGCGCCCCGCCGCCGCTTCATCACGTGCGCGGTCTGCCACGTCCGCATGACCACCTCGCCGATCCGCCCCATCGCCTGCGCGTCCGACGAGATGATCGAGATGGCGCCGAGGTCGTGCAGCACGTCCTCCGCCGCGATGGTGGACGGCCGGATCCGGGACTCGGCGAACGCCAGGTCCTCGGGCACGGCCGGGTTGAGGTGGTGGCACACCATCAGCATGTCGAGGTGCTCCTCGACGGTGTTCACGGTGTGCGGCCTCGTCGGGTTGGTGGAGCTGGGCAGCACGTGCGGCTGGGACACCACGGTGATGATGTCCGGCGCGTGCCCGCCGCCCGCGCCCTCGGTGTGGTAGGCGTGGATCGTCCGGCCGGCGATCGCCGCCAGGGTGTCCTGGACGAAGCCCGCCTCGTTCAGTGTGTCGGTGTGGATCGCGAGCTGCACCCCGCTCTCCTGGCACACCCCGAGGCAGGCGTCGATCACCGCGGGCGTCGCGCCCCAGTCCTCGTGGATCTTGAACCCGGCCGCCCCGCCCCGCAGTTGGGCGTGGAGTGCCTCGCGCGACGTGGTGTTGCCCTTGCCCAGGAGCCCGATGTTGACCGGGGAGGAGTCCAGCGCCTGGAACATCCTGGCCAGGTGCCAGGAACCCGGGGTGACCGTGGTGGCCTTCGTCCCCTCCGCGGGCCCCGTGCCCCCGCCCACGAGCGTGGTGACCCCGGTGGCGAGCGCCTGGTCGATCAGGGTGGGCGAGATGAAGTGCACGTGCGCGTCGATCGCGCCCGCGGTGACGATCCTGCCGTTCCCCGCGACGACCTCGGTCTCGGGGCCGATCACCAGGTCCGGGTGGACCCCGTCCATGGTGTCCGGGTTGCCCGCCTTGCCGAGGGCCGTGACGCGCCCGTCCCTGATGCCGATGTCCGCCTTGACGATGCCCCAGTGGTCGATGACCACGGCGCCCGTGATCACCGTGTCGGGGGCGCCCTCTGCCCTGGTCGTACGGGACTGGCCCATCGACTCGCGGATCACCTTCCCGCCGCCGAAGACCGCCTCGTCGCCCGCCCGGCCGGGGCCGCCCGCCAGGTCCTCCTCGATCTCCACGAACAAGTCCGTGTCGGCGAGCCGTACGCGGTCGCCCGCGGTGGGGCCGAACAGGTCCGCGTACGCGGACCGTGACAGCTCAGCCATCGAGCGGCCCCCCGGTCTCGCCGCGCAGCCCCGGCACGACCCGGCGCCCCGCGAGCGGCACCAGCGCGACCTCCACGGGGATGCCGGGCTCGAAGCGCACCGCCGTGCCCGCCGCGATGCCCAGGCGCATGCCCCTGGCCGCCGCCCGGTCGAAGTCGAGCCCGGGGTTGGCCTCGGCGAAGTGGTAGTGGGAGCCGACCTGCACCGGGCGGTCGGCGGTGTTCAGCACCGTCAGGACGGTCGGCTCCGTGCCGTCGCAGAACACGACGGGCCCCTCGCCGAAGAGGATCTCACCGGGGATCACCGCGCCTCCTCAGACGATCGGGTCGTGGACGGTGACGAGCTTCGTGCCGTCAGGGAAGGTCGCCTCCACCTGCACGTCGCGGATCATCTCGGGGACCCCTTCCATGACGTCGGCGCGGGCCAGGACCGTACGCCCCGACGCCATCAGCTCCGCGACCGTGCGGCCGTCGCGCGCCCCTTCGAGCACGTGTGCCGTGATGAGCGCGACGGCCTCCGGGTGGTTGAGCCTGAGCCCGCGCTCCCTGCGGCGGGCCGCCACGTCGGCGGCGACATGGATGAGCAGGCGTTCCTGCTCGTGCGGGGTCAGTTGCACGGTGCACCTCACAGTCGTTGATCCGCACGCTAGGACCGCGGTGTTACGCCCGCGTTAATCCGGCCCGCCGCGAGCGGTCCCGCGACGTCCGTGCGGCCCAGGCCCCGGGGTCCGCCGCCCCCCGGGTCAGGGCCGGTGCTCCACGGTCCGCGCGAGGATGCCGAGTGTCGCGCGCAGCGCCGACTCGGGGATCACCGGGAAGACGCCCTTCTCCCGGTGGACGGGGTCGATCTCGCTCCAGTCGTAGTACGACGTGACCCGGGTGCCCCGGCCGTCGGGCAGGGCGTCGAGCCGGTAGCCGTAGAGGTGCCGCAGCGGGGGCCGTACCGTCCCCGAGATGGTCCACTCGATCAGCCGGTCCTGCGCGTAGGCGGTGATGACCACCGTCACGTCGTATCTGCCCATCGGGAGGTCGCCAAGCGCCTCGCGGTCCATGTGGACCACGAACGTGTCGCCCACCGCGCGCACCGGCTCGCCGTCGGCGGACTGGAGCATCCCCGAACTGTCGACCGCCACGTGTCCGCGGGGGTCGCACAGCAGCGCGAACACTTGCTCGGGCGGCGCCGCCACGTCCCTCGCCACCTCGAACCGCTCGGTGGCACCTGTCCGGCCGGTCGTCTCGCTCGTCATGCCCGCACTGTCGCACACGCCGCACCCGCCCGGTTTGCCGCCCCGGCGCGCGGACGCAGGATGGGGGCATGCAGACCTTCCTGCCGTGGCCGGGCTTCGCCCGCAGCGCCGCCGTCCTCGACCCGCGCAGGCTCGGCAAGCAGCGCGTGGAGGCGCTCCAGGTGCTGCGCGGGCTGACCGTGCCCGGCTACGGCTGGCGCCACCACCCGGCCGTCCGGATGTGGGCGGGCTACGAGGAGGCGCTCGTCCGCTACGGCTGGGAGATGTGCCGCGCCTGGAGTGCGGGCGGGCGCGCCGACACCTGCGCCGCCACCCTCGGCGCCGACTACGCGGCGCACCGCCCGGGCGCGCGGGTGCGGGCGGAGCAGGAGCTCGCCGGCGCGGGGGAGCTGCCGCCCTGGTTCGGCGACGAGGCGTTCCATCTCAGCCACCGCTCGGCGCTCGTCACCAAGGACCCCGAGTACTACGGGCCGGTCTTCCCCGGCGTGCCCGCAGGGCTGCCGTACGTCTGGCCGCCCTCCGACCGGGCGGCCTGAGCCGGGTTCACCCGGCCGGAGCAGTTCGGGGCCGGGCCGCAGGGGGCACACGCCTGCGTGCACGGCTCGGCAGTGACGACCGGCTCGGGGCGAGCACGCCGTGCAGCGGGGCGGGGCGGACACCGGTGCTGGAGCCGGTGCCCGCCCTCACCTGTGCCGCCGCGCGCGGCGGCGGTCAGGACGCCCGCGGTGCGCGGGTCAGGTGAGCTTCACCCGCCGGTGGGGCGAGGTGCTCGCCGAGTAGCGCGCGTCGCCTCCGTAGACCGCGGTGACCGTCGCCGTGCCCCGCGCACCGCGCAGCTTCGGCGAGAGCGTCAGCACGCCCTTCTGCGCGGCCGTGAGGGTGGCCCTGGTGGTCGTCGACGCGCCCGCCGCCCTCGCGGTCACGGTCACCGTCACCGTGCCGCCGGGGAACGCGCCGCCCGTGTGGCCGACGACCGTGACGGTGACCCGCGGGGAGGTGCCGTGCTTCGCCTTGGCCTTCGCCAGGGTGAGCGCGGTCGACGTGGGCGCCTTCCTGACCACGAGCCGCTGCGCGGCGGTCCCGCTCGGTTCGACGGCGTCCGTGCCCCCGTACCGCGCGGCGATCGCGTACAGGCCGACGGGCAGGCTCGCGGGGAGTGTGAACGCGCTCCTGCCCCCGGCGCGCACCTTCGCCGACAGGGTGCCCGTGCCGTAGTCGACGCTCTCGGTGCTCTCACCGTGTTCGACGTCACTTTCGAACGTACGCGGGTGAAAGGTTGACATCGAGACCATGTGGAACCGGTTGCGAAACCCACTTGTTCGCACCAATTGACCGTGGTGAAACGGTAAACATGACGGACCATCACAAGACGCCGCACAGAAGGACCTCACGATGACCGACCCCTTCCCCGTCCGCACCCTGGGCACCACGGGCCCCACGGTGTCCGCGCTCGGCCTCGGCTGCATGGGCATGTCCGCGCTGTACGGCGAGGCCGACCGCGCCGAGTCGATCGCGACGATCCACGCCGCCCTCGACGCGGGCGTCACCCTCCTCGACACCGGCGACTTCTACGGCATGGGCCACAACGAACTCCTCGTCAACGAGGCTCTGCGCACCGCCCGGGCGACCGCCCGCGACCGCGCCGTCACCAGCGTGAAGTTCGGCGCGCTCCGCGATCCGGACGGCGGCTGGTCCGGCTACGACGGGCGGCCCGCGGCCGTGAAGAACTTCGCAGCCCACTCGCTCACCCGGCTCGGCACCGACCACATCGACATCTACCGCATCGCCCGCCTCGACCCCGACGTGCCCGTCGAGGAGACCGTCGGTGCCGTCGCCGAACTCGTCCAGGCCGGGTACGTGCGGCACATCGGGCTCTCCGAGGTCGGCGCCGAAACCCTCCGCAGGGCCGCCGCCACCGCCCCCATCAGCGACCTCCAGATCGAGTACTCCCTCGTCTCCCGCGGCATCGAGGACCGCATCCTGCCCACCCTGCGGGAACTGGGCATCGGCGTCACCGCCTACGGCGTGCTCTCCCGAGGCCTGATCAGCGGCCACTTCAGCAAGGACCGCGAGCTGGGCGCCGGCGACTTCCGCGCCCACAGCCCCCGCTTCCAGGGCGGCAACCTCGACCACAACCTCGGCCTCGTCGAGCGGCTGCGCGAGGTGGCACGCGCCACGGGCGTGACCGTCGCGCAGCTCGCGATCGCCTGGGTGCTCTCCCGGGGCGACGACATCGTGCCGCTGGTGGGCGCCCGCCGCCGCGACCGCCTGCACGAGGCGCTCGGCGCCGTGCACGTCGCCCTCGGCACCGACGACCTGGCGGCCGTCCAGCGCGCCGTGCCGGCGGGCGCGGCGGCGGGCAGCAGGTACGCGGCGGCGCAGATGTCCGCGCTGGACAGCGAGCGCTGACCCGTCACCCGCCGCCGCGCCTCAGGCGGCTGCGCCGCTGTCCGCCGCGTGCGCGGGCGGCGTGCGCCCGCCGAGTTCCCGGCCGCCGGGGTGCCGGTGCCGCCAGATCCAGAAGACCGCCGTCGACGGTACCGCCCACAGCAGCAGCACCAGATAGGGGAAGACATGCTGCGCGTCCTTGAAGTACACCGCGGTGTGCTGCGCGTTGACGGACGCGCCGGGCGGCAGCCACTGGCCGATCCTCCCCAGCGCCGAGGGCAGCAGCGGCCAGGACACCGCGCCGCCCGACGACGGGTTGCCGAGCAGCACCATCAGCCCCCACGTCGGCAGCAGCGCCCACCGTCCGAACAGCGTGTTGAACATGGTGAAGACCATCGCCGAGGTGAACATCGTGAGCGCGAGAATCAGCCAGGACTGCACGAACGGCAGCCGCAGCGCGCCCAGCCACCAGTCCACCACCGCCGCGATGGTGAACCCGCCGAGCAGGGAGTTCGCCGCGATCGCGAGCACCCGCTCGAACGGCAGCAGCCGCCGCGCGTTCACACTCAGCTGGATCGCGCCGACGAAGCCGAGGATGACGGCGGCCAGCGTGATGTAGAAGAGGGCGAGCCCGCGCGGGTCGCCCCTTTGGAGCGGCTTGAGGTCGCCGAGCTCCAGCGGCACACGCACGGCCCTCGCCGCCTTCGGCGCGGCGGACGCCAGCACCTGCGCCACCGACTGGCCGGCCGCGCTCGCCACGTCGAGGCGCACCGCGGTCCGCCCGCCCGCGGTCCGGAAGTCGACCACGGCGAACACCCGCTGCTCCTCGACCGCGTGGCGGGCCGCCGCGCGGCTCGGATAGGCGTGCAGGACGAGCGAGGTGGCGAGGGCCCGCTCAAGGCCGTCGGTGAACGCCGCCGCCGAGGGCGCGGTGGCGTCCCCGACCACGGCCGCCGGGATGCGCCGGGGCGTCGGGTTCGCCATGTTGTACGTGTAGGAGCCGGCGAAAAGGCCCGCGCCCGCGGCGACGATCAGCAGGATGACCACGGCGGGCAGGAACGGTGAGGTGCGAAACGCCCGCCACCTCTCCCGGGGCCCCCGCGGCCTGCCGTGCCCGCCGTGGCGCCCGCCGCCCGCGGCCGGCGCCTCCCCGGACTCCTGGTGGGCGCCGCTCGGGCGGCGCGGGACGTCGTCGTCGTGGTCAGCGGCCATGCGACACACCGTACGGCCGGTATGTCCGAGTATGTGGTAATTGCCGTACCGGCCGGGCCGGGATGCCCGGCGCGGCCGAACCGGGAACGTGGCAGGATCACAGGACATGACGGCAGGCATACCGAAACCCCAGGTCGACACCGGGCGCCCGCACCCGGCGCGGGTCTACGACCACCTGTTGGGCGGCAAGGACCACTATCTCGTCGACAGCCAGGTGGCGGAGCAGCTGCCGCCCGAGGCGGCGAACGGCGCCCGGCACAACCGTGCCTTCATGACCCGGGCCGTCGCCCACCTGGCACGGCGGGGGATCGACCAGTTCCTCGACATCGGCACGGGCATCCCGACCGCGCCCAACCTCCACCAGGTGGTCCAGGGCATCAACCCGCGGGCCCGGATCGTCTACACGGACAACGACCCCATCGTGCTGCGGCACGCGGAGGCGCTGCTGATCAGCACGCCGGAGGGCGGCACCGACTACATCGAGGCCGACGTGCGCGAACCCGGGCGCATCCTCTCCCACGCCCGCGACTTCCTCGACTTCGACCGGCCCCTCGCCCTTTCGCTGGTCGCGCTGATGCACTTCATCCCCGAAGAACAGGACCCGTACGGGATCGTCGCCACCCTGGTGGACGCCCTGCCATCGGGCAGCTACCTGGTGCTGTCCAACGCGGGGTCCGACGTGCTGCCGGAGATCGCCGCGAAGGTCACGGGCGAGTACGCGCGCGGCGGCATCCGCCTCGCGTTCCGCACCCGGGCCGAGGTGGCCCGCTTCTTCGACGGCCTCGAACTGATCGGCCCCGGCCTCACCACCGCGCACGAGTGGAGCGCGGACGGCCCCGCGCCCGAGGCCGCGATGAACAGCGGCATGCACGCGGGCGTCGCCCGCGTGCCGTAGGCCGGGACGGGCCGAGGCCCGGGCTCCGCGGCGGGTCGCCCCGGTCCGCGCCCGGCTTGCCACCGTCCCAAGTGCGGCGCCGCGCAGGGGAGTCGGCGGGATCCGGCGGC
The DNA here is from genome assembly GCF_039540215.1 of Streptomyces tremellae. Lineage (NCBI taxonomy): Bacteria > Bacillati > Actinomycetota > Actinomycetes > Kitasatosporales > Streptomycetaceae > Streptomyces > Streptomyces tremellae. The sequence goes on from NZ_BAABEP010000028.1 coordinate 20,531, forward strand.
CGGCCGCCGGAGCCGGCACCACGCCGGTGGAGCCGTGTGGCCGGATCCAGTCCTCGGGCTACGATGCCGACATGTCTCGACTTCGGACACTCGATGCGGCCCGGGTGGTCGACCACGCGATGGAGGTCTTCTGGACCAGGGGGTACGAGGGCACCTCCGCCGACGACCTGGCCCATCAGCTCGGTGTCGGGCCCGAGGACATGCACGAGGTCTACGGCGACAAGCACGGCCTCTTCCTGCGCGCGCTCGAACGGTACCGCGACGCGCAGGCGCGCTCGCTCGCGCCCGCGCTGCTCTCCGAGGGCCTGGTGCTGCCCCGCATCCGCGCGATCATGCTCGGCTACCTCCAGCTCGCCGCCGAGGAGGCCGAACCGAGGGGATGCCTCATCGCCAACACGGCGGGCGAGGTCCTGCCGGGCGACCCGGCGGTCGCCGACTGCCTCGCCGAGGTCCTCTCCGTGGTGGAGGACGGTTTCCTCCAAGGCCTCCAGCACGCCGTCGACCAGGGCGAACTCCCCGAGGGCCTCGACCTCGCGGGCAACGCCGCGATGCTCACCATGCTCCTCCAGGGCCTCCAGGTACTGGTGAAGCTCGACCCGGACCCGCTGCGCCTGACCCCCGCCGTGGACGCGGCGCTCGCCGGACTCAACGCCCTGAGCCGCGGCACCGTGCCCCTGCCCGCGCCGCGCTGAGGCTCCCCCTCCGCGCCCCGCCGCCCCCGCCGTGCCGTTCAGGACACGCGTACACGCGCCCCCGCGGGGGAGCCAGCCGCAGCCGTAGCCCCCGGGCGCCTACGGGGCGCCGGAGGGGGAACACCGCAGGGTGAAGATCGCCACCGTCCGCGCCGGTGCCCTGGTGCCCCGGGGCGCCGGCGCGGACTTCGCTGGATAAGGTCCGGTCGACGGGGCCGTATGCCCGGCCGCGGCCGGGCATACGGCCCGCCGCCCACACGACGAGAGGACAACGCTGTGGTGGACCGCCGGCCCGCGACAGAGGGCACCCGCGCCGAGGGCGAGCCCGACCCGAACCGCTGGCGTGCCCTCGCCGTCTGCCTGGTGGCCGGATTCATGACCCTGCTCGACGTGTCGATCGTCAATGTGGCGCTGCCCTCGATCCGCGCCGGGCTGCACACCCCCGAGTCCGACCTCCAGTGGGTGGTCTCCGGCTACGCGCTCGCCTTCGGCCTCTTCCTCATCCCGGCGGGCCGCCTCGGCGACGCCCGGGGGCGCCGCGCGGTCTTCATCGTCGGGCTGGTCCTCTTCACCCTCTCCTCGGCGGCCTGCGGGCTCGCCCAGAACAGCCTCTGGCTGGTGATCGCGCGGCTCGCGCAGGGCGTCGCGGGCGGCATGGTGTCCCCCCAGATCTCCGCCCTGATCCAGCAGATGTTCAAGGGCCGCGAGCGGGGCACGGCCTTCGGCGCGTTCGGTACGGTCGTCGGCGTCTCCACCGCCGTGGGCCCCCTCCTCGGGGGTCTGCTGATCCAGGCGGCCGGGCCGACCGAGGGCTGGCGCTGGGTGTTCTACGTCAATCTGCCGATCGGCGTGGTGTGCGTGGTCCTCGCCAGGATGCTGCTGCCCGACACCCCCTCGGCGGGCCGGGTACGCCTGCGCGACCTCGACCCGGTCGGCGTGCTGCTGCTCGGCGCGGGCGTCTGCGCCCTGCTGCTGCCCTTCGTCGAGGAGCAGCAGTGGAAGGGCGGAGGCAAGTACCTGCTGGTGCTTGTGGCGGCGGCGCTCCTCGCGGTGTTCGTGGCCTGGGAGGCCCGCTGCTCGGCGCGCGGCGTCCAGCCCGTGGTGCGGCTCTCCCTCTTCCGCATCCGGTCCTTCTGGATGGGCAGTTCGCTGATCCTGCTGTACTTCGCGGGCTTCACCTCCATCTTCTTCATCAGCACGCTCTACCTGCAGAGCGGGCTGCGCTACTCGGCGCTCCTCGCGGGCCTCGCCATCACGCCCTTCGCCATGGGCTCGGGCCTCGCGGCGGGGATCGGCGGCCGGCTGGTCGGCCGCTTCGGCAGGCCGCTGGTGGCCGTGGGCCTCGCCATGGTGGTCGTCGGGCTCGGCGGCACCGCCCTCGCGGTGCACCAGGTCGGCGGGCGCGGCGTCGGCTGGGCGATGGCGGCCCCCCTGCTGTTCGCGGGCCTCGGCAGTGGCCTCGTCATCGCGCCCAACCAGACCCTCACCCTCTCCGAGGTCCCCGTGGACACGGCGGGCAGCGCGGGCGGCACCCTCCAGACGGGCCAGCGCGTCGGCTCGTCCATCGGCATCGCGGCCGTCGGCTCGGTGTTCTTCGCCCAGGTCGGCGGCGACGGCTGGCGCACCGCCTACGACCACGGCCTGATCGTCTCCGTGGCCTTCGTCGCGGCGGCGCTTGTCGTCGCCCTGATCGACGTCCTCACCGACCGCCGCGCGTCGTCCGCCTGACAGCGGGCGGCCACCTGCCGTGCCCCACCGTTCGCGGTGCGTGGCCGCGGCGGCTGCGTACCCCGGGGCTTGGTGGAAAGGTGGGAAGGGAGACGTCAGAAGGGACCAAGGCGATGGCGGCGAGCGACAGGACAGGTCAGGAGAAGGACGGCGGCGCGGACGCGCCGCGGGGCGAGGGCAACAGCGCGTACGGCAGGAAGCCCTTCAAGCGCTCCCGCAGCCACTTCGCCGACCGGATCACCGCAGACGGCCGCGACGGCTGGCCCGTCGAGGCGGGGCGCTACCGCCTCGTGGTCAGCCGCGCCTGCCCCTGGGCGAGCCGGGCGCTGATCTCGCGCCGGCTGCTCGGCCTGGAGGACGCGATCTCCCTCGCCGTGGCCGACCCGGTCCAGGACGACCGGAGCTGGCGCTTCACCCTCGACCCCGGCGGCCGCGACCCCGTGCTCGGCATCCGCTACCTCGCCGAGGCGTACGACGCGCGCCAGACCGGCTACCCGGGCGGGGTGAGCGTGCCCGCGGTCGTGGACGTACCGACCGGGCGGCTCGTCACCAACGACTACCAGCGCATCACCCTCGACTTCGCCACCGAGTGGCGCGGCCTGCACCGCGCCGGCGCGCCCGACCTCTACCCCGAGGCGCTCCGCGAGGAGATGGACGAGGTGATGGAGGGCATTTACCGGGATGTCAACAACGGTGTCTACCGCGCCGGGTTCGCCACCACCCAGGCCGACTACGAGGAGGCGTGCCACGCCGTCTTCACCCGGCTCGCCGCCGTCTCCAAGCGCCTCGCGGGCCGCCGCTACCTGATGGGGGAGACCATCACGGAGGCGGACATCCGCCTCTTCACCACCCTCGTACGGTTCGACCCGGTGTACCACGGCCACTTCAAGTGCAACCTGTACAAGCTCACCGAGGACCCGGTCCTGTGGGCGTACGCGCGCGACCTGTACCAGACGCCCGGCTTCGGCGACACCGTGGACTTCGACCACATCAAGCGCCACTACTACCAGGTGCACACGGGCCTGAACCCGACCGGTATCGTGCCCCTCGGGCCCGACCTGTCCGGCTGGCTGACCGCCCATCACCGCGAGGAGTTCGGGGGCGGGCCGTTCGGCGAGGGCACCCCGCCGGGGCCCGTACGGGCGGACGAGGAGGTCCCCGCGGCCGGCCGCCCCTGAGCCCCGCGCTCTCCCGGGCCCCCGTGTCCCCCTGAGCCCGCGCGCTCCCCAGGGCCGTCATGTACCCCTGGGCCCCGGAGGCGCGGCTGCCGCGCGCCGTCAGGCCGGGCGCGGCGGCCTGCGCAGGACGTACAGTCCCACGCACACGGCGAGGACGACCACGCACGCGGAGAAGATCAGCCCCGCGTCCCGCAGCCCCGTCACGAGACTCAGCGCGCCCACCCCGACGACCGGCAGCGAGATGCCCAGGTAGGCGACGACGAAGAACGACGAGACCGTGCCGCCGCGGTGCTCGGCCGGGGCGGCTGCGCTCAGCGCGCCGACCGCCGCGCGGAAGGACAGGCCCTGCCCGAGGCCGCCGCACACCGCGCCGGCCACCAGCAGTGGCAGCGACTCCCAGAAGAGCCCGGAGGCCACCAGCAGCAGCCCGGCCACCAGCACGAAACAGCCGCCGGGCAGAGTGCGCCGGGCGCCGATACGGTCCGTCAGGGACTGCCCCACCACCGAGGCGAGGAACACCGAGAACACCACGGCGCCCGCCACCGCGAGGTTGTGCTCGTGCAGCGTCTCGGCGAGGAAACTCGGCGCGACCGCCGTGAAGAGGCCCAGCAGCGCGAAGCCTGCGAAGCCCGCCACCGCGGCGGGCGCGAACACCCCCCGCACCTCCGGCGGGATCGTGAGCCCCTGCGGCCGCAGCCGCGGCACGCGCCGGTCCCGCACCGTCTCCGGCAGCCCCCACAGCAGCAGGGACGCGACCACGATCAGCACCAGGTCCACCAGGAACGGCAGCGTCAGCGGCGACGGCGCGTACTGCGCGAGCAGCCCGGCCACCAGCGGCCCGCAGCCGAGGCCGCCCATGTTCGCCGCCGTCGCGGCGAACCCGGCCCGCCGCGCGTCCGCGCGCGGCGCCACCTCCATCACGGTGACCGTCGCCGCGCCGCTGAACAGCCCCGCGGAGAACCCGGAGAGGAGCCGGCCCACGAGCAGGACGGGCAGCCCGCCCTCGAACAGGAAGCAGAGCGCGCTCGCCGCGGAGAGGACGAGGGCGCACAACAGGACGGGCCTGCGCCCCGTCTGGTCCGAGGAGTTGCCCGCGAGCAGCAGGACCGCGATCACGCCCACCGCGTAGACCGCGAAGACGACCGTCACCACGAACTCCGAGAAGCCGAGCTCCTCGCGGTAGAGCCCGTACAGCGGTGTCGGAAGGGTCGTGCCCAGCATGCCGATGGCGAACACCAGCGCCGCCGCGGGGTAGCCGAGCCGGAAACGCGCACGGGAAGGATCACTCATGCGGCAACAGTACGAGGGCGGGAGCCCCGCGCGGCGCACCGGCCCGGGCCGCCGCGGGCCGGTGCGCCTGCCCGCGCCTGACGGGGGCGCACCCCCCGGAGTAAGCTGTCGCGGCGTCTCGTCGCGGGACGCCGGCGCTGTGTGCCCCCGGCGCCCGACTGCTGCAGACGGCCATCGTGGTCAGGTTGGGGGGTTTGCGTGTCCTCGTCGGATTCGCTGAATCTCGTCGAATCCTTCTACACCCGCATCCACCGGGAGATCCTCGACGGGGTGTTCGCGCCGGGCGACCTGCTGCTCGAAACGGTGCTGTGCAAGCGCTTCGGCGTCTCGCGGACGCCCATCAGGGAGGCGCTCGGCCGGCTGGCGCAGGACGGCTACATCGAGCGGTCCACCCGCGGTTTCCGCGTCAGACTCCGCTCACCCGAGGAGATCCTCGACATCTACGAGGCGCGGATCGCCCTCGAGTCGACCTCCGCGGCGCTCGCCGCCGAACGCAGGACCGAGTTCGACCTGGTCAGGCTCACCCACCTGATGGACGAGCGGCGCACGGCCGAACGCCCGGAGTTCAAGCGGCTCAACGACCAGTGGCACAGGGCACTGCGGGAAGCCGCGCACAACACGGCCATCGCCGACCTCCTCGGACGGCTCGACTCGCTGCTGGTCATCTACGCGGCACGGGGCGCCGCGTTCTCACACAGCGACCCCACCGTCGTCGAGCACGACAGCATCCTGGAAGCGGTCAGGGCCGGAGACGCCGAGGCCGCAAGGGCCGCGATGACCGTGCACCTGGAACGCATGCGCGACCTGCGCGTCGAGTCGCTCGCCCGCGGCACGGGCTGACCCCGGGACCCTCCCGCCCTGTGATGTACGGCCGTGTTGCGAGGCCGCCATTGTCTCGGCGGACCCGTGCGTATACGCTCGTGTCCGCAAGCTGGCGGCCGGGTGCTCCGGGCACGGTCCACCGCGGTCGGCCCAGCTCACCGACGCGTCGAGGAGGTGTTCCTGGCATGTACGCCATCCGTTGCCGCGGCCGCGCCGGGGACGCCCCGTCCCGCCCGTACGCCCCCGCCACCGGCTACGCGACCCTGCTGTGCTGCCGGCGGCACGTGGACCTGTGCCGGGTCGCCAGCGCGGTGTGTCGCCGCGCCGTCGACTGACACACCGCACGGCGCGGTCCGCCCCGCCGGTGGCGCTCCGTGCTCCGGTACGGCCGCGGCCCCGGGCGCCCCGCCCCCCCCGGTACGGCACCTGCCCCACCGCACGGCCGTCCCACGGCCCTCCGCTCGCCCCTGAGCACAAGCAACTTACTTCTCCCCCCAGCGTGTTCGCCGGGTGCGGCCGGACCGGCCGCACCCGGCCGCACGCCCTCTCCCCATGTCCGAGGAGACACCTGTGCGACCCTCATCCCGCCGCCCGAGCGGCACCGCAGCGGCCGGCCGCCGGCGCCTGCGCGGCCCCGCGGCCATCGGCGCCGCGACCCTGGCCCTCTCGCTGACCGCCGCCTGCGGCGGGAGCGGCAACAGCGGCGCGTCCGACGCCGGGGCGTCCGACGGCGTGGCCACCGTCCGTCTCGGCATCTACCCCGGAAATTTGATATCGGCCCAAATAGCCCAGCAGCAGGGCTACTTCAAGAAGCACCGGCTGAACGTGAAGTTTCAGACACTCTCCGCCGGCCCGGCCATCGTGGCCGCGACGGAGAACGGCAGCGTGGACGTGGGCTACGGCGACACACTCGCGGTGGCCGCCGCCGCTGCCAACGGCTTCGGCAAGGTCCAGATCATCCAGCCCGGCAACATCCAGACCACCGAGCCTTCCTCGGACGAGGACCTGCTCGCGGGACCGGAGTCCGGCGTGAAGTCCGTCGCCGACCTCAAGGGCAAGACCATCGGCGTCATCCCGTACCCGGAGATCAACGTCGCCGCGCGGCTGCTGCTCAAGAACCACGGAGTCGACCCGGACAGCGCCAAGTTCATCACCATCACAGACGGCACCCAGGCGTCCCTGCTCAAGACGGGCGGCGCCGACGCGGTGGAAGGGCGCAACATCGGCGAGGACAAGAAGCTGGTGGGGGAGTCGGGGGCCAGGGACCTCGGCAGCCCGCTGGACGCGATCCCGCCGCACACCATCACCACCTCGTACTTCGGCAACACCGAGTGGCTGAAGAAGAACCCCGGTGCGGCCGCCCGGCTGGTGGCGGCCCTGCGGGAGGCCGCCCGCTACTACAACAGCGCGTCGGACAGCCAACTCGGCGTTCTGGGCGCCAAGTACGGCGGCGTCGACTACCCGGTGCTGGCCAAGAAGTACCCCGACATCCTCGAACAGGCCCACTGGGGCTCCTGGCCCGCCGAGCCCGCGGGCCGCGCCGACATCGCCGCCACCCAGAAGTGGATCGCCACCGCGGTCTCCTTCGGGCAGCTCAAGAAGACCGTCCAGGTCAAGCCGCTGCTGTACCGGACGGCGACCGAGAGCAGGCTTCCGTGACGGCCGCACCGAGCCAGGCGGCGGCACGCCCGGTCGGCTCCGCCGTCGCGCTGAGCGCCACCGGGATCACCAAGCTCTACCCCGCCAAGGACGGCCGCACCACAGGCATTTCGGGGATCTCCCTGGACATCGCGGAGAAGACGGTGGTCGCTGTCGTGGGCCGTTCGGGCAGCGGCAAGTCCACACTCCTGCGCACCATGGCAGGGCTCGTCACCCCCGACAGCGGCGAAGTCCTGTGCCAGGGAGCGCCCGTGACCGGGCCGCCCCCGCAACTGCGCTGCGTCTTCCAGGACTACGGCGAGTCGCTGTTCCCGTGGACCACGGTGCTCGGCAACGTGGAGTTCGGCGCGCGCCACGGCCCCGCCGCCACCCGCGCGGACCGGCGGCGCCGTGCGCGGGAGGCACTGCGGCTCGTCGGTCTGCCCGACGTGGACGACCGCTACCCCTGGGAGCTCTCCGGCGGCATGCAGCAGCGGGCGTCGATCGCCCGCGCCCTCGCCTCCCAGCCGCGGATCCTGCTGCTCGACGAGCCGTTCGGCGCGGTCGACGCGCTCAGCCGCGCCCGGCTCCAGGACATGCTGCAGGAGGTGTCCGCCCGCCTCGAACTCACCACGGTCTTCGTCACGCACGACCTCGACGAGGCGGTCTACCTGGCCGACCGCGTCGTCGTGGTCGACCAGCGGGGCGAGGGACTCACCGCCGACCTCCCCATCACCCTGCCCCGGCCGCGCCACCCCGTCGACAGCCGGGAGAGCGAGACCTTCCTCAGCGTGCGCAGGGCCCTCCTCGAAACGGTGCTCCAGCCATGAACGAGCGCTCTCCACACGCCGCGTACACCGTGCGGGACACGCCCCCCGCGGCCGGGGAGCGGGGTCCGCGGCCCGCGGCGGCGGCCGATCCCGGCCCGCGCGGGGCGAAGGCCCCGGGGCGCCGGGTCCGCGCCCTGGCCACCTCCCGTCTGCTGGGCTGGCTGGTGGTGGCGGTGTGCCTGGCGCTGTGGCAGGCCGCGACCAGCGGCGGGCTCGCCACCTCGCCCGTCTTCCCGCCCCTGTCCGACGTGCTGACGGCCTGGTGGCACGGCGCGCGGGACGGCACCCTGCCGCACGCGCTCCTCGCCACGCTCTCCGTCACTCTCGCCGGCTATGCGATCGCCGCGGTCGGCGGTGTGCTGCTGGGCGTCCTGATGGGGCGGATCCGGGTCGCCCACGGGCTGCTCGAACCCCTCATCGAACTGATCAGACCCATCCCCATCACGGCGCTCGTGCCGCTGCTCGTCCTGCTGATCGGCATCGGCGACCAGTTGAAGATCTTCGCGGTCTGCCTCGCCGCGGCCTTCCCGGTGATCCTCAACACCTTCGCCGGCATCAGGTCGGTGTCGCGGACACTGCGCGAGACGGGACTGACCTTCGGACTCTCCGGGCCCAGGGCGATGTGGGAGATCGACATACGGCACGCGCTGCCGCAGATCTTCACCGGGCTGCGGACGGCGCTCGCCATGTCGCTGATCATCGCCGTCTTCAGCGAGATGATCTCCGGCAACACCGGCATCGGCTTCCAGATCCTCACCAGCCAGCAGACCCTCGACGTCACCGCCCTCTACACGCAGGTCTTCACGCTCGCCGCCGTGGGCTATCTGATCAACCTGCTGTTCCTGCTGGTCGAAGGGGTGGTCCTGCCGTGGCGTCCGGGATCGCCGCGCCGCGGGACCTCCTGAGCTCCCCGCGGCACCCCGGCGCCCCTCTCCAGGGCCGCGTCCCCAGACCCCCGTTCCGACATATCCGAGGAGTCCCCGTGTCCGACACGGACAGGCAACTGCACCTGGGCTGGTCCATCTGGCCCACCGGCTTCCACGCCGCCGGATGGCGGCTGCCCGAGGCAGAGGTCAACGGCACCTACAACCCGCGCTTCCTCCAGCGGATGGCCCGCACCGCCGAGCGCGGCAAGCTCGACTTCTACTTCATCGGCGACCGGGTCGTCGGGCTGCCCGAGTGGCAGCACGAGCGCCCCAACCAGGTGACCAGGCCCGAGGCCCTCACGGTGGCGGCCAACGTCGCCGCGGTCACCGAGCACATCGGCATCGTCGCCACCGTCAACACCACCTACTCGGACCCCTATTCGCTGGCGCGCTCGATGGCGATGCTGGACCACCTCAGCGAGGGGCGCGCGGGCTGGAACATCGTCACGGGCCTCGACGAGCAGGCCGCGAAGAACTTCAGCCGCGACAAGCACTGGGACAACGAGCGCCGCTACGACTGGGCCGACGAGTTCGTGGAGGTCGCCTCCCGGCTCTGGGACAGCTGGGAGGACGACGCCTTCGTCGCCGACAAGGCGTCCGGCCGCTTCGTCGACGAGGCGAAGATCCACCGTGTCGACCACAAGGGCGAGTTCTTCTCCGTCGCAGGCCCCCTCAACATCGGCCGGCCGCCGCAGGGCCGCGTCCCGCTGGTGCACGCGGGCTCCTCGGAGCGCTCCCGCGAGTTCGGCGCCAAGTACGCGGACATCCGCTTCACCATGGCGTCCGACCTGGACGTCGCGCAGCGGCAGTACGCGGACCTCAAGGGCAGGCTCGCCCGGTACGGCCGCCCCCGCGACGCCCAGAAGATCCTGCCGGGCCTCGCGGTGTACGTCGCGGAGACCCCGGCGGCGGCGCACGCCAAGTACCGGGAGATCCAGGACCTGGCCACCCTGGCCCCGGACGCGGCCCCGCTCTCCGGGGCGCTCGGCGAGGACGTCTCCGGCCGGCCCCTCGACGTACCGCTCGGCGAACTCCTCGACCTCGCGTCCGTGCCCGAGGCCGGGCAGCGGATCGTGGCAAGGGCCCGGCTCGCCTACGGGGAGGAGGACATCACCCTCCTCGACCTCGTGCGCTACACACGGCTCGGCGGCGGCCACCGCGAGGTCGTCGGCGACGCGAAGGGCGTCGCCGACTTCATGGAACAGTGGCTCCTCGACGGCGCGGCGGACGGCTTCGTCCTGTTCCCGCCGTACCTCCCCGGCACGCTGGAGCAGTTCACCGACCTCGTCGTCCCCGAGCTCCAGCGGCGCGGACTGCACCGCAAGGAGTACACGACCCGCACCTTCCGCGAGTTCTTCGGCCTGCCGCGCCCGCTGAGCAGCTTTGCCGCGCCGGCCGGCTCCGAGGCTCTCGCATGAGCGCACCGGAGGCCGCGGGCAGGTCCGCGGTCCTGGCCGACGCCGCCGGACTCCTCGCCCTCACCGTGCGCCCCGGCGAGCAGCCCGTCCTCCTGCACGTCGGCAACCCGCGCCCCGGGGACGGCGGTGACCCCCTCGCCGCCTACCGGGCCGCACACCTGCCGGGGGCGGTCTACGCCGACCTCCCGCGCGACCTGGCGGGCGAGCCCGGCCACGGCACGGGCCGGCGCCCCCTGCCGGAACCCGGGCGGCTCCAGGACACGCTGCGCCGCTGGGGCGTGGGCGCGTCGTCGGCCGTGGTCGTCTACGACGACGAGGGCGGCCGCTCGGCGGGCCGCGCCTGGTGGGTGCTGCGCTGGGCCGGGCTGTCCGACGTACGGCTGCTGGACGGCGGCCTCGCCGCCTGGCGCGCGGCAGGCGGCCCGCTCACCGCCGACGTGCCGCGGCCCGCGCCGGGCGGCGTCCGCGTCACGCCGGGCGCCCTGCCCGTCCTCGACGCCGCGGACGCCGCCCGGCTCGCCGCCGGGGGACTGCTGCTCGACGCCAGGTCCGCGCCCCAGTACCGCGGCGACCCCGGGCGGGGCGGCGACCGGCCCGCCGGGCACATTCCCGGCGCGGTCAGCGCGCCGACCGGGGAGAACCTCCGTCCCGACGGGAGGTTCGCCGGCACCGCGGAACTCGTCGCGCGCTTCCGGCGCCTCGGCGCGGACGGGAGCGTGCCGGTCGGCGTGTACTGCGGCGGCGGGGTCGCGGCCGCCCACGAGATCGCGGCGCTCGCGGCCGCGGGCATCGACGCCGCGCTCTACCCCGGCTCGTGGTCCGCGTGGATCAGCGACCCCGGGCGCCCCGTCGCCACCGGCCCGGAACCGTGGGGCGGGGAGGGCTGAACGGACGCGCGGCGGGGGAGTCCCCCGCGTTCCCCGCCTGCTCCTCGCGGAGGCCCGCGGGGAGCGGGTTCAGCCTCCCAGGGGGCAGCGGCTGCCGGACGGTCCGCCGGTCCCGCCCTCCTCCGGGTCGCGCGCGGGCGCGGGCCGCTGCCAGGGGCCGTCCATCTCGACGACGACCCTGGTCCTGTCCGGCCGGTTCCACGGGCTGCTGCACAGCACCGCGAGGCCGGTGGCGCGGTCTCTGCTGAGGCTTTCGACCAGCGACACCGGGCGCCCGTACTCCGTTTCGAGGTGTGCCGCGATCTCGGGGGCCGGTACGAGCAACTGACCCGGCACCAGGCGCGTACGGGCTCGACCCCGCCCATCTGGCGGAGGATCGTGTCGAGCGACTCCACGGCGTGCAGCGCTGCGCCGACCTCGGTCAGTACGTCGGACGGAATCCAGATGTGGGCCCAGCCGCAGAGCAGCCCGTCGATGTACGACTGCCGCGCCAGCAGGTGCGCGGGTCTGCCTGGGGGCCGTTCGAGCAGCCCCGCCTCCTCGTCGGGCAGCGGCAGCAGCCGCACGTCGCGCACGACGGTGCGCGCTGCGCCGCCCGCCTGACGCACCATCTCGTGCAGGGAGGGCGCCCGGCGCTGGGACAGGACGAGGTCGACCCTGCGGTTCACGAACGTGCCCGCGCCCCGCACCCGCCGCACCAGCATGCGGTGCTCCAGCTCCTGGACCGCGGCCCGCGCGGCGGCGCGGCTGACCTGGAACCGCCCGGCGATCTGGTGCTCGCTCGCGACCCTGCTGCCCGCGGGGCGATCGGCCATCTCGGCGGCGAGGACATCGGCCATCTCGGCGTACCGGCTGTTGTTGACCACGGCCGCCAGTCTGCGGCGGCGAGTCGGCCCGGCGACCCGCCGCCGGACCACGTCCCGCACTGCCAACGGTGAACTCTGGGAGCACCCGTCACACCGGTGCGCGCCCCGGGCGCCGGAGGGCGACGGCGGCGCCCCGCGGGCCGAACGGCGCGCGCCGCACACGCCCCGGGGGATGGCGTCGGCACTCTTGACGCGGACACGTCGGTGGGTATGGTCTAGTCCAACGCCGGGGTCTTTGCGAACGCATCGGCACCACACCCCTCGTGCCCCCACGCGCGGGAGGTGCGGCCCCGTCGTGCCCGGGGTCCCTCGCGGATCCCCCCGTGCCCCCCGGGCTCCCCCCACCGACTCCGGGCCGCCGTGGGGACGGCCGCCCGGCGAGGAGTGAATGCAGTGCGCCGTCGCATGATCGCCGCAGTCGCCGCCGCCGCGTCCGCGGTCGCCCTGTCCGCCCTGGCACTCGGCCCCGCGCAGGCCGCGGCCCCGCATACCGCGCCCGCCGCTTCCGCCAGGGTCGCCGCCTTCGTGGTGAGCGAGTCCCAGTTCGACCAGATGTTCCCGAACCGCAACGCCTTCTACACGTACGGCGGCCTGACCGACGCCCTCTCGGCGTACCCCGGCTTCGCCAACACCGGTGACGACACCGTCAAGAAGCAGGAGGCGGCCGCCTTCCTCGCCAACGTCGGCCACGAGACCGGCGGCCTCCAGTACGTCGTGGAGCAGAACACCGCCAACTACCCGAACTACTGCGACACCAGCCAGCCCTACGGCTGCCCGGCCGGCACGGACAAGTACTACGGACGCGGCCCGCTCCAGCTGAGCTGGAACTTCAACTACAAGGCGGCGGGCGACGCCCTCGGCATCGACCTGCTCAACAACCCCGACCTGGTCCAGAACGACGCCTCCGTCGCCTGGAAGACCGGCCTGTGGTACTGGGACACCCAGAGCGGCCCCGGCACCATGACCCCGCACGACGCCATCGTCGACGGCAAGGGCTTCGGCGAGACGATCCGCTCCATCAACGGCTCGATCGAGTGCAACGGAGGCAACCCCGCCCAGGTGCAGGACCGCGTCGACACCTACCAGCGCTTCGCGCAGATCCTCGGCGTCGACCCGGGCGGCAACCTCAGCTGCTGACCGGCGACGGCCCGTGTGCCCGGTGCCCCGGCGGGGCGCCGGGCACACCGGCGCCTACCGCACGTGCCGCCGGCGCCTCACCGCTCCCCGGGCGGCCCCAGGGCCTCCACGCTGCTCTCCCGCAGCCTCCTCTGCGTCCTGCGCTCGTGGTAGAGGCGTCCCACCAGCGCCCCGCCGTACACCACGAACCCCACGCCCACCAGCCAGGACTGGATCACCAGGACCGTGCCGAACGGCCCGTACGTCACGGCGCTCGACGCGATCAGCGGGGAGAACACCAGCTGCGAGAAGATCCGCAGCCCCAGCATCCCGAGCGCCGTCGCGGCCGCCCCCGGAACCAGCGCGCCCCACCGCACCCGGCCGGCCAGCAGCACCCGCTGCGACCACCAGACGAAGAGGAACGCGCCCACCACGTCGGCGGTCGTCCCGAACACCTTCCACGCCAGCGAGTCCGAGGTGACGGGCGTGTTGACGAAGATGATCAGGTAGACGACCAGGGCGGCGAGCCACACCACATGGCGCCACACCGTGTGCCAGCGGGCCGTCGACAGGTCCCACACCCGCTCGTACCCCGTCTGCACCGCCCCGCCGAAGGTGAGGCCGAAGACGGCGAGGGCCGCGAGGCCGAGCGCCGTGGTGCCCTGAAGCGCCTGGCCCGGCCTGCTGAACAGCTCCTGGATCTCCTCCTGCGGCCCTGCGGACACTCCGATGCCCTGGCCCAGCCACCGGGCGAAGCCCTGCCCGCTCGCCGGGTCGGCCGCCGCCACGACGACCAGCAGTGGAACGAGGGTGAGGAAGCCGAGCGCCGCGAACCCCATCGCGCGGTGCATCAGCTCCATCTCGCGGCCTCGGCTCCAGGCCAGCTCGACCATGGAGCCCGCGATCCTGCGCCGCGCGCGCAGGACACGGCCCGGGTGGTCCACCTCGCCGGCACGTTTCCGGGTCATATTCCGTCTACTGCCCCTCAGGTCGCGGAGGTCCGGCGGACGCCCCGAACGGGTGCTCGGACACGGCCGGGACGTGGACCGGATCATATAGGCGCTTCGCGCCCATACGGCCACCGTCCCCATCAGGGTGAGAGAGCCGTGCCCCGCCCGCCGAACGACCCGCGAGGCCGCGCCAGGGCGCACGCGCCGCGGGGCGGGCGGGCCCGGCGGCGCGCCCGCCCCGCCGCCCGGGCCCGCCGCTACCGCCGCCCGCGCCGCCGCCCGCCGCCCGCGCCGGTCGTGTACGCCATCCCGTAGTGCGCGAACACCTTCGGCTCGTCCTCCGCGGGCAGCTCCCCGTCCACGTCGATCGACGGTGCCTCCTTCGCGACCTTCCGGTCCACGGCCACCTTCAGATACCCCGGGCCCACGGTCGCGTTCTCCAGGGGCACGAACACCAGCCGCCGCTTGGTCGGCATGCCGACCGTGACCGTCGCGAACGACGGCTGGTCGGTCGCCGTGTCCACGTAGACGGCCTCCAGCGAACCGATCTTCTTCCTGCCGACGTCGACCACGTCATGGTCGCGCCACTCCCGGATGTCCTCCGGCTCGAACATCGTCCACCCGCCTTCCAGCCCCCGCTGCTTCCTGCTGTGTGAGTAACCCCCGTGAGCCGTGTACCCGGGACGGGCCGGTGATCACGGGAAGCGGGCGCCGATCACCGTGACGTCGGGGGCCGGGGCCCGTTCGGAGCAACCCGGCGCGGGGAGGGGCCCGCGGGTCAGGCGCCCTTGCGACCCAGCCAGAGAGTGTCGCCGAACGGCTCCGCCACACTGCCCGCGAGCGCCGGGAACCGGCGCTCCGCGCGGGGCACCGCCGAGACCAGCGGCACCGGAGCGGTGCGCTCCATGCGCAGCGCGTCCACGGACTCCGCGAGGAGCTCGTACTCGGTGGTGTCGTCGTGCGTCGCCACCCGGATCAGCCGCCCGTGCGCCAGGTGCTCGGCGATCATCTCCTGGTGCTCGGCGTCGTCGCGCCAGGCCCGCAGCGTGTCCGGCACGTCGGGCACGTCCGAGCCGACCGGGGCGAGCGCCTGCGCCGGGATGCCGCCGCCGTCCGGCGTCGGGTCGAGGCGCTCCGCGATCCAGGTGGCGCGGTCGCGCAACCACCACAGCGCGAGGGCCAGGGTGGGGGCACGGTACGTGCCGAGCGGCACTCCGACGCGCTGCCCGCCGCACACGCCGTACGCGGTGACGTGGCACAGGAATTCGTCATGCACGGCCGCTCTCCTTGCGCCGTCCGTCGGGGGTCGGGTGGCCGCGTGGGGCGATCTCCGGGAGAGCAAGGAGGAGACGCAATCGCCCCATTGTGCGATCACTTCATTATGTGACGGATGCTGACGCGCTGTCACCACGCGATTCCGGCCAGTTTCCGCCGCTCCCCGGCGCCGCCAACTGGCCGGAACCGCCGGGGGTCCTGGCAGGATGAGCCGCCATGAACCCTCCCTCCGGCGCCGACACCCTCACAGAAGTCGACGGCCGCACCGCCCTGACCATGGCCCGCACCTTCCCGCACCCGCCCCAAGCGGTGTGGCGGGCGCTCACGGAACCGGCGGAGCTGTCTCAATGGTTCCCCTTCCGGGTCGACCTGGACCCGCGTCCGGGCGGCGCCCTCACCTTCGGCGCGCCCGCCGGCGACGTGCCGCCGCCCACCGGCACCGTCACCGCACTGGAGGCGCCGCGGCGCTTCGCCTTCGACTGGGGCGCCGACCACCTCGCCTGGACCGTCGCCCCGGACGGAGACGGCGCGGAACTGACCCTGGTCCACACCTTCGACGACCGGGCGGGTGCGCCGGGCTTCGCCGCGGGATGGGACCTCTGCCTGGCCTCGCTGCGCGCCCTGCTCGACGGCGGGCCCGTCGAGCGGCGCCGCGACGGTGGCGCGCTGCACGACGCGTACCTGCGCCACTTCGGCCTCGACCGGGGCACCGCCACCACCGCGGGCGGCACCAGGACCGTGCGCTTCGAGCGGCAGCTCGCCGCCGCCGCCGACCGCGTCTGGGAGGTGCTCGCCGCGGGCATCGACCCCGTGCCCGGGCTGCCCGTCCCCGCGGGCTTCACCGACGGCGACGTACCGGCGGGGCACGCGCGCGAGGTGCGGCCGCCGCACATGCTCAGCTACGAGTGGGCCGACGGCGGCACCGTGACCTGGGAGCTGCGCGAGGGCACCGGCCACGGCGCCCGGCTCGTCCTCACCCAGACCGGACCCAAGACGTTCGACACGGACCGGGCGCTCGCCGCCTGGCACACCAGGATCGAGGACCTGGCGGCGCGGCTGCACACTCCGTGACGGCGCGCCACGCGCCGGGCGGTCGCGAGCCCCGGCCGCCCCCGGCCCTCAGTCGCCGCTGTCGTCGTCGCCGCGCAGCGACGACACGCTCAGCAGTTCCTCGAACTCCGAGAGCGCGGCCACCAGGTCGGGCACACTGCCGCTGCCCTCCACGTCCACATAGACGAGCGCCGTGCCCGCCTCCGACGACCTCGGCGGCGGGCCCTCCCCGTCCGGCTGCGGCGCCGCGCGGTCCACCCGGACCTGCACCACCTGGAACCCCCGCGCGGCGGTGTACTCCAGAACACGCGTCAGCACACCCGTGCCGATCCGGTACGCCAGATGCAGCCGCGACACCTCGGGTGTCGCCAGGGCGGGCACCCGCCGGGTCGCCCACGGGTAGCCCTGGACCACCAGGAAGTGCACACCCGTCACCCCTATGGCGAGCAGCGGCAGTCCGCCGCCGCAGGCCATGCCCACGGCACAGGTCAGCCACACCGTGGCCGCCGTCGTCAGGCCCCGCACCGCGTCCCGCCGTACGAAGATCAGCCCGCCGCCGATGAAGCCGATGCCCGAGACGATCTGCGCCGCCACCCGCGACGGGTCGAAGGAGACGTTCTCCAGGCCGAGCACCGCGTTGAAGCCGTGCTGCGAGACCTCCATGAACAGGGCGCTGCCCACACCCACCAGCGTGTGCGTCCGCAGGCCCGCGCTCTTTTGCTGGCGGGCGCGCTCGGCCCCGATCAGCGTCGAGAGCAGCAGGGCGAGGGCCAGCTCGGCGAACTGCCGGCCGCCCTGACCCGCCGCCGGGTCGAACAGGGAAAAAGCCAAGTCACGCAACGGGGAACCTCCCTCACCCGACGTCTGACACGCAGCGGACAACGGGTACGAGGGTATGCCAGACGCCGCGGCCGCCGCCGCGCGCCACCCCCCGCCGCGCCGGGCCGGACCCCGGGCCGCACTGCCGGGAGGGAGCGGTCCGGCCCGCCCGCGGACGGGCCGGACGCGGGCTCAGAGGTCGAACTCGTGCGGCGGCAGCCCCAGCGCGTAGCACGCCTCGCGGACCACGGCCTGCTCGTCCTTGTCGAAGTCGCCGTCCGCACCGCCGATGACGATGCCGATCTGGACGACGGCGCGCGCCTCAGCCGGCTTCTTCTTCGCCTTGGCGATCTCCTGGAGCACCCCGACCTTGCCGAACGCGAAGTCGGCCTGGAGCTTGCCGATGTTCTCCTCGAAACGGCGCTGGAGGTCGGCCGCGGGGAAGTTCTGCAGGACGTCGTTGGCGGTGATCAGCGACGCGACCCGCTGGCGCTCCGACGGGTCGACCGAGCCGTCGGCCGCCGCCACCAGCGCGCACATCGCCATGCTCGCGTCGCGGAACGCCCCGCTCTTGAGGTCGTTCTTCTTCGCCGTCAGCTGCGTCTGCATCGTCGCGGCGGATTCCTTGAAGCGGTCCCAGAGGGCCATGCCTTCATCTCTCCTCATGATTCAGATCGGGCACCCGGGACAACGCGCGGGCCGCGCGGATGGTGCCCGCTCCGGCCTGCCGGTTTGGTGAGTTCTTTGCCCGCCGTGAACCGCCGCGCCCCGCCGGGCCCGGGCACCCGCGTCATCCGCCGGGCCGACCCGCTCGCGTCATCCGCCGGCGGCCCGCCACAGCAGCAGGCCCACGTCCACCGCGGCCACCAGCACGGCCGCGAGGAACGGCGCACGAGGCCGGCCGCGCCCCGCCACGGCCCCCGCCACCGCGGCCGTGAGCGCCGCCCCGACCGCGGCTCCGCCCGCGCCCACGGGACCGCGGGACGCCAGCAGGACCGTCGCCGCCACCAGCGGCACCGGCAGCACCAGCCGTACGGCACCCGAGCCCAGCCGCTGGGGCGCGCCCCGCACCCCGGCGGCCAGGTCGTCCGCGATGTCCGGCAGGACGTTGCCGAGGTGCGCGCCCACCCCGAGCAGCGCCGCGGCGGCGACCACCTCCCACGACGGCGCGGACCCGCCGGGCGCCCCGAGCGCGACGAAGGCGGGCAGCGCCCCGAAGCCGACCGCGTACGGCAGCGGGGAGAACACCGTCGCCTTCAGCCCCAGGTTGTACGCCCACGCGCCCGCCACCCCCACGAGGTGCACCGCGCCCGCGACCGGCCCGTACAGCAGGGACAGCGGCACGCACACCGCCGCCGAGACGAGTGCCGCGGCCAGCACGCCCGGCGCGGAGGCCGCGCCGCCCGCGACCGGCTTGTCCGCGCGGCCCGCCGCCAGGTCGCGCGCCGCGTCGACCGCGTCGTTGCTCCAGCCGATCGACAGCTGCCCCGCGAGCACCGCGGCCGTGGCGAGCAGCACCGCGCCCGCGCCCCGGCCCGACGCCACCGCGAGACCCGCGACGAGCAGCGTCACCACGGCGGTCGGGCCCGGGTGGCAGGCCCCGAGGAGGGCGGCGGCCGCCGCGGCGCGCGGCGCCGGGCGGGCGGCCCGCGGCGGCCGTGGTGCGGCGTCCATCCGGTCATCGTAGGCACGGGTGCGCCGTACGGCGCCGCATGCCGTGCCGTGGCGGGGGAAGCGGGTGCCGCGGACCGGCGTCGGCGTCCGAACCGGGGAACGGGCGTGAGACAGGGCGCGGTGCGGGCAATGATGTTCCGTTCCCGAGCTGATCGGACCCCAGATGACACGCATCGCAGCCGTGCACGGAGTGCTCGCTCCGTACCGCTACAGCCAGCGCGAGATCACCGACATGGT
The DNA here is from genome assembly GCF_039540215.1 of Streptomyces tremellae. NCBI lineage: Bacteria > Bacillati > Actinomycetota > Actinomycetes > Kitasatosporales > Streptomycetaceae > Streptomyces > Streptomyces tremellae. The sequence continues at coordinate 39,927 of NZ_BAABEP010000028.1, forward strand.
GGCGCGGACGTGCCTGCCCGACGGCGCGGACCGCCGCCTGCTCGACCGCCTGCACACCAGCGCGGGGGTGGCCGGGCGCGCGATGGCCATGCCGCTCGAACGCTACGCGGACCCCGGCGACTTCGGCGACACCAACGACGTGTTCATCGAGACGGCGGTGCCGCTGGGGGAGGAGGCGGTGGCCGGCGCGCTGGACGCCGCGGGCCTCTCGCCGCGCGACGTCGACCTGCTGATGTTCACCTCCGTCACGGGCATCGCCGCGCCCTCCGTGGACGCCCGCCTCGTCGGCAGGCTCGGCCTGCGGCCCGACGTGAAGCGGCTGCCGGTCTTCGGCCTCGGCTGCGTGGCGGGCGCCGCCGGCCTCGCCCGGCTCCACGACCACCTGCTCGGCCGCCCCGACGACGTGGCCGTGCTGCTCTCCGTCGAGCTGTGCAGCCTCACCTTCCAGCCCGACGACGCGTCACCCGCGAACCTCGTGGCCTCCGGCCTGTTCGGGGACGGGGCGGCCGCCGCCGTCCTGTGCGGCGCCCGCCGCGGGGCGGGAGGCCCCGCCGTGGTCGAGACGCGCAGCCACCTCTATCCGGACACCGGACACGTGATGGGCTGGGACATCACCGGCTCCGGATTCCGGGTGCTGCTCGACCCCGGCGTGCCCGACGTGGTCCGCAAGAACCTCGCCGCCGACGTCGACGGCTTCCTCACCGACCACGGGCTCACCCGCGACGACATCACCGCCTGGGTCTGCCACCCCGGGGGTCCCAAGGTCCTCAAGGCCGTCGAGGAGTCACTCGACCTGCCCGCGGGGGCCCTCGACGTCACCTGGCGCTCCCTCGGATCGATCGGCAACCTCTCGTCCTCCTCCGTCCTGCACGTGCTGCGTGACACCCTGGCGGAGCGGCGGCCCCCGGCCGGCACCGCGGGACTGCTCCTCGCGATGGGGCCGGGCTTCTGCGCGGAACTCGTCCTGCTGCGCTGGTGACCGGGCGACCGGAGCGGATCGGGGACGGCGGAGAAGGGACAGGGGAAGACGATGATCTGGTACACCGTGCTGGTGCTCGCCGTGGGCGGGGAACGCCTCGCTGAGCTGGCCGTCGCCCGGCGCAACGCCCGCTGGAGCCTGGCGCGCGGCGCCGTCGAACACGGCAGGGGCCACTACCCGGCGATGGTGGTGCTCCACACCGGCCTGCTCCTCGGCTGCCTCGCCGAGGCCCGCTACGGGCACCGGCCGTTCCTGCCCGCGCTCGGCCTGCCCGCGCTCGCCGTCGTCGTCCTCGCGCAGGGGCTGCGCTGGTGGTGCATCAGCGCGCTCGGGCCGCGCTGGAACACGAAGGTGCTCGTCGTACCGGGACTGCCGCTCGTCACCGCCGGCCCCTACCGGCTGCGGTGGCTGCGGCACCCCAACTACGCGGCGGTGGCCGCCGAGGGCGTCGCCCTGCCGCTCGTGCACACCGCCTGGCTGACGGCCGTGGTCTTCACCCTGCTCAACGCCTGGCTGCTGGCCGTGCGGATAAGGTGCGAGAACGCGGCCCTCGCCACCGCGGGCACCGCCACATGATCGACGTCCTGGTCGCGGGCGGCGGCCCCGCAGGGCTCGCGGCCGCGCTGCACGCGACCGCCGCGGGGCTGCGGACGGTGGTCATCGAACCCCGCGCGGGCGCCGTCGACAAGGCGTGCGGCGAGGGCATCATGCCGAGCGGCGTCCGCGCACTCACCGACCTCGGTGTCCGCCTCCCGCGGGGCCGGACGCTGCGCGGCATCCGGTACGTGCGCGGGGACCGGGACGCCAGGGCTCTGTTCGACACCGGGCAGGGCCGGGGCATCCGCCGCACCGACCTGCACGCCGCGCTGCTCGCCAGGGCGGCGGAGGCGGGCGTCGCCCCCGTGCCGGGCCGGGTGACCGGCGTCGAGCAGGACGCCGAAGGCGTCACCGCGGGCGGCCTGCGCGCCCGCTGGCTGATCGCCGCGGACGGCCTGCACTCGCCCGTGCGCCGCGCCCTCGGCCTCGACGTGCCGCAGGGGCCGGCCGCCCGCCGCTACGGCCAGCGCCGCCACTACCGCGTGGCGCCCTGGACCGACCTGGTCGAGGTGCACTGGTCGCAGGCGGGCGAGGCGTATGTGACCCCCGTGGCGGACGACCTGGTGGGTGTCGCCGTCCTCAGCTGCCGGCGCCTCGGCTACGACGAGCACCTCGCCGCCTTCCCCGAGTTGCGCGCCCGCCTCACCGGCGGCCCCGCGACGGCCGTGCGCGGCGCGGGGCCGCTGCGGCAGCGCGCCCGCGCCCGCGTCGCAGGGCGCGTCCTGCTCGTCGGCGACGCGGCCGGCTATGTCGACGCGCTGACCGGCGAGGGCATCGCGCTCGGCCTCGCCTCGGCGCGGGCCGCCGTGGCCCGGCTGCGCACCGGCGAGCCGGCGGCCTACGAGCGCGACTGGCGCGCCCTGACCCGCCGCCACCGGGCGCTGACGGGCGCCCTCGTGCGGGTGGCCGGCGGCCCGGCGGCCCGGCTCGTGGTGCCCGCAGCGGCCGCCCTGCCCGGCGTCTTCACCGCCGCGGTCCGCGCACTCCAGTGAGCGCCGCCGCGCACCGGCGGGCTCAGTCCTCCTGTTCGCGCCCGAGGTGCTGCACCGTCGTCGCCGCGAGGTTCGCCGGCAGCACGTGCGCCACGTAGTCCTCGACAGCCGCGTCGAGCCCCACGTCGCGGCCCGCCTGCTCCGACAGGTACCAGCGGTGCTCCAGCACCTCGTGGTAGATCTGCGCGGTGTCCGCGTCGCCCCGCAGCTCCAACGGGACGGCGCGCACCGTCGGCCGGAACACGTCGCGCACCCAGCGGTGCGCGAGCACCTCGGGCCGCGCGCCCAGCGGATCGCCCGGCGCGTAGTCGTCCTGTGTCGCCATCCACGACTCCAGGTCGCCGAGCAGCCTGCGCGCCTGGTTCTCCTCCGCGTCGAGGCCCGTCAGCCGCAGCAGCTGGCGCTGGTGGTGCCCGGCGTCGACGACCTTCGGCAGGAAGCGCACGGTGTCGCCCTGCGGCGAGCTCTCGATGCGCATCTCCGCCACGTCGAAGCCGAGGTCGTTGAGCCTGCGGATGCGCCGGTCGATGTAGTGCCGCTTGTCCACGGGGTAGACCGACTCGCGGGTCAGCTCGTGCCACAGCTCCTCGTACCGCTCCACGATCGCCGCGCCGAACGGCACCGGGTCGATCGACGGGTGCAGCGCCCCCGACGCCTCCAGGTCCATCAGCTCGCCCGCGATGTTCATCCGCGCCAGCTCGATGTCGTAGTCCCGCTGCCCCTGGCTGAGGCTCTGGTGCAGCTCGCCGGTCTCCGCGTCGACCAGGTACGCGGCGTAGGCGCCCGCGTCCCGCCGGAACAGCGCGTTCGACAGCGAGCAGTCGCCCCACGCGAACCCGGCGAGGTGAAGCCGTACGAGCAGCACGGCGAGCGCGTCCATCAGCCGCTTCACGGTGCTCGGCCGCATCGTCGACTCGAACATCGAGCGGTACGGCAGCGAGCCCTTCAAGTGCCGGGTGACCAGCGCCGACTCGATCTCCTCACCGTCCGGCGCCATGCGTCCCGTGACCACGGCAAGCGCCTCGACCGCCGGGATGCCGAGCCGGTGCAGGTCCCGCAGCAGCCCGAACTCCCGTACCGCGGCCCGCTCGGTGATCTCCTTGACGGCCACCACCTCGGGCCCGGCCGCCGCGAACCGCACGACGTGCCGCGAGATGCCGCGCGGCAGCGGCACCAGGCACGCATCGGGCCACCGTTCCAGGACGGTGTCCCAGGGCAGGTCGAGCAGTTGGGCCGGATGCTCCGGATTGGTCGCGCTGATCTGCAGCGCCATGCGCGCCTCCGCGGTGGGTGGGCAGGGTCGGGTGGTGCGCGGGACGCCGCTGTCCCCGCGTCCCCAGTGTGCCGGGTGGCTGCCCGGTGCCGCCCACCGCGGGGCACGCCCGCCTCAGCTCCGCAGCAGCAGCTCCGTGTTGCGGTCCTCGGCCGTGCCGAGGGCGGTGGTGCTCGCACCGGGCGCGTTGTGCGCGAACTCCCGGTACAGCGCGGCGAGTCCGGTCTGCGACAGGTCGCCGAAGTCGGTGCGCGCGGGGGCGGAGGACTCGATCAGGGTGGTGAACAGGGAGAGCGTGCCGTCGCCGTTGTCGGCGAGCTCGACGATCCGGGCGAGCTGCGGCCTGTCCACGTGCGAGGCGGTGGAGACCTCCCAGAACGTGCCGTGCGGCAGGATGCGGTTGCGGTGGCTGTGGCCGTTGACCCAGGCGCGCACGTTGCGGTGCCGCTTGAGGAGCGCCACCATCTCGTCGCCGGTGTGCCGCGCCTCGTGCGGCTTCGCGGGGTCGGGGTGCGTGTTGGTCATCGTCCAGCTGTTGTGGTGGCTGAAGACGACGACATGCGCGTCCCGGTGGCGGGCCAGGGTGCGGTCGAGCCAGGCCAGCTGCCCGGTGCCGACCGACCCGAGGAAGTGGCCGCCGCGGTCCGTGGTGTCGAGGCTCACCCCGACGACGTCCTCTCCCATCGGGAAGGTGTAGTGGAGGGTGCCCGCCGCGAGGTTGTCCGCCGTGTAGCCGTGGCCGTGCGGGCCCGCGCCGGTGCGCGCGGGGTCGAGGTGCGCGGCGAGGTAGTCGCGCGGGGTGAACGGCGCCCTGCGCTCGTCGGGTGTGACGGTGCGCATCCTGCGCCGGTCCCGCTTGAGCAGGGAGACCAGCTCGTCGCCCGAGGGGTGGCTGCCCGCGGTGAGGACCTCGCGGAGCGGGCCCGCCTCGCCCGGCGACACCGTGTACAGCTTCCGGTCGCCCACCGCGAAGTCCGCGAGGTAGCCGGAGCGGTCCGCCATGGCGCCGCTGGCGAGCGCGTCGTGGTTGCCGGCCGTCGAGTACCAGGGCAGGCGCAGGCCGGGGCTGGTCACCGGCCGGACCACCGCGTCCAGATAGCCGTCGACACGGGGGAAGCCGAAGCGCTTGTCGAGGTCGCGCAGTGCGGACTCCGGCTGCCAGTACAGCTGTTCGCCGCAGTTCTGCGGGCCCTCGTAGCGGTGCGGGTCACCGGTGTTGGGGGTGATGAGCCCGCCGCTCATCACCGTGAGGAACCAGTCGAGTTCGTCCCGGGAGTTGTTGTCCGTGTTGTCGCCGGTGGTCACCGCGAAGGACACCGGCGCGCCCGTCGCCGGGCCGTTCCTGATCGCGTTGATCCGCTCGACGAGCGCCACCGCGCCCGGCACGGACAGGGCCTCCTGCGGCCGCCACCCGGTCAGCTGCGAGCCGCGCAGGTACTCGGTGCGCACCGGGTGCTGCACGTCCACCAGGTGCAGGTCGGTCAGCTGCACGAACGACGTCAGCGTGGTGCGCCGCGCGGCCCGCGACGAGCCCGCGGCGGCCAGCTCGCTGCGTACCACACGGTCCCACCCGGGACCGTCGGCCAGCCGCTGGAAGGCCGCGCCGGTGTGGACGGGCGTCGCGACCGAGTCGAGGGTGGTGCGGGCGGAGGCCGCCGGTGCGGCCGCGGGGGCCGCCGCGCCCCGCTGCCGCGGCACGGCGGGTCGGGCGGCGGGCCCCTCGCCCGCCGCGTTCGCCGCGCCCGACCCGCCGCCCAGGCCGAGGACGAGACCGACGCCGGCCGAGGCGCCCGCGGCGCCCGCAGCGGTGAGGAAGTGGCGGCGGTCGACGGATGTGGCTGCGGAGCGTATGCGGGACATGGTGCCCTTCCCCGGACGAGGATACGAAGGCGAGCGGGCCTGCGGGCGGCGCCCCGGCCACACGTGGATGCTTGACACCGGGTGTGGCCTGCGCGTGAACGAGGTTCCAACGTCCGGCGCCCATCTGAGCACAGGGATCACCGCGTCCCGCGGGCGTCCCCGCCCCCTCGTCGGCCCGCCGCGAACCGGTCACTCGGCGTTCATCCGCCGGGCGGGGCATTGCCCGCGGGGACCCCCGCGGCGGAATCGCCGGAACGGGCGGGCATGACCGCGCGGAGGCAGGGCACACGCCTCCGCGACCCGGGTCCGCGGTCCTCCCCCTGGCCGTCCGGACTCGTCGGGCCCCGCCGGTCCTTCCCCCTGCCCGGCGGGGCCGCCCCTTCTCCCCGGGGCTCCCCGGCGGCTCCCGTCCGGCTCCCCGGGAGCGCGGCGGAGCGGACACCCGGCCGTGGCGGTACCGGGACATTTGCCCGGCCGCCCCGAGGGCAGGGATCACCTCGACCACGGCCCGGACGGCACGCGCCCCCGGGCCGGAAGAGGCAAGGCAAGGAAGTGCCCCTGATGCGTACCCACCCGAAAGCCGCCGTGCTGCTCGCCGCCACCGTGCTGGCGGGCGCCGCGGGCGCCACCGCCGCGCAGGCCGCTCCAACCGCCGCCCCGGCGCCCTCGGCCTGCCGCCCGGCCAACCACCTGGCGAAGATCACCCGGGCCCCTGGCAGCGCGGGACACCGCCACTACCGCGTCACCCTGACGGCGCCGCGCGGGTACGAGCCGTGCAGGCTGGCGGGGTCACCCGCCGACGTGCGCTTCCCGGCCCACGGCTCCGCGCTCGCGCTCTCCCCGGGCCGCTACGGCGACCAGCGCACCGCCGTCGTCCTCGGCCCCGGGCACCCCGTGCACTTCGACATCCAGGTGCCCGACACGCGGCACGGTACGGCGGCCGACGGTGCCTCGTTCACCCTGCGGGCGCCGGGCGGGGAGATCCCCGGCACGTCCTTCGCCGACGGGCCTCTCACCGTGGCGCCCGGCACCCTCGTAGGACCCGTGCGGCGCGGCGCCTGACCCGCAGGGGCGTCCGGCAGCGTGCGAGCCGCCGGACGCCCCCGTCCCGCGGCCGACCGTCCCGCCGGACGGGCCTAACGCGCCCCGGCGACGAACTCCCGCGCCAGCCGGTCGCCCATCCGCACGGCCGCCGCGTGGTCCTCGGGGGGCCGCACGGCCGTGTTCCTGAAGAGGATGTACGTCACGTCCTCCGGCGTGCCCCCGCCCTCCGGGTCGGGGGTGATGCCGAGGGCGCGCGCCGTCGCGTACGAGGCCTCGCCGATCAGCCCGGCGGGGCCGGTGTCGCCGACGACCGCGTACCGCACCTGCCCGTCGTGCACCACCGCGGCGAGGCCGCCGCCGCGGATGCCGAAGGCGCGGTAGTCCCAGGTGCCGCTGGGGTCGGGCACCACCACGTACGGCAGCCGCTCCGCGTCCAGGGGCCTGCCGTCCGACTGGGTGAAGGCCGTCATCTCCTGGAAGGACCCGTCCGTGTCCGCGTTGCAGTGCGCGGTGGCCTGCCCGTCGCAGTCGACGTCCAGGTCCGCTTTCCAGAACACCGCACCGGGCGTGCCGCAGACCGGCACCGTGGGCTCGTCGTCCTCGTCGTCCATCCGGAACATGCCGTCGGAGACCTGGTCGCAGCGGCCCACCCGGGCGAGCAGCTGGGCCGCGGTGACCGAGCCCTCCTGGAGGAGGGCGCTCGGCGGTCCCGGCACCCCCGCGGGCGCGCCCGCGGCGCCAAGGCCCGCGGCGGCGGGCCGCGCGGGCGCGGCACCCGAGGGGGAGAGGTGGGCCAGCAGGGAGGCGGCGGCCAGGAACGTACCGGCGGCGGCGACGACATGCGTGCGGTAGCGCACGGGAATGGACCTTTCGTCAGGACGTGCAGGAGCCGACCGCTTCCGCCGCCCGGCTCGCGGGCGCTGCTGCCCGAGGTGCGCGGCGGCGCCGGCGGCCCTCGGACAAGGAGGTCAGCCGGCCTCGGATATCGCCAGGGCGAGCCGGCCGAGGAAGGGGCGCTGCCCCGAGACCAGCAGATCCCCGGCCTCGCGCAGCGGGACCCAGGCGACCCGGTCGAGCTCGGGGAACTCCCGCTGCACGCCTGAGCCGCGCGGCCACTCCATGGTGAACGTGCCGAACACCGCGTCGGCCGGGTCGAGATCGCCCACGGCCGCCCACGCGGTGACCCGCTTGCCGCTGCGCTGGCGCTCCTCGCCGAGCGGGAGCCACGGCCCACGGGGCGGTTCGAGCCCCAGCTCCTCCCGGAACTCGCGCAGCGCCGCGTCCTCGGGGGCCTCGCCGTCCTCGTACTCGCCCTTCGGCATCGACCAGGCCGCGGCCTCGCGGCGGGCCCAGAACGGGCCGCCCATGTGGCCGATGAGCACCTCGGTACCGGCGTCCGTGACCCGGTAGACCAGCAGTCCCGCGCTTCGCTTGCCCGACATGCCGTCAAGTCTGCTGCGGCCCGGTGCGCCCTGCCCGCACTGATCCGCCGTACGGGCGGCCACGGGCCCCCGGCACGGCGGCAGGACCCGGCCGGTGGGGGGTGCGTGCGGCCGGGCCCTGCGGGCGTGGCGGCGCGGACCGGGCGTACGGTCGGCGCAGGAGGGGCGTCAGGCCCCCGGTGGTGCGTCGGCCGGCCGCCGGCCCCGAACCGGCGGCCGGCCGGTCCTCACGGGAAGGAGACCACGTTCGACGGCACCGTGTCGGTGCCCGAGGTGGCGCCGCCTGTGCTGTTGATGACGTGGTTGTACTGGCCGACCCCGCCGAGGGAGACGACCAGAGCGTCGTGGAACTTCACGCCCGACTTCTGCGGCACCTCGAAGCCGTGGTCCACCCGGATGCTCGGGTCCGAGGTGAAGTTGCAGTAGCTGCCGACGCCCCACGCCTCGTGGGTGTTGACCGCGTCGTCGACCTTGTAGGCGGCGTACCCGGCCGTGGAACCGTTCTGGATCGCGGCCTGGTTGGGGGCGTCGTAGGCCAGCTCGTTCTGGAAGAAGATGGTCCGGCCGCCCTCGCCGCTCCACTGCACGCAGTACTTGTTGAAGTGCTCGACGAACAGGCCGGTGGCGAGCACGTTCGCGCCGTTCACCTTGAGGCCGTAGTCGGCCCGGTTGGTGTCCCAGCCGACGCCCTCGCCGTGGTCGGCGCGCCAGATCCAGGTGTGGTCGATGATGGTGTCGGAGGCGTTGATCTCCATGCTGGTGGTGGCCTTGCCCGCGCCCGCGCCGCCGATCCTGACGAACACGTCCTGCACCGTCGTCGGGTTGGAGGCGTGGCCGGCGGAGGCGCCGGCGGGGCCGACCCGCAGCAGGTAGTCCGAGTTGGTGGTGCCCGCGTCCAGCAGGAAGCCCGCCAGCCTGATGCCGTCCACGTCGGCGGTCTGCACCGCGGTGACCCCGTTGTCCGGGATGATCGTCGGGTAGCCGATGCCGAGCACCACGGTGTTGGCCTTGGTGACGTTGATGGTCTGGTCGACGTGGTAGACACCGGGCGTGAACAGCAGGTGCAGGCCCTGCGAGAGCGCCTGGTTGATGGTGGCGGCGGTGGCGCCGTCCTTCACCACGTAGAACTGTGAGAGCGGGATGGACGTGCCGGGGGTGGAGCCGCTCGCCCAGGACACCCCGCGCGCGTTGGTGCGCAGCGAGGGGACGAAGACCGCGTAGTCGTCACCGTCGAGGTAGAGGTACGGCTTCTCGCGGGAGACCGGCGTGGTGTCCAGCGTGGTGTAGGGCGGGTTGGGGAACGACTGGGCGGGGGCGCCGTCGACGCCCGAGAAGACCATGTTCCAGACGCCGTTGCCCCAGCCGCCGATCTGGCTGTCGCGGGTGTACCACTGCTGCTGCGAGTACGGCGACACCGTGCCGTCGACCTTGCTGTCGGCGATGTAGCCGCCGCTCGCCCAGCCGTAGCCGTTCGGGGCGAGGTTGAGGCCGCCCTTGATGTGCATGCGGCGGAACGGAGCGGCCTGCGCGACCGCCCACCTGTCCTCACCGCTGACCGGCGTCAGCGCCATGTTCTCCACCGAACGCCAGAAGTTCTGCGTGGCGTTGCCGTTGAACCAGCCCGCGTCCACGGTCACGTCGCCGTTGATCTGGACGTCGTCGGGGTTGCGGCCGAGGCCGGCGATGGAGGTGTAGAAGCCGATCTGGGCGTTGAGGCCGTTGTACGTACCGGGCTTGAACAGCAGCGCGTAGCGCCCGGTGCCGAACTGCGCGGACTCCTGCTTGTGGAAGATGTCGTCGAGCGTGCCCTGGATGTTGGCGGTCGACGGGTCGAAGACGATGACGTTGGGCCCGAGGTCGCCGCCGGCCGTCACGGCCGGCGCGGCACCCGCCCGGCGGGCGGCGGCGCGGGGCGCCGCACCGGCGGTCGCGGCGGGCAGGAACGCGGAGCCGAGCACGGCGCCCGCAGCGGCGGCGGCGAACGCGCGGCGGCTGAGTCGGGGGGACCCGTCCTCGCGGGCGGGGTCCAGCGGAGGCTGCTGCATGGGGGGAGGGACCTCCTGGCTGAGGAGAAATGGGGGTCGGGGCACCGCGAGAGCCGTGAGAGCGCTCTCTGGGTACCCAGATGCTTCCTCCGCGTTGCGTACGCGTCAAGACTTGTGCGCGAACGAGCCCTCGACCGGAGCCGATTCGTCAACAAGTGACGGTGGGATACGGGCGGTTGGCGGCCCTTGCGCGGCATTGCGCCTGATGTCCGTTCGGCTTGTGACGGCATGTTCTCCGCGCCCGCCCCTGATTGACCCGCCGGATGGCGGGAACCTGCATACGCGGGGCGGGAAACCGCCCACGCGGAGAGGAGTGGTCCGGATGCACGCGAGCGGGCAGGCCCACCGGGGCGCCGCACGTGTCACCTATGCCCTGCCCAGCTCGGACACGTCGCCGGGCTGGGCGCGCTATCTGACCGACGCCTACCTCACCCACGAGTACGCGGGCGGACTCCCGCGCGAGCGGATAGAGGACGCCAGGGTCGTCGTGTCGGAACTCGTCACCAACGCCACCCGCCACGGCACCGGCGGCTGCCTGCTGCGCCTCACGGTGCGGCCGGGCCGCGTCACGGTCGAGGTCCACGACGAAGGACCGGCCCTGCCCGTGCTGCGGGAGCTGCGTCCGAACGACCCGGTGCTGGTCCCCGAGTCCCCCGAGGCGCTCCCGGAGAGCGGCCGCGGCATCGCCATGGTGCGCGGGCTCTCCAGCCGCTTCTCGGTCTGCGGGACGGCCAGGGACGGCAAGACGGTCCAGGCGGTCCTCGCGGGCTGACGCGTGCACCGCCGGACGGGGCGCCCCCCGGGGCGTGCCGCAGGCCGGTCCGTTGGCGCGCCCGGACCGGGCGGGGGTGCGGGCGCTCGGGCCGCGGCCGGCCCTGCGGCCCGCCCGGACTGCGCCCGGAACTGCGCCCGGACTGGACAGGGGGGCATGCCCTGAGGGCGTCGGAGGCCCGGCGGCGCGGCGCGCGGGTCACCGGTCCCCTGAGCCGCGCGCCGGAGGCGGCGCCTCTCCGGGCCTCCCGCAGGTCCGGGCCTCCCGCAGGCCGGGCGCCTCGTTTCCGCGGCGCCCGCGCTGCGTGTGGCGCGCCCCGTCTCCCGTGTGCCGCCGCTCCGGGTGGTCGGCCGCTGCCGGGCCGTGTCGGCGCGCACGGCGGCGTCGGCCCCGCCGTCCCCGGGGACGCGAGGACGGGCCGGGTCACATCGCGTCGGCCACCGTGTCGAAGAAGAGGGCGTGTGCGTGGTGGCTCGCCGGGGGCTCCGGGTTCCACGGGAGGATCTGCGCGTGCTCCGCGATGCGGGCCCACTCCGCCGTGCCCGCCAGCGCCTCGCGCGGCGCCGCGTTCGCCCGTACGTCCGCGAGCACGATGTCGGGCCGCAGCTCCTCCGCCTCGGCCCAGGTCACCGTGCGCCAGTTGCCGCCGCCCTCGCCCCCGGGGTCCACGAGGCCGACACCGCGCTCCGAGAGCGCCCGCAGGTCGGGCCAGGACGTCGGCCGCGCCAGGTACGCCTTCTCGGCGTCCGCCGCCGACAGGGCGAGCACCCGGGGCCGTACCGAGCGCGTGGCGAGCGTCCGCAGCCGCTCCTCGGCCCGCGCCAGCTCCGCCTCGCCCGCCGCGCTCGCCCCGGCCGGCGCCCCGAGCGAGCGCGCCAGCTCGCCGAACCTGCTCCTGACGCCCGCGAGCGTGCGCGAGCCGCCCACGTCGAGCACCACGATCAAAACCTGCTCGCCCAGGTGCTTCGCGGCCTCCGGGTCCAGCCCGTAGACCTGGTCGCCGCCGTACGTCACCGCCACCACCAGGTCGGGACCGGCCGCCACCAGCGCCTCCACATCGACTCCGCTGCCGGAGCCGAAGGACAGTATCTCGTCGAGCGGCAGGCCGCCCGCCTTGGCCGGGTCCTGGGTGTCGCCGTCGTGGTGCGAGCCGAAGACGCCCAGCGGGCGCAGGCCGTGGTCCCACAGCGTCGCGCCCGCTTGAACGTAGGCGACGAGCCGCTCGGGGCGGCTGTCTGCGGTGACCCGAAGGCCGCGGTCGTCGGTGAAGTCCCAGGTCTCTCGCGCATCCATGGTCGCACTCGCCTCGATCCCGTCGATTTTCTCCGTGCACGGCGCGCGGGGCGCCACCCAGTCCCTGCCCAGACGGAAGGTGGCGGATACCAACAGCGGTGTGCGAAACGGCACATGGCGTGAAGTCCCGGCCAACGCACGGGGGCGGGCGGGCACCGCGGCGGCGCTCCCGGCCCTGCCCCGGACGCGGCCCTGGGACACGGGCCCGGGGCCGGGCATCCGCGGCGCCCGATCGGTGCGCCGTCCGCGCAGCGCGGCGCCCGGCGCGGTCACGGTCTCCGGTGGCTGCCCGGTGTGTTCCGGCAGGGCGGCCACACTCCGCGGAGCACGGGCGCGGTGCACAGGCCGCGGCCCGGAGGCGGGGCCGCGCGGCGTGCGGGCGGCACGGCGCGGGCGCCGTGCAGGCCGCGGCCCCCGGACGGCACGGGTCCGGGGGCCGCGGGCGGATGCGAGGAGGGGGTCACTCCTTGCGGTAGCCGTACGCCTCCGACGCGGCGGCCGTGACCGCGTCCAGGTCGCCGCCCGCCGAGGCGGTGACCACCGCGGCGACCGCGCCCTCCACGAACGGCGCGTCCACCAGCCGCGCGCCCTTCGGCAGCTCGTCGCCCTCCGCGAGCAGCGTCTTCACCGTCAGCACGGCACTGCCCAGATCCACGAGGAGGGCGACGCCCGCGCCGCCGTCCACCTCGGCGGCCGCGGCGGTGATCAGGTCCGCGCTGGTGCCGAGGCCGCCGTCCGGGGTGCCGCCCGCCGCCGCGACCGGCGCGGTGCCGCCGCCCGCGAGGCCCTCGGCCAGCGCGGCCACCGAGGAGGCGACGGCGGCGCTGTGGGACACCAGCACGATCCCGACCCTGCCGGGTGCCGCGGCGCTCACCGCGCGCCCCCGGCCGTCTCGGCCAGCGTCGCGACCAGCAGCGCCGCCGACGTGGCGCCGGGGTCCTGGTGGCCGACGCTGCGCTCGCCGAGGTAGCTGGCCCGCCCCTTGCGCGCCTGGAGCGGCGTCGTCGCCTCCGCGCCCTCCGCCGCGGCGCGCGCCGCGCCCTCGTACGACGCGGCGAGGGCCCCGGCGGCCGGTTCGAGCGCGTCCAGCATCGTCTTGTCGCCCGCCGCGGCGCCGCCCAGCTGCGCCACCGCCGCGACCGCCTGTCCGAGGGCGTCCGCGAGCCGCTCCCTGTCCACGCTCTGCGCGTCGCCGAGCGCCTTTCCCGTGCGCCGCAGCAGCGTGCCGTACAGGGGGCCGGAAGCGCCGCCGACCGTCGAGATCAGCTGCCGTCCCGCGAGCGTCAGGACGGCTCCCGGCGTGGCGGGGGCGTCCTTCGCGAGGACCTCGGCCACGGCCTTGAATCCCCGCTGGAGGTTGCTGCCGTGGTCGGCGTCGCCGATCGCCGCGTCCAGGTCGGTCAGGTGTGCGGCCTCGCGCTCGACGGCGGCCGCGCAGGCCGTGAGCCACCTGATGAAGAAGGCCGCGTCCAGGTCCTGCTGCGACTGTTGCTCTGCCACGTCATCTCCTCGCGCCCGTACTGCCTGCTGCCTGCGCCGCCCGGGGCGCCGCGTACCTGTGCACCGGGAGCCGGCGGCCCCCGGACACCTCAGCGGCCCCAGCGCAGCGCGGGGGTCTCCACTGGCGCGTCCCACAGCCGCAGCAGGTCCTCGTCCACCTCGCAGAGGGAGACCGAGCAGCCCGCCATGTCCAGGGACGTCACATAGTTGCCGACGAGCGTACGGGCCACCGAGACGCCGCGCTCACCCAGCACCCGCTGGACCTCCGCGTTGAAGCCGTACAGCTCCAGCAGCGGGGTCGCGCCCATGCCGTTGACCAGGGCGATCACAGGACCGCGGGGGTGCAGGTCGTCGAGCACGGCGCCGACCGCGAAGTCCGCGATCTCCCGCGAGGTCATCATGGCGCGCCGCTCGCGGCCCGGCTCGCCGTGGATGCCGATGCCGAGTTCGAGCTCGCCCTCGGGCAGGTCGAACGTGGGGCTGCCCTTCGCCGGCGTGCTGACCGCGGTCAGCGCCACACCGAAGCTGCGGGACGACTCGTTGACCTGCCGGCCGATCGCCTCGACCCGCTCAAGCGGCAGGCCCTCCTCGGCTGCGGCGCCCGCGATCTTCTCCACGAACAGGGTGGCGCCGGTGCCGCGCCTGCCCGCCGTGAACAGGCTGTCGGTGACCGCCACGTCGTCGTTGACGAGGACCTTCGCGACCTGCACGCCCTCGTCCTCGGCCAGCTCGGCCGCCATGTCGAAGTTGAGCACGTCCCCCGTGTAGTTCTTCACGACGAACAGCACCCCGGCGCCGCTGTCCACCGCTGCGGCCGCCCGGACCATCTGGTCGGGCACCGGGCTGGTGAACACCTCGCCAGGGCAGGCCGCGGAGAGCATGCCGGGCCCGACGAAGCCGCCGTGCAGCGGCTCGTGCCCCGACCCGCCGCCGGAGACCAGACCCACCTTCCCCGCGACCGGGGCGTCCCGCCGTACGACGACACGGTTGTCGACGTCCACCGAGAGCGAGGGGTGTGCGGCGGCCATGCCGCGCAGGGCGTCCGCGACCACGGTCTCGGGCACGTTGATGAGCATCTTCACGGGGTGCCTCCCAGTCGGGCGTTCCTTGCGCCCAGTATCGGCCTTGCGGCGGCGGAGGTCATCCGCGGCAACCGGCCGGGCCGGCCCGCGCCGACGCCGGGCCCGCAGTCGCCGGGAGGGCGGTGCCGGGCGGTCCTGGCGGCGCGGCACGGGGGAGCGGTGCCGGGCGGCGGGCAGGGCTGTGCCGCCGGCCCCGTACGGCCTCTCGGCGGTGTACGGGGCCGGCGGCGCACGCCCTCGGCGGTGTGCGCGCGGCTCAGTGGCCGGGTTGCCTGCCGTCGTCCGCGCGCTCCGGTCTCCGGCCGCGGAACGGGCAGCCGGTCAGCGGCTTGTCGTTGTTGTCCGGCAGGAAGTACTGCCGCCACTCACGGTTCTCGGGGTCGCCGTAGGAGCCCAGCTCGGGCGCGGGGTCGACGTTGTCGAAGCGGCGCAGCCTGGTGCGGATGACCCGCCGGGCGGCGCTGCCGCGCGCGCTGTCGGGTTCGAGGCCCTCGAAGACCCAGCGCGGCTGGAACGTGATCACGAACACCGGGCTGTGCCGGCTGCGCCGCTCGGCGTGCGAGGGCGTGTTGCACACCACGAAGATCTCGGTGCCGTCGAAGCTGAACTCCCACATGTGGTGTTCCGGATCGGTGGGCAGGCCCTCGGGCCAGGGTTTCTCGTCCTCGTCGTGCAGGTACTGCAGGATCGACCAGAACCGCTCGTTGTACGCGGTCAGGCCGCGCGCGGGCGCCTCGTCGCGGAAGAAGACCACGAGCGAGGTGTCGCGGGATATCTCCTTGTACTGGTCGAGGTAGGCGGACAGGATGCCCGGCAGCTGCTTCCACGCGGCCTCGTCGTCCAGGCCGTCGATGAAGCCGAAGCGCAGGGTGTTGCGTTTCGCCGCGGAGACGGCGAACGTGCAGGGGAACGGATCCGCGGGTGCGACGAGCGTGCCGAGCAGGTCCTGGGCGTACTCGGCCCCCCAGGCGGGGAGCGCTCCGATTGTCAGGCGACGTATGTCGCCGTCGGCGGGGGACGGTATTTCCTCGCCGGCAGCGTCGACCGATGACACCATCAACTCCGTGGTGGTAAGGGAACGGGGAACAGCGCCACCTGACGTTCAGTCGAACTCGCGCAGCATCTCTTCGGGGATGATCGGCTGGTGGTAGGTGCACGAGCCGGAGAGCACGGTGGAGCCGTGCAGCCGGGAGACCGGGATGAGGAGTTTGTCGCCCTCGTTGAGCTCGATCTTGTGCGTGACGTTGTTCCAGAAGTGCATCCGGCCGGACTCGATCATCACGAGCCGGTGCTCGTTGTGCACATGGGTGGTCGAGGTCTCGTCGCAGGTCTCGACGAAGGTGTCCAGGTCGACCGTGATGTTCTCGGTGGTGAGTTTGCGGTCGATGCGGGCGGCCTTGTCCTGGTACTCCTCGATGCGGTCGGCCCAGGCGACCTGGGTGCCGAGGTCGCCGTCCCACAGCTCGGTGAACCAGGCGGCGTCCGCGAAGCCCCGGTGGAACTCGCTGACCACGTCGGAGCCGAAGCGCTCCACCAGCGGCTCGATCAGGGACAGGACCCGCTGTTCGAGCTCGTCCCCGGTGAGGTCGGCGATTTTCCCGAGGAAGGCGGGGCGCGCGCCGAGCGCCTCCTCGAAGGCGTCGGCGAGGTGCGGCGCGGTGACGGCGCGGTCGATCTCGAACTGGGTCCAGGCGCCGAGGAACGCGAACGCGTTCTCGCGGTTGCGGCCCAGGTAGTGCAGGTGGTTGCCGCGCGCGAGTGAACTGCCCAGGTACAGCTGCCAGTAGGCGCCGGCACCCGTGGTCAGCTCAGCGGAGGCCAGCATCGCGCGGTAGTCCTCGGCGTCGTCCTCCCAGCTGCGGTACGCGTCGAGCAGCAGCCCGCGAAGACCCGGGTGGGCGAGGCCGTACTCGCCGACCGCCATGTGGCCCACGGCGTCGTACGCGGCGGGGACGAAGGCGCTCAGCTGGAGCATGAGGAACGTCGCGGCCTCGCGGCGCCCCTTGGTGTCGGAGACCGCCTTGGCGGCGCGGTCGGCCTCGGCGCGCCTGCGGTCGAGGTAGGCGCGCACATGCTCCACGAGGCCCGTGGTGTCGTGCCGTGCCAGCGGTTCGCGCACGTCGTCGAGCAGGGTGAACAGGTGGCGTTCGAGGATCGGTTGGGCGAGCGCGGAGAGTATCCGGTTGCTGGTGCTGTAGAACGCCGCCTTGCTGGTGGCGGCCGGGTCGCCGGCGGCCGGGGGCAGGTAGAGGAGGTCGGCGTCGTAGACGTTGCGCAGCATGCGGTGGCCGAGGAGGGCCGAGAGCAGCAGGGCCTTCTCCTTCGGCATCGGCCGGGAGTAGTCGAGCCACGCGAGGTCGTCCGGGCGCACGGGGCGCCGGTACGGGTTGTCCTCGGTCGTCAGCTCCTCCCACTCCGCCGCACTGAACGCGGCGTTGGCGGCGAACGCTTTGACGATCCCGTTGGCTTGGGCGGGGTCCTTGCTGTCGATCAGCGATGCCAGGTCGGTGTAGGAAGCGTTCACGACCGCTTGTTCCCTTCGTGAGGACGTCTCAGCTCGAACGAAAGGTAGGTTAGGCTAACCTAAGTTTGATGACAAGGGGTGGGCTGCCCCGCCCGGTGCTGAGCGGGCGGCCTCCGGCGCTCGGCGCGGCCCCGCCGCCGGTGGCGGGGCCGCCTCAAGGCTCCCGTGCCTCAGGCGGGTTGGAGGGACTCCTTGACCCGCGTGAGTAAGGTTAGGCTAATCTAACGCCCCGAGGTTCGCGAGCCTTTTGCAGTTTCCGGCCGACCCGAGGAGCCCGCCGCAGTGAACGCCGAAGGACCGAACGCGCGGGCAGAGAACCCCGACCGGGGGCGCGGCGCCCGCCGTCACGGCCGCTGACCCGGCGCTGCGGGCCCGGGCCGCGCCACGGCGCCGGCCCGTGCGGAGCCGTGCCCCGGGCCGACGCGGCAGCCCGTCCTACCGCACCCACGACCGTCACCGTCCCTTCCACGGCTGTGCCAGAACGCGGAGTTCCGAGACTGATGACCACAGACGAAACGATCACTGTGACAACGCCGCTGCGCCGGACCGTGCCGCTGGGCGGCGACCCCGTCGCCCTCGCCGCGGGACTGCTGCGCCACGGGCTCTCCGACACACAGCTGCTCTACGAGCGCGACGCCGAGGTACGCGTCGGGGTGGGCGTACTCGCCGAGGTGACGCTGACGGGACGGGCCGCCACCTCGCGCGGCCCCTGGGGCGAGCGCTCCCTCACCGCCGCGGGCGACCCGCTCGGCGCCTTCGCCCGGCTGCTCGGCGAACTGCCGCTGCCCGGCTGGTCCGGCTACGGCTGGGCCGCCTTCGAACTCGCCCACGCCCTCGCGGGGCACGACGTGCCGGCCGACGCCACCCTGGTGCGCGCCGTCGTGCCGAGAACCGAGGTGCGCCTGTGCCCGGGAGCGGCCGTGATCACCTCCGACACGCCGCATCAACTCGACCTCGTCACCTCGCTGCTCACCGGACCCGCCGGCGCACCGGACGCCCACAAGGACCGCCACGAGCCCGTCGAGGTGCCGGTCGAGGCGCGCGACGAGCACTACCTCGCCGCCGTCGCCGACTGCGTACGGGCCATCAGGGCGGGGGAGTTGCAGAAGGTCGTGCTCTCCCGGGAGCTGCCCGTCGCGGGCCCCGTCGACTTCGTCGCCAGCTACCTCGTCGGCCGCCGCCACAACACCCCGTCCCGCTCCTTCGTCGTCGACACCCCGGACCTGCGCGCCTTCGGCTTCAGCCCGGAGACCGTGGCGGAGATCGACGCCGACGGCACCGTACGCACCCGCCCCCTCGCCGGCACCCGCGCACGCACCGGTGACGCCGAGGACGACCTGCGGCTGCGCGGCGACCTGACCACGGACGCCAAGGAGGTGTACGAGCACGCCGTCTCCGTCAAGCTCGCCCACGAGGAGCTCACGCGGATCTGCCGGCCCGACACGGTGGCCGTGCCCGAGTTCATGGACGTCAAGGACCGCGGCAGCGTGCAGCACCTCGGCTCCACGGTCACCGGACGGCTGCCCGAGGCACGCGACTCGGGCGACGCCCAGACCCGCGCCTGGCGGGCCTTCGGGGCGCTCTTTCCCGCCGTGACCGCGTCCGGTGTCCCCAAGCGCGCCGCCTACCCCGTGATACGCGACCACGAGCCCACGCCGCGCGGCCTGTATTCGGGCGCGGTGTTCAGCGTCGACTCCGACGGCGCGCTCGACGCCGCGCTCGTCCTGCGCACCGCGTTCGGCGTGGGCGACCGCGTCTGGCTGCGGGCCGGCGCGGGCATCGTCAGCCAGTCGCGCCCCGAGCGCGAGTTCACCGAGACCTGCGAGAAGCTCAACAGCGTGGCCCGCTACCTGGTGCGGCCCGCCACCCGCTGACCCGGACACGCACCCGCCGCGCCCCTGCCGTACGGCAGGGGCGCGGCGCGCACCACCAGGGAGAACCCTCGGGGCGGCCCGGCCGGAAGGCGGGCCGCCCCGAGGCGCGTCCGGGGGCGGCGGGGCCCGGACGCCTCCCGCGGCGGGCGCCGCGGGAGCGCAGGGGACCGGCCGCTCAGCCGGCGGCGAGCTCCCGGGCCAGCTCCTCGGGGGTCATCGACGCGACCGCCAGGGTGAGTTCGGCGATCTCCTGCCAGCCGGGGTCGGCCGCGAGCAGCGCACGCGCCATACCGGCGACCGTGTGCGAGCCCAGGACGTCCTGCACGCGCACCGCGTCCGTCTGCGTGAGGTCCCGCAGCCTGGCGACGATCCGGGTGGCGAGCACCGAGTCGCCGCCGCTGCCGATGAAGTCGTCGTCGGGCCCCAGGTCCCGCTCCCGCAGGACCTCCTGCCACACCGAGAGCAGCAACGTCTCCAACGGCCCCGCGGGCGCGGCCGGCTGCCCGGAGTCACGCTCCTCCCACAGGGCTCCGGCGATCGCGGACCGGTCGGGCTTGCCGTTGCGGTTCAGCGGCAGCGCGTCCCGTACGACGACACGGTCGGGCACCATGTAGCCGGGCAGCAGGTCCCCGGCGCCCGCACGCAGCGCCTCCTCGTCCGTGCCGGGGCCTGCCTCGACCATTGCGCGCAGCGAACCGCCGCGCCGGTCGGAGCAGCAGGCCACCGCGCGCCTCACCCCGGGCTGGGCGGCGAGCGCCGCCTCCACCTCGCCCAGCTCGATCCGGTAGCCGCGCAGCTTGACCTGCTGGTCGGCGCGGCCAAGGAACTCCAGCACCCCGCCGGGCAGATAGCGCGCCAAGTCGCCGGTCCTGTACCAGCGCAGACCCTCGTGCTCCACGAACCGGTCGGCGGTGCGCACCGGGTCGCCGCGGTAGCCCCTGGCCAGGCCCGCGCCGCCGATCCACAGCTCGCCCGCCGCCCACTTCGGCCGGTCGCGCCCCTGCTCGTCGACGACCCGGCAGGCGACGCCGCCGAGCGGCGCCCCGTACGGGACGGCCCGCCAGGACGCGGGCAGCGCGTCCGGGTCCTCGACCTCGTACACCGTCGAGTGGATGGCCGTCTCCGTCGTGCCGCCGAGCGCCACGAACCGGCAGCCCGGTACCCGCGCCGCGAGCCGCCCCGGCAGGTCGGTCCCCACCCAGTCGCCGCCGAGCAGCACCACCCTGAGCGAGTCGCCGAGCCCGGTGTCGGTCGCGTCCCCCGCCGCGACCAGCAGCATGTCGAGCAGGACGGGCACGCAGTTCAGCACCGTCACCCGGTGCCTGCGCACCAGGGCGGCCCAGGCGCGCGCGTCGCCGCGCTCCGCCTCGCGCACCACGACGACCGCGCCGCCCGCGGTCAGCGCGGCGAACACGTCGAACACGGACAGGTCGAACTCCATCGCGGACACGCCGAGGGTGCGGTCGCGCGGGCCCAGGCCGTACCGCCCGACGAGGTCCGCGATCGTGTTCATCGCGGCCTCGTGGCCGACCTCCACCCCCTTCGGCTCGCCGGTCGAGCCCGAGGTGAACAGCACATAGGCGGGCGCGAGTTCCGCCGCGCCCACGCCGCCGCCGAGGTGCGGCGCGGGCAGCGGCCCGCCGTGGCCGAGCGCGTCGGCGGGGCGCAGCACCGCGACCCCCTCGCCGGCCCCCGAGGACCGGTCGGTGAGGACGACCCGGCAGCCCGCGAGGGACACCACCCGGCGCAGCCTGGCGTCCGGCTGGTCCGCGCCGATCGGCAGGTACGTGCAGCCTGCGGCGAGCACACCGAGCACCGAGGCGATCTGCTCGGGCCCCTTCGGCAGGCTCACCGCGACGGTGTCGCCCGGCGCCGAGCCCGCGGCGCGCAGCGCGCCCGCCACCCGCAGCGCCCGGTCGGCGAGCTGCCCGTAGCTCAAGCAGCCGTCCTCGCCCCACAGCAGCGCGGGCGCCTCGGGGGCGCGCGCGGCGGCCTCGAAGAACCCGGAGTGCAGCAGCCCGCCAGACTCAGGGCGGGCCGCCGCGGCATCGGCCCGCTCGCGCTCCTGGCGCTGCCGCTCGGGCAGCAGGGCGCCCACCGGGGACGTCCAGGCGGCGGCGTCGCCTGTGAGCCGGTCGAGCAGCCCCGTGAAGGCGGCGAACATCGCGTCGGCGACACCCGGCAGCAACACGTCCTCGCGCACGTCCCAGTTGACGAGCACCTCGCCCGCCACCTCGGTGACCTGCGCGTCGAGCACCACCTGCGGGCCCTGCGAGATCATCCACACCGGCTCGCCGAAGGCGTCGGTCACCTCGGGGGCGAACAGGTCACCGAGCCCCAGCGCGCTGGTGAACACGACCGGCGCCACCACCGGAGAACCCGTCGCCCGGCCCAGCTCCCGCAGCAGGTGCACCCCGGAGAAGGCGGCGTGCCGCGCCCGCTCGTGCAGCTGCGCCTGGAGCCCCAGGGCGCGCTCGGCGAACGGCTCGGGCCGCGACACGTCCGCGCTCAGCAGCACCGACGAGGTGAAGTCGCCGACCAGCCCGGGCACCGCGGGGTCGAGCGGCTCGCGGTCGAACAGCGGCACGTTGAGCAGGAAGCGCGGGTTCGCGCTCCACGCGCCGATCACCTCGGCGTACGCGGTGGCGAACGCCACCGCGAGGGTGACGCCGTGCGCCCTGGCGCGGGCGGCGAGCCCGTCCCGCTGAGCAGCGGTCAGCCGGTGGGCGCGGCGGCCGATGCGCTCCGGGCGGCTCGCCCGCGGATCGGCCGGCAACTCGGGGGCGTCGGGCAGCGAGTCGAGCCGCTCCCGCCACCACCGCGCGTCGCGCTCGACCGCCGCGGCACCCGACTCGGCGCGCTCCGCGAGGTAGCGCCGGTAGTCGTAGGCGGGCGCCGGGGGCAGCGCTCCACCGCTCGCGTAGGCGCGGGCCAGCTCGGCGAGCAGCAGCCGGTAGCTGCGGGCGTCCGCGGCCACCATGTCCACGTCCACGGCCACCCGGGTGCGCCCGCCGGGCAGGAGCGCGAGCCCGATCTCGAAGACCTGGCCCTCCTCGATCGCGAGCGTCTGGTGGGAACGCTCCTCCCGCAGCCGTTCGAGCGCACGGTCCGCCTCCGGCGGGTCCGCCTCGCGCAGGTCGGTCACCGCCACCGGCGGGAAGGGCCGCTCAGCCAGCACCCGCTGCCCCCCGTCCCCGGTCACCTGGGCGCGGAGCATCGGGTGACGCCGGGTCACCTCCCCGACCGCGCGGGCCAGCCGCTCCGGGTCGACCCCCGCGCCGTCGAACTCGGTGTAGAGGTGGGCCGCGACCCCGCCGAGCCGCTGCCCGGGCTCCCGGCCGATCCAGTAGGCGTGCTGGAGCGGGGCGAGCGGGAACGTGCCGTCATCGGCCCCGTCCTGCGCCTCAGCCGCTTCCGCGGGCGCTCCGGCCGCCTGCGCGGCCTCGGGCGCCGGGTCCGCGGAGGCGGGGTCCGCCGCGAGCAGCAGGGCACGCCAGTGCGCCAGGGTCGGCTGGACGGCCAGGTCGCCGAAGGAGACGTCGATGCCCTCCCGGCGCCAGCGCGCGGCGAGCCGCATCAGGCCGATCGAGTCGAGCCCCCACTCGATGAGGTTGTCGGACTCCTCGGGGATCTCGTCCCCCTCGGTCAGCTGGGCGCGCACGTCGCCGATGAGGGCGTCGACGATGCTGGCATCAGTCATGGAGCGTGTTCCGATCACTCGTCGCGGATGAGGTGTCTGCGCCGCCTGCACCGTCGCCCGCGGGGGCGCCGGGCGGCGCGAAGCGGCGGCGCAGCCGGTCGAGCTGGCCGCCGGACAGCGCGACCAGGTTCGGGCGGCGCGGCCCCGGCAGCGCGGGCCGGGCGGCCTCGGCGCCGGCTTCCGGGGCGTCCCGCAGGTGGGCGACGAGCCCGCCGACGGCCTCGGCCCAGCGCGCGGCGAGCCGCTCGACGTCCGCCGCGGGCAGCAGCTTCGGCAGGTACGTCCACGAGACGCGCAGCCGAGGCTCGTCGCCGCCGCCGTCCACCGCCGCGTTGACGTCCAGCACGTGCGCCACCGGCATCGCCGGGTCGCCCGCGCCGCCGAGCGGCCCCGCCGCCGAGTCCAGCGACCAGTCCTCGGCGCCGCCGCCGAACCTGCCCAGGTAGTTGAAGCCGATCAGCGGCTCGGGCAGCGCCGAGAGCACGGCCGTGCTCTCGCCGCCCGCGTACCGCAGCAGCCCGTACTCCAAGCCGTGGTCGGGCAGCCCCGCGACGGTCCTGCCGACCCTGGCGAGCAGCCGACCGGCGTCGGGCCCGCCCGCGGCGACCTCCGCGAGGTCGAGGCCCGACGCGTCGAGCCGTACCGGGAACGCCGTGGTGAACCAGCCGACGGTCCTCGTCAGGTCGGAGCCCGGCACCACCTGCTCCTCCCTGCCGTGCCCTTCGAGGCGTACCAGCGGCGCGGGATCCGTGCCCGTGCCCGCGAGCGCCGCGACCAGCGCGGCGAGCAGGACGCGCTGGGCGTCGGCGCGTCCGCCGGCGTCCGCCGCGTCGAGCGCCGTCGACCCGGCGACCCGCAGCACCTCCCGGGTGAGCGGGGCCGGCAGCTCCGTCACCGTCCTGCGGGTCGCGCCGAGCACGTCCCGCTCGGGCGAGAGCGGGCGGTCCGCCAGCCGAGGCGGCGGCCCGGCCAGCCGGTCGCGCCACGCGGCGGCCCGGGCCGCCGCGTCGGCCGCGACCGCGTTCGCCGTGGCGACGGCCCAGGCGCGGAAGGACGTGCCGACGGGCGCGAGCCGCGCGGGGCGGCCCGCCGCGGCCGCCCCGTAGGCGGCGGCCAGGTCGGTCAGCAGCACCCGCCAGGACACACCGTCGACCACCAGGTGGTGGGCGACGAGCAGCAGGCGCCCCTGCTCGCCGGGCCCGGCGTCGAACCAGACCGCGCGCAGCATCCGCCCCCGGGCCGGGTCGAGCAGCTCCGCCTCGCGCCGCACCGTCTCCGCCAGGGCCCCGGGCGCCGGGACGCCCTCGACGCGGCGCGGCGCTTCGCCGCCGTCGCCGGGCGGCTCGACGAGCAGGCGCAGCCGGGCAGGACCCCCGCCGCCCTCCGGGTCGGGTTCCAGCCGGGCGCGGAGCATGTCGTGGGTGCGTACGACCGCGTCCAGCGCCTCGGCCAGCCCGTCGGCGCGCGCGCCCGCCGGGGTCCTGACGACCACCGACTGAGCGAACCCGGCAACGGGCCCGCCCCGGTCGAGCAGCCGCCGCATGACCGGCGTCAGCGGCACGGGCCCGTGCGCGGGCACCTCGGCCGCCCTCCGCGCAGGCTCGGGCGCCGACTCCTCGGCGAGCCGCGCGAGCGCCGCGGGCGTGGGGGCCTCGAAGACCTGCCGGGGCGAGCACCGCAGCCCCGCGGCGCGCGCCAGCGTGACCAGCCGCAGGGAGCTGATGCTGTCGCCGCCGAGCGCGAAGAAGTTGTCGTCGGGGCCCACCGACGGCAGGTCGAGCACCTCCGCGAACAGGCCGCACAGCACCGTCTCGCGCTGCCCTTCGGGGGCCCGGCCGGCGTCCGGCACCGGGCGCTCCGGGGCCGGCAGCGCCCGCCGGTCCACCTTGCCCGACGAGGTGAGCGGCAGCGCGTCGAGCACCACGATCCACGTCGGCACGAGCTGCTCGGGCAGCACCCCGGCCAGCGCCTCCCGCAGCGCCTCGGGCGCAGGCGGGACGCTCCCGGCCTCCGGCACCGCGTACCCGAGGAGCCGGGTGCCGCCCGGTTCCTCGGCGCGCGGTACGACGGCCGCGGCGGCCACCCCCGGCAGCGCGGCGAGCGCGGCCTCGGCCTCCGCAGGCTCGACCCTGACGCCCCGGATCTTCACCTGGTCGTCGCCCCGTCCGAGGTAGACGAGGGAACCGTCCTCGCGCGTCCGCACGATGTCGCCCGTGCGGTAGAGACGCGCCCCGCCGCCCGAGAAGGGGTCGGCGACGAAGTGGGCGGCCGTCAGATCGGGCCGGCCCAGATAGCCGCGCGCCAGCTGCACACCGCCGAGGTACAGCTCGCCGGGCACGCCGGGCGGCACGGGCCGCAGCGCCCGGTCGAGCACATGCACCCGGGTGCCGTCCACGGGCCGCCCGATCGGGACGGTGGGGCCGGCGCCCGCGGCGTCCCGCGCGCCCTCGTGGCGCGCGGCGGTGACGTCGATGGTGGCCTCCGTCGGCCCGTACAGGTTGTGCACCTCCACCCCGAGCGCGGCGGCGCGCGCCGCGAGGTCGGCGGGCAGCGCCTCGCCGCTGCACAGCAGCCTGCGCAGCGGGGGAGACCCGGCGGGCCGCGCGTCGTCCAGGTAGGCGCGCAGCATCGACGGCACGAAGTGGGCGGTCGTCACGCCCTCGGCGCGGATCAGCTCCGCCAGATAGCCGGGGTCCTGGTGCCCGCCGGGCTCCGCGACCACCACCCGCGCGCCGACCGCCAGCGGCAGCAGCAGCTCCCACACCGCCACGTCGAAGCTGATCGGCGTCTTGTGCAGGACGACGTCGGCGGGGCCGATGCCGTGTGCCTCGGCCGTCCACACCAGCCGGTTGTGCAGCCCCTGCCGGGTCAGCACCGCGCCCTTGGGCTCGCCCGTCGAACCAGAAGTGAACACGACATAGGCGGGCTGGCCCTCCCGCACCGGGGCCGGCTCCGGGCCTTCGAGCCCGTCGGGGACCAGGTCGTCGAGAACGAGCAGCTCGCCGCAGTCGTCGGCGGGCAGCGTCTCGGCGACCGCACGCGTCGTCAGCACGGCCACGGGACGCGCCTGGCCGAGGACGCGGGCCAGCCGCGCCGGGGGCTGGCCCGGGTCGAGCGGCAGGAACGCCGCACCGGTGCGCAGCACCGCGGGCACCGCCGCGATCAGGTCCGCGGAGCGGGGCAGCGCGATCCCGACGAGCCGCTCGGGCCCCGCGCCGTGCGCGGCGAGCAGCCGCGCGATCCCCCGGCTGCGGGCCGAGAGCCACGCGTAGTCGTACGCGACCCCGTCCGCGGTGACCGCCGTCGCGTCGGGGGTCGCGGAGGCCGCCCGGTCGATCGCCGCGACCACGTCGCCCGTGTGCGCCGGTGTCTTCGACGCGGCACCGCGCGGCTCGCCCGGCAGCAGCGGGTCCAGCGCGCCGAGCGGCGCGTCGGGCCGCTCCACGAGCCGCGTCAGCACGGCCCGCAGCCGCTCGGCGATCCCCTCGACCCGCTCCCGGCCGAGCGCGGCGCCCCGGTAGCGCAGCCGCACCGTCAGCTCGTCGCCCGGCTGCACGAGCAGCGTCAGCGGATAGTGGGTGTCGTCGGACGAGTCGATGCCGAGCAGGTCGAGCCCGCCGCGCCGGGCGGTCGCCGCGAGCTCCGCGTGGTCGGCCGGATAGTTCTCGAACACCAGCAGCGTGTCGAAGAGTTCACCGCCGCCCGCCTGCCGCTGGATCTCCGCGAGGCCCAGGTGCTGATGGTCCAGGAGCGCGCCCTGCTCGGCGTGCAGATGCCGCAGCAGCCCGCCGAACGAGAGCCCGGCCTCGGCCCGCACCCGCACCGGCACGGTGTTGATGAACAGCCCCACGGTGCCCTCGGCGCCCGGCAGTTCCGGCGGGCGGCCGGAGACCGTGACGCCGAACACCGCGTCGCTCTCCCCGGTCAGCAGCCCCAGCACGGTGCCCCAGGCGGCGGAGAGCAGGGTGCTGACGGTGACACCGCGCTCCCTGGCCAGCGCCGTCAGCCGCCCCGTGAGCCCTGCCCCCAGCGCGAGGGAGTGCTCCGCGGCGGCCCGGTGGCCGGTGTCGGTCGCCTCGTCCACCAGCCGCGTCGGCCCCGGCAGCCCGTCGAGCGCGGCACGCCACGCCTCGGCAGCCGCCCCGGTGTCCCGGCCGGCGAGCCACCGCAGATGCGCGCGGTACTGGCCGGGGGGCGGCGCGAGCGGACCGCCCGCGTACCCCGCGAGCAGGTCGCGCACGAGCAGCGGCAGCGACCAGCCGTCGAACAGCAGGTGGTGGTTGGTCAGCAGCAGCCGGTGCTCCCCGGCGCCGAAGCGCCCGAGCACGGCGCGCAGCAGCGGCGCGCGCGCCGGGTCGAACGGCGTGGCGCGCTCCGCCTCCACCAGCTCGGCCCAGCGCCGCTCGCGCTCCGCCTCCCCGAGCCCGCCGAGGTCCGCCGCCCGCCACGGCACCCGCACCTCGGCGGCGAAGCGCTGCACCGGGACGCCGTTCCCGTCGTGCCCGAAGGACGCGCGCAGGCTCTCGTGCCGGCGCGTCAGCCCGTCCACCGCGGCACGCAGCGCCTCCTCGTCCAGTTCACCGCCGAGGCGCAGGGTCAGCTGCGCCACATAGGCGTCGGCGCCCTCGCTCGACAGCGCGTGGAACAACAGGCCCTGCTGGAGCGGCGCGAGCGGCAGCGCGTCCCCTTCGCCCTCACCGGGCTGCGCGCCGCCGCCCGCGGCCTTCTCGGCCGGCGCCCCGTCCGCCGTGGCGACGGCCCGCGCCGCGAGCCCGGCGACCGTGGGCGCCGCGAACACGTCGCGCACCGCGAGCCGCAGCCCCGCGGCGCGCGCCGCCGACACCAGCTGGATGGAGAGGATGCTGTCGCCGCCGAGCCGGAAGAAGTCGTCCTCCGCGCCCACCTCCGCCACCCCGAGCAGCCCCGCGACCAGTTCGCACAACAGGGTCTCGCGCGCGTCGCGCGGCGGCCTCGACACCGTCCCGCGCCGCACGGGCGCGGGCAGCCTGGCCCGGTCGACCTTGCCCGAGGGCAGCAGCGGCATGGCCGTCAGCGCCGTGAACGAGGCGGGCACCATGTGCGCGGGCAGCCGCTCCCCGAGCCAGCCGCGCAGCGCCTCCTCGGTCAGCTCCGCGCCGTCGGCGGCCACGTGGTAGGCGGCGAGGCGCTTCGTACCGCCGTCGCTGCGCGCCACCACCGCGGCGCTGCGCACCGCGGGGTGGCCGGAGAGCGCCGCCTCCACCTCCTCGGGCTCGACCCGCATGCCGCGGATCTTGACCTGGTTGTCGATCCTGCCGAGGAACTCCAGCGTGCCGTCGGGCCGCCGCCGCCCGAGGTCGCCCGTGCGGTACAGGCGCGAGCCGTCGGCGGAGAACGGGTCCGCGACGAACCGCTCGGCCGTCCGGCCCGGATCGCCCACGTAGCCGCGGGCCAGTGGCAGCCCGCCCAGGTAGATCTCGCCCGGCACGCCGAGGGAGACCGGCCGCAGCTGCGCGTCCAGCAGATGGATGAGGGTGTTCGGGTTGGCGCGGCCGATGGTGACCGCGCCGCGCTCGTGCCCCGGGCCGTAGACCTCGTGGCTGACCCCGATCGTCGCCTCCGCGGGCCCGTAGCCGTGGTACAGGGTGGCGTCGAGCGCGGCGCGGAAGCGCGCGAAGAGTTCGGGCGTCAGGACCTCGCCGCCGCACCACACGTGCCGCAGGCAGGCGAGCCCCGCCGCGTGCTCCGTGCCGAGCATCACGTCGAGCAGCGAGGACGTCAGATAACAGAAGGTGACGCGCCGGGTGGCGACCAGCCGGGCCAGCGCCTCCGCGTCGTGCTCGTCGCCCGGCGGGCACACCACCAGCGTCGCCCCGGTGACCAGCGGCAGGAAGATCTCGTTCACCGAGATGTCGAAGCCGAGGGGCGCCTTGAACAGCGCCGCGTCCCCCGGCCCGAAGTCCAGCAGCCCGCGCTGCCACAGCAGCCGGTTGGCTATCGCGCCGTGCCGGATCATCGCGCCCTTGGGCGTGCCGGTCGAGCCCGAGGTGTACATGATGTACGCCAGGCTGTCCGGTCCGAGGCGCGGCAGCCCGGGGGCCTCTGCCGGGTACCCGCCGTCCGCGTCGGCTCCGGAGGTCGGCGGCTCGACGGCCGCCGCACCGGACCCGGCGAACTCGGCGGGCTCCCGCGTCACCACCGCGGTGGGCGCCGAGGTACGGACCACCTCGGCGATCCGCTGCCGGGGCCAGGCGGGTTCGAGCGGCACGAAGGCGCCGCCCGCCCTGAGCGCCGCGAGCAGCGCGACCACCAGCTCGACCGAGCGGTCCAGGTGGACGCCGACGACCTTCTCAGGGCCCACCCCGTGCGCCACCAGGTCCGCCGCGAGCCGTCGCGCCCGCGCGTCCAGGTCCGCGTACGTCACCTCGTCCTTCCCGCAGGTGACCGCGATCGCGTCCGGCGTCGCCGCGGCCTGCGCGGCGAACAGGTCCGCGAGGCTCGCCCGGCTGACCGGCTCCGCCGTCGCGTTGAACTCCTCGACCAGCAGGCGGCGGTCCGCCTCCGGCAGGTGCTCGACGCGCGCCACGGACCTGTCGGGGTCCGCGGCCGCCTCCTCGGCGAGCCGGCGCAGCTCACGGCCGAGGCGCTCCGCCGTGGCCCGCTCGAACAGGGCGGTGCTGTAGCGGACCACCGCGTGCGGCCCGGCCGGCCCGTCGTCGTCCACGACCGTGAAACTCAGGTCGAACTTGGCCACGTCGAGGCGCGCGGGCAGTGGTTCCTCGGCGACGCCCGGCAGCCGCAGCGCGTCGGGCGCCGCGTCCACGTACATCAGCATCGTCTGGAACAGCGGGTTGCGGCCCAGCACCCGCGGCGGGTCGACCAGCTCGACGACCCGCTCGAACGGCAGGTCCTGGTGGTCGAAGGCGGCCAGGTCCGCCTCGGCGAGCCGGTCGACGAGCTCGGCGAACGTCGGCGTGCCCGACAGGTCGGAGCGCAGCACCACCGTATTGGTGAACATGCCGATGAGACCGGCGAGTTCGCCGGTTCCGCGGCCCGAGACCGGGGTGCCGAGAGGTACGTCGGAGCCCCCGCCGTTGCGGGAGAGCAGCAGGGCGACCAGGGCGTGCCACACGGCGAGAGGCGGCACCCCGAGCCGGACCGCGAGCGCGCGCAGCGCCGTCACCACGGCCCGCGGCACGGGCACCGTCACCGCCTCGCCCGCCGGGTCGGGCTCCGCGGGCCGCGGCCGGTCGGCGGGCAGCGGGATCTGGTCGGGCAGGTCGCGCAGGGCCTCGCGCCAGAAGGCGCGCTGCCGCGCCATCTGGCCTTCGGGCTCGGCGAGTACGCGCCGCTGCCAGCGCGCGAAGTCGGCGTAGCGCGCGGGCAGGGCGGCGAACCGCGGCTCCCCGCCCGCGGCGCGCGCCCGGTAGGCCCGCGCCAGGTCGGCGCAGAGCACCGACTCCGACCACTCGTCGAACACCAGGTGGTGCAGGACGAACAGCAGGACGTACGCGCCCTCGCCCTCCTCGAAGAGGGTGACGCGCAGCGCGGGCTCGTCCTCCAGGCGGAACACATGGCCCAGTTCGGCCTCGACGGCCGCGTCGAGGTCCTCGAAGGTGTCCTCTGCCGGGCCCGCGCCGCCGCCCGCCGCCCGCCGCACCCGCAGCCCGGCGCCCCTGGCCAGCGCGTCGCCGGTGGCCAGCACCCGGTGCGCGACCGCGCCGTCCCGCTCGCCGAAGACGGCGCGCAGCACCTCGTGCCGCCCGACCACGTCGGCGAGCGCCGCGCGCAGCGCCGCCACGTCGAGCGGCCCGCGCAGCCTGCGACCCAGCGCCACGTTGTACTCGGCGGAAGGACCCGTGCTCGCCCGCAGGAACCACAGCGCGCGCTGCCCCGCCGTGAGCGGCCCCGGGCCCTCCTCGCGGTCGGTGCCGGTGACGGACCGCCAGTCGCCCGCCGCCTCGCGCGGCGCGATGGCCGCGGCGAGCGCGGCCGGAGTGCGCAGCCGCACCACGTCGCGCAGCGACACGTCCGTGCCGAGCGCCGCCCGCAGCCCGGCGACCATCCGCGTCGCCAGCAGCGAGTTGCCGCCGAGTGCGAAGAAGTCGCCGTCCCGCGCGACGCTCCCCGCGGGCTGTTCGAGCAGCTCCGCCATCGTGTCGCGGACCAGCGCCTCCACCTCCGCGGGGGTGCGCGCCGCGCCGCCGTCGGCGGGCTCGGCGTGCTCCGGGTGCTGCGCCGGCGCGCCGGCCGGTACGGGCAGCGCGGAGACGGGCAGCCGGGAGACGGGCGCGTCCGGAGCGGCGACGGCCGCGCGCAGCAGCCCCCGCAGATCGCCGAGGAGCGCGTCGAGCCGCTCCTCGGAGAACAGCGCGGCGTCGCACGTCGCCTCGATCTCCATCTCGCCGTCGACGAGGAACGCCTCGAAGGAGAGGTCGAACTGCGCGGTGCCGTTGTGCACGTTGCGCCACCGGGTGCGCAGCCCGGGCAGCCGGGGGCCCGTCATGTCCTGGGTCAGGAACAGCAGCATGACGTTGAACAGGTCGCCGCCGTGCCGGGCTTCACCGCCCCCGGCCTGCCGCAGCCGGGCCGCGACCTTGTCGTACGGCGCGTCCTGGTGCGTGAACGCCTCGGCGCGCACCGCGTCGGCGCGGCGCAGCAGCGCGTCGAAAGCCGGGTCGCCCGCCAGGTCGAGCCGCAGGACGAGGGTGTTGCCGAAGTTCCCCACGAGGGCCTGCGCCGCGCCCGTGTCGCGGTTCATGCCCGCGGAGCCGACGGGCAGGTCCGTGCCCGCGCCGTGCCGGTGCAGCAGTACGCCCATGGCGGCGAGGAGCAGGGTGAACGGCGTGACGCGCCGCCGGGCGGCGAACTCCGTCAGCACCGCGGTCTCCGCGGTCGGCAGCACGACCGACCTGCGCCGCCCGCCGCGCCCGCCCGGGCGGTCCGCGGGCAGCCGCAGCGGTCCCGGCAGACCCGCGAGCCTGCGCTCCCAGTAATCGAGGTCGTCGCGGGCCGCGCGGCTCTCACCCGCGCCCGCGGTGACCTCCGCGTACCGCGGCTCGATCGCCGCCACGGGCTCCCCGGCGCGGCCCTCGACGGCGGCCGTGTACCCGGCGCCGAGCTCCGCGGCGATGACCGGCCAGCTGCCGCCGTCCCAGGCGATGTGGTGCACCACGAGGCCGAGCACATGCTCGTCGTCGCCCGTGCGCCACAGCGCGGTGCGCACCGGCCAGTCGCGCGCCAGGTCGAAGCGGTGCCCCGCGAGCCGGGCGAGCGCGGCGTCGAAGGCGCCCTCCTCGGCGCCCCTGAGGTCGGTCACCGGCAGCGGCAGGTCGCCGGGCGCGGGCGGCGGATCGGCGATCTGCCGGGGGAGTTCGTCGGCGCCGGTCACGTACCGGGTGCGCAGCACGTCGTGCCGTACGACGAGCGCCCGCAGGGCGTGCCGCAGCGCGGGGACGTCCAGCGGGCCCGAGAGCGTGACGGCGAGGCACACGTTGTAGGCGGCGCCCGTCGCGTCGAGGCGCTGGGCGAGCCACATGTGGCGCTGTCCGTCGCTGAGCGGCGCGAGGCCGCCGTCCTGGGCGGCGGCGCCGTCCGGCCGCGGGTCCTTCCTGTCCTGGCCCGGCGTGCGGCCGAGCCCCCCGGCCGCGAGCCGCCGGCGCACCAGTGCGCGCCGGAGCTCGGCGATGTCGTCGTTGTCCACTGCGGACTCGCCCTTCTGGAGGTTCACGTGGTTCGTCTTCGCGCGTCGTGCGGGGGAGGGGGCGCGCCGGGCGGGGCCCTCGGGCCCGGCAGGCGCGGGCCGCTGGGGAGTGTCCGTATTGTCGCGAGCCATACGTGGCTGTGCGGACACGGCCCGGCCCCGCGATCAGCCTTCCGGGCCGGCCCGCCGCAGCTCGGCGCGGAGTTCCGCGCCGATCGCGGCCAGCGGCTCCGGCCGGGTGAGCTGCCAGTGGGTCGAGGCGACGGGCAGGGTGCGCACCCGGCCCGTGACGTGCGGCCGCCACAGCGAGGCCGGGCTCGGATCGCGCGGTCTCACCTCGTCGGCCGCGTCCACCAGCAGCAGGTCGCCCGGGAACACCGGGGCGGGTTCGAGATGGCGCAGCCCCGCCGAGTGGCTCCAGCTCGTCGCCACCGACCAGAGCTCGTCGGCGCTGAACCCGGCGAGCGGACCGCCCCGCTCCGCCACCAGCGCGAGCGCCTTGCGGGCCGTCAGCTCCTCGCCCTCCGGCACCGGGTAGCCGTTGACGGCGAGCAGCCTGGCCAGGTTCACCGCGACGCCGCCCGTGCCCGCGGTGCCGCCGAGCCGGTGCGCGGGCATGGCGTCGAGCACGGTCAGGCTGCCCACGGTCTCGCCCGCCGCCGCGAGCCGGCACGCCATCAGGTGGGCCACGCTGCCGCCGAGTGACCAGCCGAGCAGGTGGTAAGGGCCCGAGGGCTGCCGCTTGCGGATCACGTCGACGTACCGGGCCGCCATGTCGTCGAGGCTCGTCGGCAGGTCGTCTGCGCGGGTCAGGCTCTCCGCCTGGACGCCGTAGAGCGGCCGGTCGGGCACGTGCCGCAGCAGGCCGGCGTACGGCCAGGCGAGGCCGGTGACCGGGTGCACGCAGAACAGCGCGGGCCCGCTGCCTCCCGCGCGCAGCGGCAGCAGCACACCGTCCGCGATCCTGGCGGGCTGCGCCGCGGCCCCCGAGTCGATGTACGCGGCGAGCGCCGCCGCCGTGGTGTGCTCGAACAGCGCGCGCACGGGCAGCGGAGTGCCGAGCGCCGCGCGCGCCGCCACCACGAGCCTCGTGGCCAGCAGCGAGTGGCCGCCGAGCGCGAAGAAGTCGTCCGTCACACCGATGTCGGAGCGCTCGAGCGTAGCCCTGAACAGGTCGAGCAGCCGCGCCTCTGTCGCCGTGCGGGCCCGCTGCGCGGCGGCCCGCCGCTCGGGCACCGCCGCCGCGAGGGCCCGCCGGTCGACCTTGCCCGAGGGGAGTGCGGGCAGCCGGGACGCGATCACGATCTCCGCGGGCACCAGATGCCCCGCGAGCCGCGTACGCGCCCAGGCCCGCAGATCGCCGACGAGCGCGTCGGCCGGATCCGAGACCACGGTCCCGAGCACCCCGCCGGCGCCTGCGTCGTCGCCGGCTTCCGCGACTGCGGCCTCGCGCGGTGCGCCTGAGGGCTCCTCGGGCGGACGCGCCACCGAGGTGCCGGCCGCGCCGCCGGCCGGCGGCGCGGCCTGTTCGCGTGGTACGCAGAAGGCGACGAGGCGGTGGTCGCCGCGGGCGTCGGCGGGGGCGATCACCGCGGCCTGGCGGACCGCGGGGTGCTCGCCGAGCGCCGCCTCCACCTCTTCTGGTGCCACCCGCATGCCGCGTATCTTGACCTGGTTGTCGACCCGCCCCGCGAAGCGCAGCCTGCCGTCGGGCAGCCGCGCGGCGAGATCGCCCGTGCGGTACAGCCGGGAGCCGTCCGCCGCGAACGGGTCGGCCACGAACCGCTCGGCGGTACGGGCCGGGTCGCCGACGTAGCCGCGCCCGACCAGCAGGCCCCCGATGTACAGCTCGCCCACGACGCCCGTGGGCACGGGCCGCAGGAACCGGTCGAGCACATGCACCGCGGTGTTCGGGTTGGGCCGCCCCAGGGTGGGCGGGCCGCCGTCCTCGCCGGGTCCGCGCACCTCGTGGGTGACGCCGACCGTGGTCTCCGCGGGCCCGTACCCGTGGTACATGGTGGCGCCGGTCGCGGACCTGAAGCGCGTGTACAGCTCGGGCGTCAGCGGTTCGCCGCCGCACCACACGTGGCGCAGCGCGGGCCCTGCCGCCTCGGCGAAGCCGGGGATCTCCAGCATGGCCGCGAGCATTGAGGAGACGACGTAGCAGAAGCTGACCCGCTCCTCGGCCATCAGCCGCAGCAGCGCCTCGACGTCGCGCTCCTCGCCCGGCGCCGCGACCACCAGGCGGGCGCCGGTCACGAGCGGCAGCAGGATCTCGTTGATCGAGATGTCGAAGCCGAGCGGCGCCTTGAACAGAGCTGCGTCGCCAGGCCCGTACCCGAGCAGACCGGCCTGCCACAGCAGCCGGTTGGCGATCGACCGGTGCCGGATGACCGCGCCCTTGGGCGCGCCCGTCGAGCCCGAGGTGTAGATGACGTACGCGGCGTTGTCGCCGTGCGGCCGGCGCGGCGGCGGACCGTCCTGCTCCCCCCGGGGCCCGGCGTCCGCGGCGGTGACCAGCACCCGCGTCACGCCCTCGGGCAGGTCGGCGTCCCGCGCCGCGCAGACGACGCCGACCTCGGCGTCGGACACGATCGCCCGCACCCGCGCCCGCGGCCAGGCCGGTTCGAGGGGCACGAAGGCGCCGCCCGCCTTGAGCACCGCGAGCAGCGCCACGACCAGTTCGGGCGAGCGGTCGAAGTGCACGCCCACGCGGCGCTCCCCGTCCACGCCGAGCTCCCGCAGCCGCCACGCCAGCCGGTCGGCCCGTGCGTCCAGTTCGCGGTAGGTCAGGGAACGGCCGCCGTACCGCAGGGCCACCGCCTCCGGGTCCCGCGCCGCCGCCTCCTCGAACAGGTCGATGACGGTCGACTCGGAGACCGGTGCGCCGGTGGCGTTCGCCAGGCGCAGCGCCTCGTGCTCGGCCCCGGTGAGCGGGTCGACGCCCGCCGCCGTCAGGGCGGGGTCGCCGACGACCTCGTCCGCGAGGTGCGCGATCCGCTCCGCGATCCGCTCCGCATCCTGCGCGGACACCGCGTTCGGCTGGTACTTGAGGGTGAGGGAGAGCGGGTCGCCCGGCACGGCGACGAGCACGAGCGGGTAGTGCGTGGCGTCCCAGGAGCCGCCGGACGAGAGGGTCAGGTCCGCGCCCGCGCGCAGCTCGGCGCCGGGGCCCCCGGGGTAGTTCTCGTACACGACCAGTGTGTCGAAGAGTGTCGCGAGGCCCGCCTCGCGCTGGATCTCGCCGAGCCCGAGGAAGGGCGCGTCGAGCAGCGCGGCCTGCTCCCGGTGGAGACGGACGAGCAGGTCGGAGAAGGCCTCGTCGGGGCGCAGACGCACCCGTACGGGCACGGTGTTGGCGAACAGACCCACCATCGCGTCGGCGCCCGGCAGCTCGGGCGGCCTGCCGGTGACGACCGTGCCGAAGACCACGTCGTCGCGTCCGGTCAGGGTGCCGAGCAGCAGCGCCCACAGGGCCTGCACGACGGTGTTGGCCGTCACGCCGCGGCTCCTGGCCAGCGCGGTCAGCCGCGCGGAGAGGCCGGCGGAGCAGGGCACGGGGACCCGACCGGGCTCCGCGGGCGTGTCGGAGTCCTCGGCGCCCGGCACCAGCAGCGTCGCGTCCTCGACCCCGGCGAGCGCCTCCCGCCAGGTGCGCCGCGCCGCGTCGGCGTCCTGGTCCGCGACCCACTCCAGGTAGTCGCGGAACGGGCGGGCCCGCGGCAGCGCGTCCTGCGCGCCGCCCGCCGCGTAGAGCGCGCCGAGGTCGCCCACCATGACTGGCACCGACCAGCCGTCGAGCACGATGTGGTGGGCGGTCAGCAGCAGCCGGTGGCGCTCGGGGCCAAGACGTACGAGCGAGGCGCGCAGCAGCGGCGGCCGGTCGAGCGCGAACGGGACGGCGCGTTCCGCCACGGCGTGCAGCCGTAGCTCCTCCTCCTGCCGCGCAGGCGGCAGCGCCGACAGGTCGGCCTCGCCCCAGGGCATGGTGAGCCCGTCGAGCACGACGCCGATCGGCTCGTCGGTCTCCTCGGCGACGAACGCGGTGCGCAGCGCGGGGTGCCGGTCGAGCAGGGCGTCGGAGCAGCGCCGCAGCAGCGCGGCGTCGAGCGGCCCCGCGAGGTCGAGCGCGAGCTGGTAGCGGTAGACGTCCCCGGTGCCGAGTGAGGCGTGGAAGAACAGCCCCGTCTGCAGCGGCGAGAGCGGCAGGACGTCGGAGACGGCGCCCAGACCGGTGCCGCCGTCCGTCCCCGCGGCCTCCGCCGGGCCTGCCGTCATCGGGACGTTCCCGGCCGTGCGGCGTCCGCCGCCATCTGCCCGGCGAGGCTGCGCGGCCGCATGTCCCGCCAGTTCTCCCTGACGTGGTCGAGGCAGGCGTCCCTGTCCGCGGGTCCGTGCTGGACGACCCAGCCGCCGGGTATGTCGGCGAAGGTGGGCCACAGGGAGTGCTGGCCCTCCTCGTTGACGAGAACGACGAACTCGCCGTCCGGGTCGTCGAACGGATTCTCCGGCATCGCGATGGACTCCTCACTCGGCGGGGGCCCGATGGCGTGCGCTACCATCGGCGCTGGTTAGGTAAGGCTAAGCTTTGTTCATGATCGCGGCAAGGCCATCCTCGACGTGACCGGTCATCACACCGCCGTCCGCACCACGGGATCGTCCACGCGCCGCGCCAGGAGCCAGGGGAGAGTCACAGATGACGGAAGGCTTCACGCCATGGCCGGCGGACCGGGCGCGCCGCTACCGGGACGCGGGCCACTGGCTCGGCCGTCCGCTGGGCACGCTGCTGCGCGAGCGCGCCGCCGAGCGGCCCGCGCACACCGCGCTCGTCGCGGGGGAGCGGCGTTACGACTACGCGGCACTCGACACCTGGGCCGACGAGATCGCCGCAGGACTCATCGGGCTCGGGCTCGCGGCCGGCGACCGGCTGCTGGTCCAGCTCGACAACCGCGCGGAGTTCGTCCCCCTCTGCTTCGCCGCGTTCCGCACCGGAGTCGTACCCGTCCTCATCCCGCCGAGCCACCGCATCGCGGAACTCGACGCCCTCGCCGGGCTCTCCGGTGCCGCCGGCTACGTCATACCCGGCGCAGGCGGCTTCGACTACCGCGAGCAGGCCGGGGAACTCCGGCGCAGACAGCCCGGGGTGCGGCACGTCGTCGTCGCGGGGGAGCCGTACGGGAACGGCGAGGGCACCGTGGACCTCACCGACCTCCCGCACCCCGCGGGGGCCGCGGGCAGACCCGAGCCCGCCCCGGACGGCATCGCCGTGCTGCTGCTCTCCGGCGGCACCACCGGCACCCCCAAGCTGATCCCGCGCACGCACGACGACTACCACTACAACGCGCGCGCGAGCGCGGACGTGACCGGCCTCGGCCCCGAGGACGTCTACCTGGCGGCGCTCCCGGTGACGCACAACTTCACGCTCGCCTGTCCCGGAGTGTTCGGCACCCTCTCCGCGGGCGGCACGGTGGTCCTCGCGCCCTCGCCGAGCCCCGAGGACTGCCTCGCGCTGATCGGACGGGAGCGGGTGACCGTGACCGCCACCGTGCCCTCGGTGGTCCCGCTCTGGCTCGAAGAGGCCGCCACCGGCCGCTACGACCTCGCGAGCCTGCGGCTCCTCCAGGTCGGGGGCGCCGTCCTCGCGCCGCGCCAGGCCGCCGCCGTGCGCCCCGGCCTCGGCTGCACGCTCCAGCAGGTCTTCGGCATGGCGGAGGGCCTCCTCAACTTCACCCGGCTCGACGACCCGGAGGAGCGCGTCCTGACCACCCAGGGCCGCCCCCTGTCCCCGGACGACGAGGTCCACGTGGTCGACGAGGACGGCGGGCCCGTGCCGCCTGGCGAGGCGGGCGAACTCCTCACCCGCGGCCCGTACACGATCAACGGCTACT
This sequence comes from Streptomyces tremellae, assembly GCF_039540215.1. NCBI lineage: Bacteria > Bacillati > Actinomycetota > Actinomycetes > Kitasatosporales > Streptomycetaceae > Streptomyces > Streptomyces tremellae. The sequence continues at coordinate 78,474 of NZ_BAABEP010000028.1, forward strand.
ACCGGGAGCCCGAGCGCAACCTCTCGTCCTTCACCCCCGAGGGGTTCTTCCGCTCGGGCGACGTGGTGCGCCGCGACGCGGACGGCTGCCTGACCGTCGTCGGACGGGTCAAGGACCAGATCAACCGGGGCGGCGAGAAGATCGCCGCCGCCGAGCTCGAAGCCCATGTCGCCGCGCACGACGGGGTGCGCCAGGTCGCGGTCATCGGCGTGTCGGACGAGGCGCTCGGGGAGCGCGTCTGCGTCTGCGTCGTACCGGACGGTACGCCGCCGACCCTGCGCGCCCTCAAGCGGTTCCTGCGCGAACGGGGCGCCAGCACCCTGCTCGCGCCCGACCGCCTGGAGATCCTCGACGACCTGCCGCTCACCGCGATCGGCAAGGTGGACAAGAAGGCGCTCGCCGCGCGCTACGCGCCGGTCCTCGACTGAGCCCCGCGTCCGGGGGAGGCGCGGCCCGGCCCTGCCGGTTCCGGGCCGCCCGGCGTGCCGTGCCCGCTCCCCGGCTCCGGCATGCGGTGCGGGAAGCCGGCGCGCAGCGCCCCCGCGCACAGCGCCGCGGCTCCGGTCACCGCGGCGGCCAGGAGCAGGGCGTGCTGATAGCCGTGGTGCAGGAGCGGGGCGACGGCGAGCGGCCCGGCGATCTGCCCGGCGGAGTAACCCGCCGTCAGCAGGGCGACGGAGCGCGGGAAGCGCAGGTGGGCCCCGATGGCGAGGGCGAGGGTGGACACGCCGAGGAACGTCCCGCCGAAGAGGACGGCCGCGGCCAGTGCGGCGACCGCGCCGCCCGCCACGGCGGGCAGCGCGGTGCCCACCGCCTGCACCACCAGCGCGGCGGCCAGCAGGCCGGGTCGGGTGAAGCGGCGGCCGAGCGCGGTCCACAGGGCGGAGGCGGGGACGGCAGCGAGCCCCACGAGCACCCAGGCGCCGCTGCCGAGCGCGCCCGGCGATCCCCGGCCGATCGCCGCGACGAGGAACGTCCCGGCGACGACGTAGCCGACGCCCTCCAGGGTGTAGCCGGCCAGTAGCACCCCGAACCACCGGTGCGTGCGCGGTGGTTGCTCCGCGGGCGAGCCGCCGCCGCGGGCCCCCGTCACGTCGGCGCCTCCCGGGCCACCGCGGGCCGCCGTGTCGCCGGGGGCCGTGGCGCGCTCGGCGTGCCGGGGCCGCGCTCCGGTCGCCGCGTCCCCGGCGCGCGGCGCCGACGACGCGGCGGCGAGCAGCGCGGTGAGCGCCGCCGACGCCCACCAGGCGGCCCGCCAGTCGGCGGCCTGCCGCAGGGCCAGGACGAGCAGGCCGGACAGGGCGATGCCCGCGCCCACCCCGCCGAAGGCCCAGCCGGACAGGTGCGCGGGGCCGCCGCGCAGCCGGTGGAGCAGCCCGGTCACGGCGATGACGAAGACCAGCGTGCTGGCCGCCCCCGCGACGCAGCGCAGCCCGAGCCAGACCGAGGTGTCCCGGGTGAGCGGCATCGCCGCGACCGTCGCGACCAGCACCGCGAGCGAGACGCGCAGCGCCGCGCGGGAGCGCGCCAGGCGGGGCGAGAGGCTGCCGGCCAGCGCCCCGGCCAGGTAGCCCGCGTAGTTCGCGGTCGCCAGGTCGGCGCCCGCCGCGGCCGTCAGGCCCGCCTGCGCCTGCATCAGCGGAAGGATCGGCGTGTACACGAAGCGGCCCACCCCCATGCCGGCGCCGAGCGCGGCCCCGGCCCGCAGGACGTGGGGCCAGGGGGAGCCTCCTGCGGAGGCGGACGGGGGCTCTGCTGCCATGGCGGGGACCTCGCGGAGAACGGGAACGGCGGGCGCGGCGGCCGGGGCCCCGCCACGACATCGTGGCCGCGGGGCGCGGGGGCGCGCCACGACCTGTGTCCTCCCTGCTGGGAGACAGGGCCTCCCAGCGCGCGGCCCGAGCCCGGGGATAAGGTGCGGGACCATGCCGGAACTCCAGGTCATCGCCCGTTACACCGTCGCAGAGGACAACGAGGAAGAGGTGCTCGCACTGCTCTCGGACCTCGCCGCCGCCAGCCGGGCGGAACCGGGGAACCGCGCGTTCGTGGTCTACCGCCAAGTGGACGACCCGCGCGGCATCGTCCTGCTTGAGCGGTACGCCTCGCGCGAGGCGTTCGCCGACCACCGCGAGACCCCGCACTTCAGGGACCTCGTGCTCGGGCACATCGTGCCGCTGCTCGACAGCCGGGTGGTGGAGCTGTACGACGCCGAGTAGGCCGGCCCGGATGCGGGGCCCGTGTCCTGAGGCCGGAGCAAGAAGCTCACCCGGAAGAGGCAACTCGCCGCGCGGATCGGTACGGACGGCGCCGAACGGGAGAAGGAACCGTCGTCCCTACCACACGCAGGAGGAACCGAATGCGCAAGAACATCGCCCGCGCCGCGGCCGTCGTCGCTCTCGGCATGGCCGCCATCGTCCCTGTCACCGGCACGGCGTTCGCGGACGGTCACGACGGCGGCTACGGCTACCACCACCACCACGAGCACGGCGTCGGCTTCATCGGCGGCGAGGGCAGCTACACCAACATCGGCGGCCCCTACGGCATCACGCACGCCGAGGGCGGCTTCCTCGCCGGCGGCGCCCGCTAGTCGCGGCACCCGGCGTCTCGCACCAGGACGCGGGACGGGCCCCGTCCCCCGAGACCGGGGGGCGGGGCCCGCGCCTGTGCGGGGTCAGTCCTCGCCGAGCACGGACAGGGTCCGCTCGGCCATCTGCCGCTCGCCCGTGGCGTTCGGGTGGACCGGCACGAAGTTGGTGCCGAACAGGACGGGCTCGATCCAGCGCGTGCTCGCCGGTGCGCACGCGTCATGGCCCTCGGAGGCCGCCGCCATGTCCACGAACGTCGCCCCGGTGTCCGAGGCCGCGCGCCGCACCGCCGCGTTCAGATGGGTCTGGAGGTCCCGCAGGTACGGCACGTCGCCCGCCGCGATCGGCATCTTCGCGAAGCAGCCGGGGGTCGCGGCGGCCGGGAGGATCCACGGGTAGCCGAGCACCGCGACGCGGGCGCCGGGAGCCTTGGCCCGCACCTGCTGGAGCGCCGAGCGCACCGCCGGGTAGGTGGTGGTGTCGATGGTGTGGTCGAACGAGTCCCCGTACAGGGCCTTGCACGGCGCGCCCTGGCCCGCCGTGACCACCCCGGCGGACCCGCAGGCGAGGATCGCGTCGATGAAGGTGTCGCTGTCGTTGCCGCCGATGGTCAGTGTCACCAGCCCGGTGCTGTCGCTGAGGGCGTCCAGCTGGGGCGCGACCCCCGGGTACTGGGCCGAGGCGAAGTCCTTGGTCTCGGCGCCCCCGCAGGTCACGTCGGTGAGCCGGGCGCCGATGCGGTCGGCGATCACATGCGGGTAGTCGGCGGTGGAGCGGGCGCAGAGCAGGGAGGCGGCCGGGTCGAGGGGCAGGATGCCCGACCCGGCGCTGTAGCTGTCGCCGAGGGCGACGTACGGAAGGGGGGTGGCGGCCTGGGCGGCGGGGGCGGTGAGCCCGAGGGCGACCGCCCCCGCGGCGGCGGCAGCGGCGGTCAGACCCCGGAAGAGAGCGCGCATCGACATCTGTGTTCTCCTCGGATTCGGCGTGAGGCGGCCCGGCACGGGCCGGGTGAACGGAGCGGCGCGCTGCGGAAGTTACTTGCGAGTTAAGTTCCGGTCAACGGTTCGCGCAGACACCGCGCGCGTACGGCTGGAAAACGCCCTCACCGGTCACCGGTCACGCGGGCGGCCCCCACGGGCCCGTGGGGCCCTGCGCCCGTGGGCGCGGCGGACGCCTGCCGGGACGCCGCCCCGCTCCTCGACGCCGCGCTGTGACGGGGGCTGGGGAGGCAGGAAAGGCGGGGAGGCGGGGGAGACGGGGGAGACGGGGAACCGGGGGGAACGGGGAAGGGGCATGGCGGGTGTCAGTAGCGCACGGCGCTGCGTTCGAGCGGCGGGCAGACCGCGGTGCGCTGTCCGTCCACGGTGGCGCCCGCGAACTGGAGCATCGGCCCCACCTGCCGGTTCAGGCCGGCCGGGAAGTTCAGCGCGGGCGCCGACACCTCGTCGGGCGCGGCCCGCTGCTGCTCCGTGAGCCGCACGTCGAGGCCGGCGAGGTTCGCCTCCAGGTGCGCGGCGCTGCGCGGGCCCACCAGGGTCGAGGTGACGCCTGGCTGCTCCCGCTCCCGCCGCAGGTCATCCCGGCGAGGCCGCGCTCCCCCGGCGGGGCGTCGGCCCGCGTCGGGTCCCGGGGTGCGGGCCCGGCCGTGTGCCGTGCCCGTCTGCCGCCGTCCGGCGCCTGCGCGGCCGTCAGACGGCCGAGAGCGTCCGTCATGCCGTGCACCTGCCCCAGGTGTGCCTGTCCACCGCGCCGAGGCGTGCGGTGCGCGGCGCGGTGGACGCGACCGCCGCCATGTCGTCGTGCCGTCCCGTGCCGGCCCACTGGGAGGCCGGTATCCGCACCCGCTCCACGACGGCCTCCGCGGGCGACCCCGCGCCCTCGGCGAGCGCGGCACGCAGCCGCTCCTCCCCGGACAGGTCGTCGCCGAGCGGCCCGCCGCGCGCCTCCGTGTGCCGTCCGTGAACAGCAGGCGGTCCAATGGTGCGGCCCGGGGCTCTGGTTGACGGCGGCACGGCGGCGTCGGCGCCGCAACCCGCGCCGTCCTCGGGCCGGGCCGGGGCGCGGACTAGGCCGTCCGAAGGGCCGAATACACCCAGTGGGTGAAGGCAGGGCCGAGGAGTTTGCCCTCGGTATGTGCCGTGCGGTGAGGTGAGCGCGTCTCCGCCCCTGGACGGCCGCGTCGGCCCGGATGCGGGCGGGACGCCCTCTCTCCTTTCCTGTCGCCCGGAGGCGTCACCATGTCCCGTGAACGCAGTCGCCGTACCGTCGCACGCCTCGCCGCGGCGGCGGCGGCCGTCACCGCCGTGGCAACGGCCGGACTGGCCTCCTGGCAGCCCGCGCAGGCGGACACCGGCCGCCGGATCGACGTGACCGCCGTCAAGCGCGCCGACACCCAGCCGCGGGACGTCCGCGAAGGCGACAGCTGGGTCACCTACCTCGACGTGTACGAGAGCGGGACGGAGCGCCGGGTGGGCGACGGAAGCGCCCGGTGCAGCGCGGTGCTGGTCGACGGCAGGGGAATGATCACCCAGTGCCAGCGGGTCCTGCGGATGCGCGGCGGCGACCTGGCCCTGAGCGCGATGATCGACCGCTTCGGGCCGGGCCCGTACACCGGCGACGGCGCCGTGGTCGGCGGCACCGGGGCCTTCCGCGACGCCTCCGGGCAGGCCCGCGTCACCATGAGCGGCAGGACCGTCTCCTTCCGTATCGACCTGGATGACTGACACCGGCCTGTGGGGCAGTGCCGTCCCGTTCCTGAGCGACCCCGAGACGCCGGGCGCCGAGCACCGTGAGGCCCGGCTCGCGGAGGTGCGGGCCGAGATCGGCGGCACGGGCACGTACCGGCACACGACGGCGGAGCTGGCCCACGGCTGCCGGGTCGCCTGGCGCAACCACGCGCGCTGTGTCGGCCGCCTGCACTGGAAGGCGCTCCGGGTGATCGACCGGCGGGACGCCGCCACGGCGGAGCAGGTGTTCGACGCGTGTGTCGAACACCTGCGCACGGCGAACAACGGGGGCCAACTGGTGCCCGTGATCACGGTGTTCGCCCAGCGCGGCCCCGACGGCTCGGAGATCCGCATCTGGAACCCCCAGCTGGTCCGCTACGCCGGCTACCGACGGCCCGACGGCACCGTCGTGGGCGACCCGCTGCACGTGGACGTCACCAGGGCGGTCGAGGCGCTCGGCTGGCACGGGCGCGGCGGACCTTTCGACATCCTCCCGCTGGTCGTGCAGATGCCGGGCGAGCGGCCGCGGTGGTTCGAGCTGCCCGCCGACGCCGTGCTCGAAGTGCCCTTGTCCCACCCGGAGTTCGCCTGGTTCGCCGGGCTGGGCCTGAAGTGGCACGGGGTCCCCGCCATCTCCGACATGCGGCTGGAGATCGGCGGTGTCCACTACCCGGCCTGCCCGTTCAACGGCTGGTACGTGGGCTACGAGATCGGCGCCCGCAACCTCACCGACACCGACCGGTACGACGTACTGCCCGAGGTCGCACGGGCGATGGCGCTCGACACCTCGCGCAGCGACACGCTCTGGCGTGACCGCGCCCTCGTCGAGGTGAACCGCGCCGTCCTGCACTCCTTCCGGCAGGCCGGTGTGCATCTGGTGGACCACCACACCGTGGCCCGGCAGTTCGTCACGCACGAGGAACGCGAACTGCTCCGGGGCCGGACCACCCCGGCCGACCGGGACTGGATCGTGCCACCGCTGTCGGCCAGCACCACGCCGGTCTTCCACCGCTCCTACACCAACGCGGACCGCTCGCCCAACTTCCACCGCCAGCCGCCCGCCTACCCCGTCCCCGGGCGCGGAGCGGACCCCGGAAGCCCGCCGACCGCAGAGGACGCCTCACCCACCGCCGCGCCCTGAGGAGTCTCGCCTGTTCCGGTGCGACGCGGGTCAGCCGCGGGGGAGCACGCCCAGGAGGGTCGAGGTCAGAGCCAGCTTCAAGGAGTCCTCCAGGTCCAGGTGGAAGCGGGCCAGGTCGGGCTCGGCCCGGTAGGCCGCCCGCAGACTGGGCGGGGGCGTGCTGTAGGCCGACAGGGCGCCGGCCATGACCATGGTCTGCAGGCTGAACAGCGTCGCGTTCTCGCCCAGCTCCGGCAGGTACGTCAGGAGCAGCGCGGTCATGGTCGTCAGGCGGTCCAGCGAGGCGCGCTTGTAGCGTGCGACGACCTCGACGGAGACGTTGTGCTCCAGGACGCTGCCCTGTGCGCCGAAGAGGTCGCACAGCACTGCGCGGCCGGAGAGCGAGCGGCCGACAATCCCGGCCACCGCCGCCGCCCGCTCGGCCATGGGCAGATCCTCGTCGACTCCGGCGGCCAATTCGCCCGCCAGCTCCGCCAGCCACTCCCGCAGGAAGCGGTCGAGCAGCTCCAGCAGCACCGCCTCGCGAGACTCGAAGTAACGAAGCACGTTCGGCTTCGCCAGTCCCACGCGGCGGCTGAGCTCGTTCAGGGTGACCGCGGACACGGGCATCTCGTCGAGCATCGCCGCGGCCATGTCGAGGATCGCCCGCCGGCGGATCTCCCGCTGCTCCTCGGTTCGCGCCCGCTGGAAATTCACACCCGCCACTCTAGTTTAGGTACTCCCGGTACGTTGACAACGTACCGGGAGTACCTTAGTGTCTCAAGCATAAGATACCGACGGTACGTAATGAGATGGGGAGTCCGGCATGGGTGAAAAGTGGACGAAAAGCAGCGTTCCGGGCCAACGCGGGCGGGTGGCCGTGGTGACCGGGGCCAACACCGGCCTGGGGTACGAGACCGCCAAGGCGCTCGCCGAGCGCGGGGCGTCCGTGGTGCTCGCCGTGCGCGACGTCGGGAAGGGCGAGCAGGCCGCGGCCCGCATGACCGGCGACGTGACCGTGCAGGCGCTGGACCTGACCTCGCTCGACTCCGTCCAGGCCGCGGCGGCGGGGCTGCGGTCACGGCTCGACCGGATCGATCTGCTGATCAACAACGCCGGCGTGATGTACACCCCGAAGCAGACCACCCGGGACGGCTTCGAGATGCAGTTCGGCACCAACCACCTCGGCCACTTCGCGCTCACCGGGCTCCTGCTCGACCTGATGCTGCCGGTGCCCGGCTCGCGCGTGGTGACGGTCAGCAGCACGGGCCACCGCATCCGAGCCGCGATCCACTTCGACGACCTGCAGTGGGAGCGGTCGTACAGCCGGGTCGCCGCCTATGGCCAGTCCAAACTGGCCAACCTCATGTTCACCTACGAGCTGCAGCGCAGGCTCGCCCCGCACGGCACCACCGCCGCGCTGGCCGCACACCCCGGCCTGTCCAGCACCGAACTCGCCCGCAACAGCCCCACGGCCTTCCGGCTTCCGCTCACCTGGCTCGCTCCGCTGATCACCCAGACGCCGGCGATGGGCGCGCTGCCGACCCTGCGCGCCGCCACCGACCCCGCCGCGCTCGGCGGCCAGTACTACGGCCCCGGCGGACGCAACGAGATCAAGGGCCACCCCCGGCTGGTCACCTCCAGCCCGCAGTCGTACGAGGCGGCCGTACAGCAGCGGCTGTGGGCCGTCTCCGAAGACCTCACCGGGGTGCGGTTCCCCATCGCCGCGTCCGGGCAGAGCCCGTCCCCCTCCGGATCGGCCACCGCCCCGTGATCCGCGCCGGCGGCGGGCGCCGCACCGTCGCGGCGGCAGCGGGTGGCACCAGGACCGACGAGGCGCCCCACGCCGCTTCGAGGGTGCCCCTCCGCCCGTCGCCGTGCAGGCCGGTTGCGCCGAGCGCGTTGCGCCCCGCCGGGCCCTCGGGCCGCCGCCGCGGTCAGAGCACGCGCCGCAGCGGCATGACGGCCCGCACGGTCTTGCCCGACGCGGTCACCACCACCTCGGGCGTGCCCGCGATCCGGCACACCAGCGGCCATCCGTAGCCACCCGCCGGATAGTCGTCGCGCGGGGCGCGGGCCGCGGGGACCCGCGTACTGGCGTCGGAGACCACGAGCACGAGGCAGCCGTCCGCGACGGACGCGGAGAAGCCGGTCAGGCCCCCGCCGTGGTACAGCGCGTTGGTCACCAGCTCCGACGTGAGCAGCAGGGAGTCGGTGAGAACGGCGTCGAAGGGCCGCCCCTCGGCCGCCACCCCCTCCGCCACCAGCAGGTCGTGGACCCGGTGGCGGGCCTCGGCCGCCCCCGTCGGCAGCCCCGGGGCGTGCGCGGTCCACTGCCCGTCGTTGCCCGTCGCATAGGTCACGCCGTCCCCCCTCGTCCCCACCGCACCGTCCGGCGTCCTGCCTTCCTCACAGCGCGAGAGCCGCCTCCACCGTCTCGGCGAAGGTGAACGCGGTCCTGGTGCCCGTCACCTCGAACAGCCGCCCGACAGCGCTCCCGAGCGGCCCCGCGAGCACCAGCCGCCTGCTCCTGCCGCGGGCCCGCAGCAGCACGTGGAGCACCGTCGAGTCCGCGAACGACACCCCCGACAGGTCGAGCACCACACGGCGCGCGCCCTCCCGGTCCGCCTCCTCCAACGCCTCTTCGAGCAGGTACGCGTTCTCGTCGTCGAGGGCGCCGGTCGCCCGGAGGACACGGGCGCCGCCGTCCGCGGTACGAGCGACCACCGTCACAGGGTTCTCCGCCACGGCCACAGAATCTCATGCCCCCGGCATGCGCCGCCGGGCACCTCGCGGCACCGGACAGCGGCGCTCAGCCCAGGTCGAGGAGTTCCTCGTGGAATCCGGCGAACCCGCCCGCGCGGTCCAGCAGATGCACCTCAAGGATCCAGTGGCAGGCGCGACCCCGGCTGTCGGGCCTGCGCATCGGACGGTCGTTGCCCGGCGCGATGTACGGGCCGAACTCGTCGTCCTTGGGCTTGTCGTGCGGGAACTCGCCCACGAGGTGGCCGCTGTGCCAGGCGCCGAACTCCCAGCCGGCCGCCGCGGCGATCCGCACCATCTCCGCGTACAGCCGCTCGCCGGTGATGCCGGGATCCGCCTCGAAGGCGCGGCGGCCCGCCGCAAACACCTCGGGCAGCGCGTCGCGCAGCCGCACCTTCGCGGGATCGCTGCCCAGTACGTACGTACGGCCGAAGTCGGCCTCCCACTCCTCGAAGACCGGTCCGACGTCCACGAACAGGATGTCCCCGTCCTCGATCACCCGGTCCGGCGGGTTCTCGCGGAACGGGGCCAGGGTGTGCGGGCCCGAGCGCACGATCCGCTTGTGCCAGAACCTCCGCACCCCGTACAGCTCCGCGGCGAGGTCCCTGATCCGGTCGCTGACCGCCTGCTCGCTCTCGCCCGGCACGAGCAGACCCCGCCGCTCCACCTCGGCGAAGAGGCCCGCCGCCTTCCCCTGGGCGTCGAGCAGCCCCCGTACCCGCTCCGCCTCGCACGTGTCGCTCATGGCCAGACCGTAGACCCCCGGGGCCCCGGGCACGCGCGGTTTCCCCGAAGGAGTGGCGGCCCGGGGGCGGGGCGCCCGGTCCGGCGGACCCGGGCGGGGGCGGCCCGCGGGGCGCTCGCATAATGCAGGGATGGGACGTAAAGCGAAGACGGCACGGAAGAACCCCTTCGTCACGGCGGCGGCGGTCGTCCTGCCCGCGGCCCTGGCCGCGTGCCTCACCGGCTGCGGAGGCCACTCCCCGTCCGGCGCGTCCTCCTCGCCCGCCCCGGCGCCCAGCGGCACCCCGGGCCGGGTCGAGGCCAGTTCGAACGGCGCCGCGGTCACGGTGACCGGGGCCGTGGCCCACCTCGACGCCGCGGGCGACGGCAGCCTCACGATGACCGTCCGCAACTCCGGCAGCGTCACCGACCACCTCGACATGGTCGGCGTCCCCGGCGGCGCCCGCGGCACGCTCGGCGGCGGCCGCGACCCCAAGGCGGACGGCGCGATGGACCCCGCCGGCATCCTCATCCAGTCGGACGGAGCGACGACCTTCGGAGCCAAGGGCGGCCCCACGGTCACGCTGCACCACGTCAAGGACGTGACGGGCCGTCGCACCCTGCCGCTCATCCTCCAGTTCGGCGTCACCGGGCTCGTACGCTTCGAGGCGCGCGTGGAGCGGTGAACACCCGTGCTCGCGCGGACGCGGCGGCTCACCGCTGTGCCGCGGCGTCGGTGAGCACTCGCGCGCGCACCGCCGCACGGCTCAGCCCGACCTCCTTCTTCGCAGTCAGCAGGGGCACGGGGTCCCGCCCGCACGGTCCCGGGAGGCGGCCGAGGGCCGCCGCCCTCGCCGGTTCCGCGAGCTCCGCGCGGTAGCGGGCGGTGAACTCGGGGAAAGGCCCAGGGCTCGTGCCCGTACCAGTGGCGCAGCTCCGTGGAGGGCGCCACGTCCTTGCACCACTCGTCGAGCCGCGGCGTCCCTCGCCGGGCCCCTGGCCTGAGCCGGTCCACCAGGACGCGTGCCCCGCCGGCGGCCTCCCGCCGCTCGTGGACGCGGGCCACCCGCACGTCGGGTACGGTCTCCAGCGGCCCATCCTCCGGCCACGGCCCGCCCGGCCGCCAGTCGTGGCGCGGGCGGCAGGACACGGGCGCGCACACTCCGTTGACGGGCGCAGCCCGCAGGGCCGGCCGCACCCGGCCCCGGGCCGCCCGTACCCACCGAGCCACCGCGGAGTACCCCATGCCCCTGCGCCTGCCGTCCGACTCGACGATCCTCTTCCAGGGCGACAGCATCACCGACACGAACCGCCGCACCCTGCCGGGCGACGGCCTCGGCAACGGCTACGCCCGCATGGCCGCCGACCTGCTGCGCGAGCGCCACCCGGGATGCGGGGCCACCTTCCTCAACCGGGGCGTCAGCGGCGACCGGGTACGCGACCTGCGTGCCCGCTGGGACGAGGACGCCCTCGCGCTCCGTCCCGACCTCGTCTCCGTGCTGGTCGGCGTGAACGACACCTGGCGGCGCTACGACTCGGGCGACGCGACCACAGCCGCCGCCTTCGAGCGCGACTACCGCCACCTCCTGGTCCGCGTACGGGACGGCCTCGGCGCGCGCCTCCTGCTCGTCGAGCCGTTCCTGGTGCCCGTCGAGCCCGAGCAGTGGGAGTGGCGGGAGGACCTCGACCCGCGCATCCAGGTCGTGCGGCGGCTCGCCGAGGAGTTCGACGCGCCGCTGCTTCCCGCGGACGGCCTGCTCAACGCGGCGGCGCGGGAGCACGGCGGCGCGCGGGCGATCGCGGGCGACGGCGTCCATCCCACACCGCTCGGACACGCCGTGCTCGCCCGCGCCTGGGCCGAACTGGTCGCCCTGGACTGACGGGGCGCGCCAGGACGGACCGGGCCGCCGACGCCTCCGCCCGGACGGGCGCGTCGGCGGCCGGGCACCGTGGGCGGGCCGCGGACCCGCCCGCAGCGGCGCCATGCCCCGACATTCGCCGGAACAGACAGAAGTTTTGATGTTTCGTCGAGGACTTTTTCCTTTCTCCGGTCAAACCTATGGACAGTCCCTTCCCCTGGCCCCTAATGTCTCGGGCCACCGGGCGGATGTTTCGTCCGGGTAACGCCCCGCACTTCACGCCTTCTTCCCCCACGCAGGCCCGCTCGCCCGACGGGCGCGGCCCCCTGTGAGGCGCGCGCTCACGCAACCCGCAGCACCCCCGCCCACGGCGGGGCCCGGCCGTGCGACCGACGCGGCCGTGTCGGCAGCAAGTAAGGGGAAGCGCAATGAAGCTACGTACGTACGCCGTGACGGCCGCCGCCGCCCTGCTGGCCTCCGGCGGCCTGGTCGCCCTCGCCGGGTCCGCGCAGGCGGCGCTGTACACGACCTGCGTCGGCGACGGCGGCGCGGTCACCGTCCGGGGTGACCTGGTGGTGCCCGCGGGGGAGTCCTGCACGCTGGAGGGCACCAGGGTCACCGGCACCGTCACCGTCAGGGACGGCGCCGACCTCGTCGCCTCCCGCGTCACCTTCGGCGGCCCCGTCGCCGTCGGCGAGGGCGCCTACCTCGACGTCACCGGCTCCACCCTCAGGGGAGCCGTCGCCGCGACCGGCGCCTTCGGCACCCACCTCCAGGACTCCACCGTCAAGTCCGCGTCCGCGCAAGGCGGTTTCCTGTACGCGGTCGACGCGGCGGTGGGTGGCGAGATCGGCGCGGACGGCGGTGAGCTGTACCTGGCGGGCAGCACCGTCAAGGGCGCCGTCACCGGCACCGGCGGCCTCTACGCCGACCTCCACGACACCACGGTCAAGGGCGCGCTCACCGTCACGGGCAACTCCCTCGGCGGCGTGCTGTGCGCGAGCGAGGTGGGCGGCGCCGCCGCCTACCGCGACAACGGCGACACCCTGCAACTCGGCGGCGCAGGCCCCCTGGGCTCCTGCGCGGGCGCCACCTACCTCGCCAAGAGCCTGGAGGTCACCGACAACACCGCGACGGCCGTGCTCGACAACACCATCGTCGCGGGCAAGCTCACCGCCACCGGCAACACACCCGTTCTCACCGTGGGCCCGCTGGCCCGCGCCAGGGGCGGCACCGAGGGCGAGACCGCGGCGCCCGCTGCGCAGGCCGCGCCCCCTGCCCCGCGCGCCGCCCCGCGGGACCGCGGGCGTGCCCTCGCCGACCGGACGGCCGAGCGCGCGGCCGTGGCCA
>NZ_BAABEP010000029.1:0-87384 GCF_039540215.1 Streptomyces tremellae
AGACGGTCTCGCTGGTCAAGGGCGGCCGCCCGCTGCTCTCCCAGGTGAAGATGGGCCTCGGCTGGGAGCCCGCCTTCCGGGGCAAGGACATCGACCTGGACGCCTCCGTCGTCGCGTTCGGACCCGACCGCAAGCACCTCGACAGCTGCTACTTCGGCCGCCTCAGCATCCTCGGCGGCGCCGTCAAGCACTCGGGCGACAACCTCACGGGCGAGGGCGCGGGCGACGACGAGGTCATCGTCGTGGACCTCGGCAGGCTGCCCGCGGAGGCCACCGGTCTCGTCTTCACCGTCAACTCCTTCTCCGGACAGAAGTTCACCGAGGTCGCCAAGGCGTACTGCCGCCTCCTCGACGCCGCGACCGACGAGGAACTGGTCCGCTTCGACCTGACCAACGCCGAGCCGCAGACAGGCGTCATGATGGCGAAACTGATCAAGCAGTTCTCGGGAGAGTGGGAGATGACGGCGATGGGCGACTTCGTGAAGTCCCGTACGGTGCGCGGCATGGTCAAGCCCGCGGCGCAGGCGCTGTGACCGCGGCGGGCCGCGGCGTCCTCGTCACCGGCGCGTCGGGCGGCCTCGGCCGCGCGCTCGCCGTGGCGTTCGCCGCGCAGGGCGACCGGGTCGCCGTGCACTACGGCAGCCGCGAGGAGGGCGCCCGCGAGACGCTCGGACTGCTCGCGGGCGACGGACACACCCTGGTCGGCGGCGACCTCTCGGACCCGGCGGGCGCCGCCCGCGTCGCGGACCTGGCGGACGAGGGCCTCGGCGGGGTGGACGTGCTGGTCAACAACGCCGCGGTCAACGACGCGCACCCGCCGCTGAGCACGCCGTACGAGGAGTTCGCCGCGCGCTGGCAGCGCCATGTCGCGGTCAATCTGACCGCGCCCGCGCTGCTGGCCCACCGGATCGCGGGGCGGATGGTGGAGCGCGGCGTGCGCGGCCGGGTCGTCAACGTCGGCTCGCGCGGCGCCTTCAGGGGCGAGCCCGACTACCCCGCGTACGGCGCGTCCAAGGCGGGCCTGCACGCGCTCGGCCAGTCGCTCGCTGTGGCGCTCGGTCCGCACGGCATCGCCGTCGCGTCCGTCGCACCCGGCTTCATCGCCACCGACCGGGTCGCGCACCGGCTGGCCGGCGCCGAGGGCGCGGCGATCCGCGCGCAGAGCCCGTTCGGCCGGGTCGCCACGGTCGAGGAGGTCGCGGCGGCCGTGCTCTGGCTCGCCTCGGACGGCGCCGAATGGGCGTCGGGCGCCGTGCTCGACCTCAACGGCGCCTCCTACCTGCGGACCTGAGCCGTACGGCTCCGCCCGCGCGAGGGGCCCGGCCCCGCAGGAGCACTCCTGCGGGGCCGGGCCCTTCAGGGAGCCGCGCGGGGTGGACGGGCGGGCGCCACCGCGCGCGGCCGTCTCAGGTGACCGTCCAGACGAAGGTCGCCGTGGCCCGCGCCCCCGCGGGTGTGGTCGCCGTGACCGTCACGGTCGCCGTGCCCTTCTGCGTGGCGCGCCCGGTGATCACGCCGTCCCGCGTCAGGGACAGGCCCTTCGGCAGGCCGGACCCCGCGTACACGGCGTCCGCGGCGGACGCCTTCACCGGCAGCGACACCTTCGCGCCCGCGGGGCTGCTCATCCCCTGCGGGTCGGCGATCCGCAGCGATCCGCTGGTGCCGCCCACCGCCTGCGGCGCCGCCTTCGCCGCGGCCGTCGCGCTCGCCGCGGAGACGTTGAGCGTGCCCGTCAGCGGCAGGTTCCGCGACGAGTCGCCCACCTGGATGCGGAAGGCGCCCGAGGGCGTCTGCCAGGCGTTCGCCGACGTCGACCAGTACGCCAGGTCGTGCGGTGTCAGCGTGAACGACACCTGTGTGCTCGCCCCCGGCTGGAGGTCCACCCGCTGGAAGCCCTTCAGCTGCTTCGCGGGCTCGCCCGCCGCGGGGGAGCCCAGGTAGAGCTGCGCCACCTCGGCGCCCGCACGCGACCCGGTGTTCGTCACGGTCGCGGTGACCGTGCGGTTGCCCGCGCCGTCCGCCGCGCCGATCTGCAGCCCGGAGAAGCCGAACGACGTGTACGAGAGGCCGTAGCCGAACGGGAAGAGGGGCTCGACGCCCTGGTCGTCGTACCAGCGGTAGCCGACGTCGAGACCCTCCGAGTACTGCACGTCCGTCCCGTTGCCCGGCCACTGGGCGGTGGTGTGCGCGGGCACGTCCGCGAGGCTCTTGGGGAACGTCACCGGCAGCTTGCCGGAGAAGTCGTCGTCCCCGTACAGCAGGCGCGCGAGCGCCGTGCCGACCTCCTGGCCCGCGTACCAGTTCTCCACCACGCCCTTGACCTGGCCGAGCCACGGCATCGTCACCGCGGAACCGGTGTTGAGCACCACGATGGTGTTCGGATTCGCCGCGGCCACCTGCGAGATCAGCGCGTTCTGCTGGCCCGGCAGGTCGATGCTGGTCAGGTCGGTGCCCTCCTGCTCGCCGTAGCTGGCGAACACGATCGCCACGTCCGACGACCTGGCGAGCGCGACCGCCGCGCCGGTGTCCGTGGCGTCGTTGTACCGGACATCGACGCCGGAGCCCGCGCGTGCCCTGATGCCGTCGAGCGGCGAGACCGTGCCCGAGCTCGTGGCGGTGGCGCTGCCGCCGCCCACGCTCTGCACGCCCGCGCCGCCGTCCGTGCCCAGGACCGCGATGGACTTCGTGGCGGACGTCAGCGGCAGCACGTCGCCGTCGTTCTTCAGCAGGACCGTGCCCTGCTCGGCGACCTGCCGCGCGGTGTCCTGGTGCGCCGCGGAGGTGACCGTCGCGCTCGGGGACCCGGTGTTCTCCTTGTCGAAGAGGCCGAACGCGAACATCTGCGTCAGCACCCGGCCCACCATCGTGTTCAGTGTGTCCTGGCTGACCTGGCCGTCGGCCAGGGCCTGCGCGAGGAAGTCGGCGTAGAAGTAGCCGCCGGGCATCTCGATCGTCATGCCGTTGTTCGCGGCCTTCACGGTCGAGTGCGCGCCGCCCCAGTCGCTGGTGACGAAGCCGTTGAACCCGGCCTGCTGGTACAGCGCCGTGTTCAGCAGATAGCCGCTGTCGCAGTCGTAGTCGCCGTTGACCGTGGAGTACCCGCACATCACCGAGGCCGCCGCGCCCTTGCCGACCACCGACTGGAACCCGGGCAGGTAGATCTCCTGGAGGGTCCTGGTGTCGACGATCGCGTTGTCGGCCGGGCCGTTGCGGTTCGTCTCCTGGTTGTAGACGGCCACGTGCTTCGGCTCCGCCATCACGCCCTGGCTCTGCAGGCCCTGCACGTTGGCGGTGGCCATCGAGGCCGTCAGATAGGGGTCCTCGCTGTACGTCTCGAACGCGCGGCCCCAGCGCGGGTCGCGCACGATGTTCAGCGTCGGGCCGAGCGCGACGCCCGCGCCCTTGCCCGCGAACTCGGCGCCCGCGACCGCCCCGTACTGCTGCACGAGCGACGGGTTCCAGGTGGCGGCCGACGAGACCGCGGACGGCAGCTGCGTCACGCCGCCCATGCCGTCGCCCACGCCGCTCGGCCCGTCCTGGAAGCCGACGTCGGGGATGCACAGCGACGGGATGCCGGAGAGGTTGCCGATGTACGGCGACGCGTTGCCGTTGCCGTGCAGCAGCGAGATCTTCTGGGCCTGCGTCATCTCCGCGAGCACCTGGCCGACCCTGGTGGCGACCGGCGCGGTCGAGCCCACCCACGGGCAGTCACCGTTGCCGCCCGACGGCGGCGCGGTGCCACCGGGCGTCAGCACGGTGAACTCCCACAGCGAGTAGCCGTACGGGGTGGCGCGCTGCGTGCCGTACATGCGGAGGTAGCGGGTGCTGGTGGGGGAGAAGCTGATGTTCTCCGTGCCGCCCTTGCCCGACGTGGTCGAGTAGACGCTCGTCCAGTCGGTGCCGTTGTCCGACACCTGGATCTGGTATGCGGTTGCGTACGCGGCCTCCCAGGTCAGCTGCGCGCCGCAGACGGTCGTGGCGGCGCCCAGGTCGACCTGGATCCACTGCGGGTCGCTCGCCTCGCTCGACCAGCGGGTGCCGGCGTTGCCGTCGAAGGCGGCGCCCGGAGTGAAGCTCTGGTCCTGCACGGAGGACGCCTTGGCCGGCTTGCCGAGCGCGGCGGTCGTGGTGCCGCAGGGCTCGGCGCCGCCGGTGTCCCGGGACGGGCCGTAGACCTGGAACTCCCACAGGGAGTAGCCGAAGTCCGTGGCGCGCTGCGTGCCGTACACCCGGACCCAACGCCCGGAGCCGGAGACCGGGAGGGTCTGCGTGCCGCCGGTGCCGTTCGCCGTCGAGTAGACGGTCGTCCAGTGGGAGTTGTCGGTGGAGGTCTGGATCTGGAACGCCTTCGCGTACGCGGCCTCCCAGGTGAGCGTCACCTGGGAGAGGGCCTGCGCGGAGCCCAGGTCGACCTCGATCCACTGCGGGTCGGCGCCCTGCGCGCTCGACCAGCGGGTGCCGGGGTCGCCGTCGACCGCGGCGGAGGCGGGGAAGGTGTTGTTCTCCGCGGAGGAGGCCGTGGCGGTCCTCCCCTGCGAGAGGAGCACGGGCCCGTCGGCGCGGGAGTCGGTGGCGCCCGCGCCGAGCAGCGTGCTCGCCGCGAGCACGACGAAGCCGAGGAGGAGGGCGAGCCGCGCGCGGCTGCGGGTTCTTGGCGGACGGGACATGGGGGTTTGCCTCTCGTATGGAGAGCGCTCTCAAAGGGTGAGCCGATAATGTGGCGTTGTCTGGTGCGCGTCAAGAAGATGAACGTCTTTCGGGACGAACGGAGCGGGGGCCGCCAAGTAGTGAACACGGGGCGCCGGGGCCCTGCGGCGCCGGGCGCGCCGGCTCGTGCGGCGCCAGGCCCCACGGGCGCCGGAGGGCGGCCCCTGCCGGGCGGGCATGCCGGAGGTCCTCCGTCCCCGGGGCGGGCGTGGGGACGGCCGGCGGGGCCGGACGGGCGCAGCCGCGGGGCGGCCCAGGGGCGGGGATCCGGTGGGGCTGGGGCCGGGCGCCCGGTCTCGTGGGCCCGGCGGGGCGGTCAGAGGTGGCGGGTCGCCATGGTCAGGCGGTCGCGGGCGTCGAACAGCGCGTCCCGTACGGTCTGTTCGTGCGCGGGCGTCAGCCGTGCCACCGGCACCGAGCAGCTGACCGCGTCCCGCGCGGGCGTGCGGTACGGGATCGCGATGCCGAAGCAGCGCAGGCCGAGGGTGTTCTCCTCGCGGTCGACCGCGTAGCCCTGCTCCCGTACCGCGTGCAGCTCCTCGATCAGCTTCTCGCGGTCCGTGATGGTGTTCTCCGTCAGCGCGGGCAGCTCGGCGGGCAGCATCGAGCGGACCTGCTCGTCGCTGTACGTCGAGAGCAGCGCCTTGCCGAGCGACGTCGAGTGCGCGGGGAGGCGGCGGCCGACCCGGGTGAACGGCCGCAGGTAGTGCTGTGACTGACGGGTCGCGAGATAGACGACGTTGGTGCCGTCGAGCCGTGCCAGGTGGATCGTCTCCGCCGTGTCGTCCGACAGCCGGTCGAGCGCGGGGCGCGCCGCGGCGACGACCTCGTCGCCGTCGATGTACGACGTACCCACCAGCAGGGCCCGCACCCCGATGCCGTAGCGTGTCCCCGTGGCGTCCGTCTCCACCCAGCCGAGCTCGACCAGCGTGCGCAGCAGCATGTAGAGGCTGGACTTCGGGTAGCCGACCGCCTCCTGCACGGTGGCGAGCGAGTGCATCCCCGGGCGCCCCGCGAAGTACTCCAGCAGCTCAACCGTCCGTACGGCCGACTTGACCTGGGCCCCGCCCGTACCGCCGGCCCCGACCGCCCCGCCTGTCTCCGCAGCCGCCATAACGCCTCGCCTCGCCCCTTCTCCCTGACCGCTCTTGACGGCCTTGACCCCACAGAACGCCGGAAATAGAGTCCCTGAAGATTCACTGTCGGGAATCATGTTCAGAATAGCGAACACTGACGAAGGCAGTTCCGGAACGGCCCGCAGGCCCAGGCCCTTGGGAAGGAAGCCGCGGTGGCAGCAACACCAGTCTGGAGTGTCGACCCTCGCACGGGGAAGGAGCGCGAGCACGTAGCCGACGAGGCGACCCCGGAAGAGGTCGACCACGCGGTACGCAGGGCGCACGCCGCCCGCGGCGCGCTCGCCGACCGCACGAAGCGGGCCGCGCTGCTGCGCACCGCCGCTGACCTGCTGGACGAGGCGGGTGAACACGTCATCGAGGCGGCCGACGCGGAGACCGCGCTCGGCCCGGCCCGGCTCACCGGCGAACTCGCCCGCACCTCCGCGCAGTTCAGGGCGTTCGCGGAGGTCGTGGACGACGGCTGGTTCCTCGACGTGCGCATCGACCACGCCGACCCGAAGCGCACCCCGCCGTGGCCCGACCTGCGCCGCTACAAGCTGCCGCTCGGCGTCGTCGCCGTCTACGCGGCAAGCAACTTCCCGCTGGCGTTCTCCGTGCCGGGCGGCGACACCGCGAGCGCGCTCGCCGCCGGCTGCCCCGTCGTCGTCAAGGGCCACCCCGACCACCCGGCCACCTCCGAGCTGTGCGCGTCGGTGATCCGCCGCGCCGCCGCCCAGGTCGGCCTGCCGGAGGACGTGCTCATCCTGGTGCACGGCTTCGACGCGGGCGTCGCCCTCGTCAAGCACCCGCTGGTCGCCGCGGCCGGCTTCACCGGTTCCGTACGCGGCGGCCGCGCGCTGTTCGACGCGGCGGCGGCCAGGCCCGAGCCGATCCCCTTCCACGGCGAGCTCGGCTCCCTCAACCCCGTTGTCGTCACCGAGGCGGCCGCCGCCGAGCGCGCCGACGAGATCGGCGCCGGGCTCGCGGGCTCGATGTCCTCGGGCGTCGGCCAGTTCTGCACCAAGCCGGGCTTCGTCCTCGCCCCCGCGGGCGAGGCGGGCGACCGGCTGCTCACGGCGCTGACCGCGGCCGTCAGCGAGACCGAGCACGGCGTCATGCTCGACCACCGCATGCGCGACGCGTTCATCGCGGGCATCGAGAAGCGCGCCGCGCTCGACGACGTCACCGCGCCGGTCACGCCGGGCGCCGGCAGCGAGCACACCGTCAGCGCGGGCTTCCTCACCGTCCCCGCGGCCCGCCTCACCGGTCCCGGCGACCACGACCTGCTGCTGGAGGAGTGCTTCGGCCCGGTCACCGTCGTCGCGCGCTACACGTCGGTGGACGAGGTCTTTGCGGTCCTCTCCCGGCTGCCCGGCAACCTCACGGCGACGCTGCACCTCTCCGAGGGCGAGGGCGACGGCAGCGTGCCCGGCGCGGGCGGCCTCCTCGAAGCGCTGACCCCGCTCGCGGGCCGCGTCCTCGTCAACGGCTGGCCGACCGGTGTCGCCGTGGCCGACGCGCAGCAGCACGGCGGCCCGTACCCGGCCACCACCTCCACCTCCACCTCGGTGGGCGCCACCGCCATCGAGCGCTGGCTGCGCCCGGTCACCTACCAGTCGACGCCGCCCGCCCTGCTCCCGCCCGAGCTCCGCGACGACAACCCCCTCGGCCTCCCGCGCCGCGTGGACGGCGCCCGGGAGAAGTAACCCCCACCACCGACCCACCACGGGCCGCGGACCACCTCCGGTCCGCGGCCCGCCGTTGTTCCCCGGCCGTGAACGGGTCCGGGCCCTTCGGCGGCGTGGGGCGTGATACCGCTCACGCCCCACGTGCGCGAGCGGGGGCGACGGAGCGGGGCAGGCCGGGCGGGACAGGGGGTGAGGGTGGGCTGGGGGAGGCGCGGGGGTTGACCGTGGGGGAGTGGGGCGGTAAGGGAGGGTGGCCGGGGTCTTATATAATTGCTGTATGCATTCATTGCCGGTGTCCGACGAGCAGCGCGTCGTCGCCGCGGCCCGTGGCCTGCTCAGGTCCATCGGCCGACTCTCCCGCGACCTCTACCTGGCGGGGGACTTCGGCCTCTCCCGGAGCCATGTCTCCGTGCTCGACTCCCTGGAGGCGCGCAGCCGGCGGGTCACCGAGCTCGCCGCCGACACCGGTCTGACCCAGCCCCGGGTCACCGTCGTACTCCAGGAGCTGACCGAGCGCGGGCTCGCGGAGCGCACCCGGTGCGCCACCGACCGCCGCGCCGTCGACGCGGCCATCACCCCCGAGGGCAGGCGCTACCTCGACGCGGCGCGCCGCCGCATGGCCGCCGCCATCCGCTCCGGGCTCGCCGCCCAGGGCCGCGGCGCCGACGACTCCGAACGCGCCGTCCTCACCGCGCGCGCCGCCGTCTCCACCCTCCTCGACGCCCTGCACACCCCGATCGAAGCGGAGGTCAGTTGACCGCCCCCGTCCGCACGACGACCGCCACCACGGCGGACCCCGGCACGCCCCCCACCCGGCACCACGCCACCCACCACCCCCTCGCCACGGCGCCCCGCCGCGTCGGCGGGCCCCGCCACTGGTGGGACTGGGTCCTCGCGGCCGACCCCGGCCTCGGCCAGCTCCAGGCCGGCTGGCGGTCCGTCATATCCATGATCGCGGCGCTCGCCGTCGGCTACGGCATGTCCGTCGCCGTGGGGCTGCCCGCGATGCTCGGCATGATCGTCGGCGGCATGATGGGCCTGATGAGCGCCTTCGCGGTCGCGGAGAACACCGCGCCGCGCCTGGCCCGCGCCATCCTGTGGATGCCGTTCCCCTTCTCCGCCGTCCTCCCGCTCTCGGCGGCCCTGAGCGACAACCGCCCCCTCGAACTCAGCCTGATGGGCTTCGGCCTCGCGCTCACCTTCTTCCTCGCCAGGTTCGGCACGCTGTACCTGCTCACCGGCATGATGATGTTCAACTCGTTCATGGTCGGCATGATGGCCGGCATCCCGGTGAACCTCTGCTTCAAGGCCTTCCTCGTCGCCCTGGTCTCCTGCGCGGGCGTGCTCGTTGCCCGGCTCGTCTTCTGCTACCCGATGCCCCGCGAGGACCTGCTGCGCACCCAGCGCGCCTTCGTCGTGGAGGCCCGTCGCGTCGCGGACGCCGCCGTCGCCGCGCTCGACCCCGACGCCGACCACGACACCGCCGTAGGGCGCATGCGCCGCAGCCTGCGCCGCCTCAACATGACGACCGTCATCATCGACGGCCGCCTCGCCCAGCCCGAGGTCGCCGCCGACCCGGGCACCGCCGAGCTCCTGCACCGCCACCTCTTCGACGCGGAAATCGCCCTCCAGGGCATCGGCCAGGCCGTCCAGCAGCTCACCCGTCTCAAGGTGACGCCGTCCCTGCGCGAGACCGTCGTCGTCGGGCTCGTCATCGCCCGCGACACCCCGCTCGGCCGGGCCGGCGCGCTGCGCCCGGCCGCCCAGCTCATCCGGCAGCAGGCCGCCGCCGTGGCGGCCGAGGGCTCGGCGCTGACCACGGACGAGGCCGAGGCCGCCGTGCTCGCCGAGCGCGTCGGCCGGCTCCTCGACTCGCTCGCCGAGTCCCTGGCCCACTGGCTCGGCCTCGGCCTCGACACCCCGACCACCCGCGCCAAGGTCCCCTTCCAGCCGACGATCGCGCTGGAGCAGAACCGCCCGGCGGGCACCGGCGCCGTCGCCCGCCGCCTCGCCGACGCCCAGGACGTACGGGGCTGGCGGCGGCTCCTCCCGTACCTGCGGCTGCCGCTGCACGCGGGCGTCGCCGTCGCGATCGTCATGCCGATCTCCGACGCCATCGACCCCAGCCGCTTCTACTGGGGCCTGGTCGGCGTGATGATCACGCTCTTCGGTACGAACACCACACACGACCGGGTGCGCAAGTTCGGCCACCGCATGGTGGGCACCGCCGTCGGCGCCGTCATCGGCATCGTCCTCCTGCACCTCATCGGTCCCGGCCACGTCTACGCGACGCTCGCGGTCATCGTCGGCAGCCTCGCCTTCGGCGCCTGGGGCATGCAGCGCGCGTACGCGCTCTGGGCGGTCGGGCTCGTCACCGCGCTGGTCCAGCTGTACGGGCTGACCACGCCGTACAGCGGCATGGACCACCTGCTGGCCGAGCGGCTCCTCGACAACGCGATCGGCATCGCCGTCGCCACCGCCTGCGCCGCGCTGATCTTCCCCGTCTCCAACGGCCGCCTCATCCGCGAAGCCGAGCGCGGCTACACCGCCGCGATCCAGCAGCTGATCACGCAGATCGTGGAGCGCTGGAAGGACCCCGAGGCCCCGGTGCGGCTGCGCGGCGCCGCCCGCGGCGTGGACGCGGCACTCTTCCAGATCCAGGGCGTTGCCCGGCCGCTGATCAAGATGCCCATCGGGGTGCGGGGACCGGACGGTGCCAACCGTCTCGCGCTGCTCACCAACGCCACCGGGCACGCCCGCGCGCTCGCCGCGGCCGCCGACACCGACATCGACCTGGCGCCGCACCTGGCGGGCCGGATCGAGGAGATCATGCGGACGTTCACCGAGTCGCTCGGCGCGCTCGACCGGCGTTTCGCCACCGGCGGGCCAGAGGACGCCTGGGTGCGGATCGACCCGCTGGTGTGCGAGCTGGAGTCGGAGCTCGGCACGCCGTCAGGACCGCGCGGCGAGCAGCTGGGGACCGCGCTGCGCGAGCTGAAGGCACTGGACGAGACCCTGGCGGGATACGCGCAGGCCCGCGGCCTGAAGGTCGTGACCGCGGCCGGCTTCGGCCGCGACCCGCGGGAGGCGGCCGCACCGGTCCGCGCGACGATGCCCTCCTGGGCGAAGCCCACCGCCGCCGACGTGGCGGAGACGGCGGCGGCTGCCCAGGCCGCCGCCGCGCAGAGCGCCGCCCTGCGAGCGGCCACCGCGCAGGGCCCGGCCGTACGGGGCGTCTCCGCGCCGCGGCGGCCCGGCTCCCCCGGCGCCCAGCCCGGTGGCGTGCCCACGCAGCGGCCCCCGCACTCCCGCACCCCGGGCGACGCAGGCACCACCGGAGTCCACGGCGCCACCGCTCCCACCGCCCACTCCGCCGCGCCCGGCCGGGCCGTGCCGCCCGCGGGGCACGCCGTACCGCCCACCGCAGGTGCCGTACCGTCCGCGGGGCAGGCGCAGGGGCAGGCCGCCCCCGCGGGTGCCGTGTCCGGCGGCCGGCACGCCGCGCCCGCGCCGGAGGCGTACCCCGCCACCGGCGCGGTGACCGTCACAGGGACGCTGCGCTGCGTCCGGCACCCCGATGGCTGCGACGCGTGGATCACGGTCGTCAGCGACCGCGGCAAGCGGCGCGCCGGCGTGCGCGCCGTGGGCGGCAGGTACCGGATCGACGGCCTCGAACCCGGCCGCTACACGCTGATCGCGGCGGGCGCGGCGCACGGCCCGCGCGCCGACTACCTGTCGGTGCGGCAGCAGGACGGGGAGCTGCGCCACGACATCGACCTGGACGCGGGACCCCGCGCCTGACCGCGCACCGCGCGGGAATGCCACGGCGCCCGCCGGACGTTGACCGTCCGGCGGGCGCCGTCGTGCGCCGCGCCCCGCGAAGCCGGCGGGCCCCGGTGGCGTCCGGAGCATTCCGGGACCGGGAGTCACAGAGCATCCCGGAGCATTGCCGAGTACCTGAGCAACCGAGAGAAACGGACCCGGATACCCATGCGCGTCGAGATCTGGAGCGACATCGCCTGCCCGTGGTGCTACATCGGCAAGGCGCGCTTCGAGAAGGGCCTCGCGGCCTTCGCGGAGCGCGACGGCGTCGAGGTCGTGCACCGGTCCTTCGAGCTTGACCCGGCCGCCGCCCCCGCACCGGGGGAGACCGTCGTGGACCTGCTGGCCGCGAAGTACGGGCGCTCGCGCGAGGAGGCGCAGGCGATGGAGGAGCACGTCGCGTCCAACGCCCGCGCCGAGGGCCTCGGTTACCGCACCGAGGGCCGCGACCACGGCAACACCTTCGACCTCCACCGGGTGCTGCACCTGGCCAAGGAACGCGGTGTGCAGAGCGAGCTGCTCGACCTCGCCTACCGCGCCAACTTCGCCGAGGAGCGGTCCGTGTACGCGCCGGACACCGTGCTCGCGATCGCCGTCGAGGCCGGTCTCGACGGGGCGGAGGTGCGGTCCGTGCTCGCCGACCCCGACGCGTACGCGGACGCGGTCCGCGACGACGAGCGCGAGGCCGCGGAACTCGGCGCGAACGGCGTGCCGTTCTTCGTGCTCGACCGGCGCTACGGCCTGTCGGGCGCGCAGCCCGTCGAGGTGTTCACGCAGGCACTCCAGCAGGCGTGGGAGAGCCGCGCCGCCGCCGTCTGACCCGTCTGTCTGACACCACGGACGCCCCGCGCGGCCGGTGCACCAGGCGCGGCGGAGGGGGCGGCGGACCACCGGGTCCGCCGCCCCCTCCCCCTACGCGCCCCGCCGCGCGGGCTCAGCGCACGGGCGTGAAGTCCCGCGCGCCGATGAAGTCCGGGCGCGGCACCGGCGCGGCGAACGGGTCCACCGCGGTGTTCTCCACGCTGTTGAACACGATGAACACGTTGCTGCGGGCGTACGGCGTGATGTTGTCGCCCGAGCCGTGCATGCAGTTGCAGTCGAACCAGGTCGCCGAGCCGGCCCTGCCGGTGAACAGCTTGATGCCGTGCGCGTCGGCCATCTTCGTCAGCGCCTCGTCCGACGGGGTGCCCGCGTCCTGCATCTGGAGCGACCTCTTGTAGTTGTCCTTCGGCGTCTCGCCCGCGCAGCCGAGGAACGACATGTGCGAGCCCGGCATGATCATCAGGCCGCCGTTGGTGTCGAGGTTCTCGGTCAGCGCGATCGACACCGAGACGGCCCGCATGTTCGGCAGGCCGTCCTCCGCGTGCCAGGTCTCGAAGTCCGAGTGCCAGTAGAAGCCGGAGGCGCCGAAGCCCGGCTTCAGGTTGATCCGCGACTGGTGCACGTACACGTCGGAGCCGAGGATCTGCCGGGCGATGCCCACGACCCGCTCGTCCCGCACGAGCGAGGCGAACACGTCGCTGATCTTGTGGATCTCGAAGACGGACCTGATCTCCTGCGAGCGCGGCTCGACGATGGAGCGCTCGTCGGCCCTGATCGCCGGGTCGGTGATCAGCCGCTGGGTCTCCGCGCGGAAGCGCTCCACCTCGGCGGGGCCGACGAGCTGGTCGATCGCGAGGAACCCGTCGCGCTGGAAGGCGCCGAGACCGGCCGGCTCGATCGGTCCCGGAGCGTCCGGGGCCGACCAGACGACGGGGTCCTGGCGCGGGGTGACGACCTCGGTGGCGCCGCGGGTGGGGTAGAGGTCCTTCGGCTTGGCTGGGGCGGTGGTCATGGTCTTCCTTCCTCGGTATTCCGGGTTCCGGTGGAGTACCGGTGCTGCTCTGTTCCCGTCGTGTCCTTCTGTTCCGTCTGCCCCGCCGCGTGCCGCCGCCCGTCGCGCGGGCGGGGGCGGCGCCGCACGGGCCAGTCCATGGCGCCCCGCCCGCGCGGGCGGGGCGCGCTGTCCGGGGTCAGTCCTCGGTCAGCAGCGGGTAGACGCCGTTCTCGTCGTGGTCCTCCCGGCCCGTCACCGGCGGGTTGAACACGCAGATGACACGGAAGTCCGACTTGGGCCGCACGGTGTGGTGCTCGTGCCCGTCGAGCAGGTACATCGTGCCGGGCGTGATGTCGTGGACCTCGCCGGTCTCGTCGTTGGTCACCTGGGCCTCGCCCTCGACGCAGAGCACGGCCTCGATGTGGTTCGCGTACCACATCGACGTCTCCGTGCCCGCGTACATGATGGTCTCGTGCAGCGAGAAGCCGACCTTCTCCTTGGCGAGCACGATGCGCTTGCTCTCCCACGTACCGGACGCGGCCTTCACATGGCGGTCGGTGTTCTCGATGTCCTTGAACGATCGGACGATCACGGTGCGTTCTTGCCTCTCTCTGTGCGGACCTGCGGGGCGCCCCCGGAAGGGGACCGCCCCGTGGAGGGGGTGCGGGACGCGCGACACCGGCCGGGTACCCGGCCGGCACGGTGTGTCCCACACCCGGTCCGTCCGCCCCGCGGTGGCCGGGCGGACGGACCGGGCAGGTCTCCGGTCTTCTCCTGTGGGTTCTCGCTCGGGCCGCGCCGCACGGCACGAACGGTTCTGCACCGTCCGGCCGCGCGGTCGGCCGGGTCAGACCGCGGCGGCCGGGACCCGTGCGGTGTCCCGCACGGCGCGCGCCAGCGTGCGCAGGCCCTCGTCCAGTTCCTCGGGCGTGACGGTCAGCGGCGGCAGCAGCTTCACGACCTCGCTCTCGGGACCCGACGTCTCCAGCAGCAGACCGAGCTCGAAGGCGCGCCTGCACACGGCCGTCGCCCGCGCCTTGTCGCGGAACTCCAGGCCCCATACGAGGCCCCGCCCGCGGAACTCGGCGTCGCCGCCCGCGCTCTCCGCGCAGATCTCCGCGAGCGCCTGTTCGACCTGCTCGCCGCGTGCGAGGGTCTGCTTCTCCATCTGGCCGTCGGCCCAGTACGTGTTGAGCGCGGCGGCGGCCGTGACGAAGGCCGGGTTGTTGCCGCGGAACGTGCCGTTGTGCTCGCCGGGCTCCCAGATGTCGAGCTCCGGCTTGAACAGGCAGAGCGACATCGGCAGGCCGTAGCCGCTGATGGACTTGGACACGGTGACGATGTCGGGGACGATCCCGGCCTCCTCGAAGGAGAAGAACGGGCCGGTGCGGCCGCACCCCATCTGGATGTCGTCCACGATCAGCAGCATGTCGTGGCGCTCGCACAGGTCGGCGAGCGCGCGCAGCCACTCGGGGCGCGCCACGTTGATGCCGCCCTCGCCCTGCACGGTCTCCACGATCACGGCGGCGGGCTTGTTGAGGCCGGAGCCGCGGTCGAGGAGCAGCCGCTCGAACCAGAGGAAGTCCGGCACGCTGTCGTCGAGGTAGTGGTCGAACGGCATCGGTGTGCCGTGGACCAGCGGGATGCCGGCGCCCGCGCGCTTGAAGGCGTTGCCGGTGACGGCGAGGGAGCCGAGCGACATGCCGTGGAAGGCGTTGGTGAAGGAGACCACCGACTCGCGGTCCTTCACCTTGCGGGCCAGCTTCAGCGCGGACTCGACGGCGTTGGTGCCCGTCGGGCCCGGGAACATGACCTTGTACGGCAGGTCGCGGGGGCGCAGGATGACGTTCTGGAAGGACTCGAGGAACGCGCGCTTCGCGGTGGTGGCCATGTCCAGGCCGTGCGTGATGCCGTCGCGCTCGATGTAGTCGATCAGCGCGCGTTTCAGCACGGGGTTGTTGTGGCCGTAGTTGAGTGATCCGGCGCCGGCGAAGAAGTCGAGGTACGAGTGGCCGTCCTCGTCGGTGAGGCGGCTGCCCTGCGCGCGGTCGAAGACGGCAGGCCAGCCGCGGCAGTAGCTGCGCACCTCGGACTCGATGGTCTCGAAGACGCTCAGGGCGGGCGGGGTGATGGTCACGGCGATCTCCTGCGGTGCAGAGAACGGAGGCTTCATGGGCCAGGTGGTGCGGCGTGGGGGGTCTCGGGGCCGCGTCGGTCGAGTGGATCGCACGGATCCCGCGGCTCATGGAAGGGACAGATCGGATGGGCTCTGGTGTGTTCGGTTCGGCTCTGAGGCGGGTCGGAATCGGAGCGGACAGGGTTCGGACCTGGTCGGTTTCGGTACCGGGTGCCTGTGCCGCGCGGACCGCGGCGGGCCGGTGTCAGCGGCCCGTCCGGGTGCGGCTCGGCGGGGTCAGCCCGAGGTCAGCGGGCCGATGCGGTAGAGGACCTCGGGCGCGTGGGCGCTCGACCCGTCCTCGGGGAACAGGCCGCCGTCGAAGAGGACCTCGCGGTCCAGGACGGCGCCGCGGCGTGCGGCGTACGCGGTGAACATGCGGTCCGAGGGAACGTTGTCGGGGGTCACCGTCGTCTCGATCCCGGTGATGCCGAGGTCGCGGACGACCCGGTCGGTGAGGGCGTCGAGCAGGGTGCCCGCGATGCCCTTGCCGCGGTGCGCGCCGTCGACGGCGACCTGCCAGACGACCAGGATCTCGGGGCGCTGCGGCCGTACGTAACCGGTCACGAAGCCCATCGGCTCACCCGACGCGTCCCGTGCGACGACGGACGTGTCGGCGAAGTCGCGGCACCACAGCAGGTAGCTGTACGAGGAGTTGAGGTCGAGCACCTCGGAGTCACGGGCTATGCGCCAGATCGCGGCTCCGTCCTCGACTCGTGGGGTGTCGATCACGAAAGCTCCCGGGGAGCCCGGGGAACCTGGGGCCGAGGTGAATTCGCTACTGGCACCTGCAAGGTCTGCTTGTGCGGCGGTCATACGGATTGAATTTACCGAGCAATTTCAAAACATGCATCCGGGCAAGGGGTTGGGTGATGCGCGTTGATGTGTTATCGCGCGGGCGCGGGCGGTCCCTGACCGGTAGGCGAATGGGGGCGATTTGTGGCGGATTATTCGGGCAAATCGCCTTGCTTTGTGGACTCGGTCACAAGTGGATGACGGGCGTAAATGTGTCCGAATTACGCTGAACATCCTGTCGAAACCTGCGCGTTTAGCCTCGAAGAAACCGGGCACAAGCATTACGGGAAGCTGCTCGTAAAAGAGCGGGAATTCCTATCCTCAACTTAACATATTCTTCGTGCCGTATGGGAGGGGAATTCTGCTCGGAAACCACAGAAGCATCATCAGGCGCCACGCGGCGTGAGGACGCGCCGGTGGGGCGCCCTCACGCGGCGCCCGGGACCACGGGCGCGAGCGGGTGCGTGGTGTGAGGCGGGCGCGTACGGGTGGGGGCGGTGCCGGGATCCCGGCACCGCCCCCACGCACGTTCCGCACGCTCACGCCCCGGCCCACGCCCCCGCCGCCGCGCGCACCGCGGCCCGGGTGTCCACCGGTGCAGCGCCCGGGCCCGCAGCGTGAGCCAGCGCCTCGCCCAGGGCCCGCAGGCAGGACGTCACGGCCTCCTCGCTCGCGTCAGGACCGTAGTGGTTCACCCGGACCATGCCGGCCGCGAGCGGCCCGCCGCCGGCGATCAGCGGCAGCCCGGGGGACGCGGCCAGGGCCTTCGCCACCAGCGCGGAGGCGTCCACCCCCGCCGGGGTGCGCAGCGTCGTCGCGACCGGCGCGGCCGCCGCCTCCTCGTGCACGTACGGGGCGAGCCCGCCGCCCAGCGCGAGCGCGCCCGCCCGCGTCGCGGCCGCGGCCCGCGCGTGCCGCTGCTGCACGGCGCCGAGGCCCGTCCGCTCGATCCGGTCGAGGCAGGCGTCGAGCGCGGCCATCTCCAGCTGCGCGGGCGCGTGCGGCAGGGCGCGCCTGCCGGTGTCGATCCAGCGCTCCTTCCAGTCGAGCAGCGACAGGTACGAGCGGCGCGGCGCGCCCGGGTTGGCCGCGAGCCTCGCCCAGGCGCGCTCGCTCACCGACACCGCGGAGACCCCGGCGGGCCCGCCCATCGCCTTCTGCGCGCCGATCACGCACAGGTCGACGCCCCAGGCGTCGGGCAGCAGCGGCTCCGCGGCCACCGACGCCACCGCGTCCAGCATCAGCAGCGCGCCGTGCGCCCTGACGACCTCCCCGATCTCCGCCACCGGGTTGGTGTTGCCGGTGGCGGCCTCCGCGTGCACCAGCGAGACGAACTCCGTCTCCGGGCGGGCCGCGAGCGCGCGCTCCACCTGCTCGGCGCCGACCGCGCCGGAGAACGGCACCTCCAGGTCGTGCACGGCCGCGCCGCAGTCGCGCAGCCAGCCGCCGAAGGTCTGCCCGTACGGACCCGTCACGATGTTCAGCGCGGTCGAACCCGCCCTCGCGGCGCCCTTCACGCAGCCTTCGAGGGGCAGCAGGGCCTCGCCCTGCATGATCACCACGTCGTTGCCTGTGCCGAGGAGCGCGGCCACCCGCCGCTCCACGGCGGCGAACTCGGCGGCGGTCGGCGGCGCCAGGTCCAGCAGGGCGTGCGGCGGGGGAGCGGCGGGCGCGGGACGGGTCACGGCGGTGCTTCCTTCGGGACGTCTGCGGATGTCTGCGGCGCGGCGCGGCGCGGCCGCCGTCCGCGGCGGCCGCGATCCTCTGCCGAACTGCTCGAACGAGGGTACTCACGGCCTCGTACAGTGCTCTCCATGAGCGATGGGACGAGCGCACCTGCACTGCACGTGAAGGGCCGGGTGCTGCTCGGTCCCGAGGAGAGCGCGGACGAGCTGTGGGTGGTCGGCGGCAGGATCACCTTCGAACGGCCCGCGGGCGTCCGCGACCTGCGCACGGTCACCGGCTGGGCGCTGCCAGGGCTCGTCGACGCACACTGCCATGTCGGGCTCGACACGCACGGCCCGGTGGACGAGGCGACCAGCGAGAAGCAGGCGCTCGGCGACCGCGACGCGGGCGCCCTGCTGCTGCGCGACGCGGGCTCGCCCTCCGACACCCGCTGGATCGACGGCAGGGACGACCTGCCGAAGATCGTCAGGGCCGGGCGGCACATCGCGCGCACCCGCCGCTACATCCGCAACTTCGCCCACGAGGTCGAGCCGGAGGACCTCGTCGCGTACGTGGCGCGGGAGGCGCTCCGCGGCGACGGCTGGGTCAAGCTCGTCGGCGACTGGATCGACCGCGGGGTGGGTGACCTGACGGCCTGCTGGCCGCGCGGCGCCGTCGAGGCGGCGATCGCCGAGGCGCACCGGCTCGGCGCCCGGGTCACCGCCCACTGCTTCGCAGAGGACTCCCTGCGGGACCTGGTGGAGGCCGGGATCGACTGCGTCGAGCACGCCACGGGCCTGACGGACGACACGATCCCGCTGTTCGCCGAGCGGGGCGTGGCGATCGTGCCGACGCTGGTCAACATCGCGACGTTCCCGCAGCTCGCCGCCGGGGGAGCAGCCAAGTTCCCCCGCTGGTCGGCGCATCTGGAGCGGCTGTACGAGCGCCGCTACGACACCGTGCGCGCCGCCTACGACGCGGGCGTGCCGGTCTACGTCGGCACCGACGCGGGCGGGTCGCTCGCCCATGGCCTGGTGGGCGCCGAGGTGGCCGAACTGGTGCGGGCCGGCATCCCGGTGCGCGACGCGCTCGCCGCGACCACCTGGGCCGCGCGCGCCTGGCTCGGCCGCCCCGGCATCGAGGAGGGCGCGCCCGCCGACCTCGTCGTCTACGAGGAGGACCCGCGCGCGGACGTCCGGGTGCTCACGGCACCGCGCCGGGTGGTGCTGAACGGGCGTGTCGTGGCCTGACGACGGCGCGGCCCCGGCCCGAGTCTGCGCGGGCGGCGGTTGACGGCCCGTGACGCCGGGGCACGTCGGGTCGTTGTGCACTGTCCGCTGCCAGGCCGGCCGCCGGATCCCGTGCGGCGCGTACGGGTGACGGCCCCGGGGCGGGAGTGAACTCACGTGCCTCAGAAATCGAAAACTGACACGGAAACCCCCCGTTCGAGTGAACTAGCGCTCCGTTTCGGCCCGTTCACTCTCAGTACGTAAAGATGCGTGGTGTCTCGGTCGCCGCCGCCTTGTCCCCAGCCGGCCGGTCGGCGACGCCATGTCTCTGTGGGGGTTTCACGAAGTGAACAGCAACACCTTTCGCCGTCCGTCCGCGCGCCGCTGCGCCGCGCTCGCCGCGGCGGCCGCGCTGACGGCGGGCCCCGTGCTCCTCGCCGCGCCCGCCCAGGCCGCCGGCGTCGAGGGGCACGGAGGGGCGGCCCACGCCGCCGTGCTGAAGGCGGCACTCGACGTGTCCCTGCTCAACAAGACCGTCGACGTACCGCTCAACACCTCGCTCAACGAGGTCAGGGCGCCGCAGAGCGCCGACAAGAAGGCGCTGAGCCTGACGGTCGACGGCGTCGACAAGGGCCGGCCGTTCAGCATGCTCGGCGCCGACGTCGCCGACGCGCGGGCCACGCTCCAGGGCAGGACGGCCGAGGGGTACGTGAACCTCGCCCACGCGAAGGTGCACGTGCCGGGTCTGCCGCTGCTCTCGCTCATCGAGCTCCAGCAGGTCACCGCCAAGGCGACGTGCACGGCGGGCGAGCGGCCCACCGCGGCGGCGAACCTGCTGGGCGACGTGACGGTGCTCGGCAAGCGGGTCACGCTCTCCACGGCAGGCCCCACCAAGGTCAGCGTGCCCGGTGTCGGCGAGGTGAGCCTCGAACTGTCCCAGACCCGCACGACCTCCCGCACGGCCGCCGCGACGGCCCTCGCGCTCGACGTCTCCGTCAACCCGCTGAAGCTCAACGTCGCGGACGTGGAGGGCTCGGTGCAGCTGGCGACGGCCGACTGCACCTCGCCCCGCGGCGGCCACGAGGGCGGGACCGCGCCCTCGAAGCCCGCGAAGCCCTCGGCGCCGGCCTCCTCGGCGCCCGGCGACACGCCCCAGCAGGCCGCCGAGCCCAAGCCGGTCCCCACCGCGAAGGAGAACCTCGCGGAGACCGGCGGCAGCTCCGCCACGCCGTACCTGGCGGGCGGCGCGGCCGTGCTGCTCGTCGCGGGCGCCGGCGCCGTGTTCTTCGCGAAGCGCCGCGCGTCGCACTGACGCCGCACCGCCGCCGGGCGGGCCGCACCAGGGGGACGGCCCGCCCGGCCGGGGCGCTGGGGTTCAGCCCGCCCGGCCGGTGCCCGTGAGGGCCAGGTCGAGAGCCTGGAGGAAACGGTTCGTCGTGGCGCGATCGCGTACCGCGAGGCGCAGCCACTCGCCGTCGAGGCCGGGGAAGGTGTCGCCGCGGCGCACCGCGAAGCCGTATGTCCGCAGCCGCGCGCGCACCGCGCCGGCGCGAGCCGTGCGGACCAGCACGAACGGGCCCTCGGCCGCCTCCACCGCCTCGACCTCGTCGAACTCGGCGAGCCCCGCGAGCAGGTGCGCGCGCTCCGCGCACATCGCGCGCGCGGCCGCGTCCGCCTCGGCGAGCGCCGCGGGCGCCACGCACGCCTCCGCGGCGGCGAGCGCCGGGCTGGAGACCGGCCACAGCGGCTGCGCGCGCTCAAGGTCCGCCACCAGCTGCGGGTCCCCGAGCACATAGCCGACGCGCAGTCCCGCGAGGCCCCAGGTCTTCGTGAGGCTCCGCAGCACCACGAGCCCGGGTATGTCCACGTCGCCCGCGAGCGACTCCAGCTCGCCGGGGACCGCGTCCATGAACGCCTCGTCCACCACCAGGGTCCGGCCGGGACGTGCCAGCGACGCCAGGGTGTCCGCAGGGTGCAGCACCGAGGTCGGGTTCGTCGGGTTGCCGATCACCACCAGGTCCGCGTCCTCCGGCACGGCCTCGGGGTCGAGCGTGAAGCCGTCCGCCGCGCTCAGCAGCACTCGGCGCACCTCGTGCCCGGCGTCCCGCAGGGCCGCCTCCGGCTCGGTGAACTGCGGGTGCACCACGACGGGGCCGCGCACCGGCAGCGCCCGCGCGAGCAGCACGAACGCCTCGGCCGCGCCCGCCGTCAGCAGCACCCGCTCGACCGGCAGCCCGTGCCGCGCGGCGACCGCGGCGCGCGCCGCGCGGCCGTCCGGGTAGGCGGCGAGGCCCGCGAGCGAGTCGGCGATGCGTTCCCGCAGCCACGCGGGCGGGGTCCCCGCCCGTACGTTGACCGCCAGGTCGACCAGGTCGCCCGGCTGGTCCCGTACCTCCGCGTCACCGTGGTGGCGCAGGTCGTGGGCGCCAGGGGCGTCGTGGGGGTGGTCAGCTGCCTGCTCGGCCGTGCGTCTCACGGCGCTCCCTCCGTACGCGCCCTGTGGGGAGGGCACGTCAGCATCCGGTTCAGCGTGTCCGAGCTGTCTACCCTCCGCACAGACGTTCTGTCCACGGGGTACACGCGAACCGTCACGCCCGCCGCCGTGAGCGGTCCCGGCCGCCGGGACGCGGAACTGCGGTCCCTTCCCCGCGATCGCGCAGGTGGCCGTGCCCGCCGCGTTCTTCACCTTGGCGAGGAGCAGCGGTCCGCCGCCCGCGAGGGCCGCGGCCTCGGCGACCGACCCCGTCCCCACCGCCCGCCGCACGCCGTCCGCGGGGTGCGGCACGGGCACCGCGTCGAGCGCGACCGCGGGGTGGCCGCGCAGCGGCACCCCGAGCCGCGCGGCCGCCGCCACGAGCCCCGGCTCCGCCACCCGCGTGTCGAGCGTCGCGAGCTCGGCCACCGCTCCCGGCCGCACCCCCGCGGCCAGCAGCGCGTCCGCCACCAGCGCGACCACGTCGTCCGCCGCGACGCCCGGCCGCACACCGATCCCGACCGTCACGTCAGGAGGCCCGAAAGGCCCGGGAAACGTGAGGTTGGTCACGACTGGCCCCGATCCGGGCCTCCCGCGGCCTCCGGATGTGCGCGGTGCGGCAGTGATCGGCTATGCAGGGGCTCATGGCGGTGTTCGTCGCGCTCGGCGCGTTCCTGATGACGCTGTTCGGCGGCTGGACGGCGCAACGCGTCACCGACCGCAGGCACCTGGTGCTCGGCCTCGCGGGCGGGCTGATGCTCGGGGTGGTCGGCCTCGACCTGCTGCCCGAGGCGGTCTCCGCCGCGGGCGACGAGGTACTCGGCGTCCCTCAGGCGCTGCTGCTGTTCGTCGGCGGCTTCCTCGTCGCCCATCTGGTCGAACGCCTCCTGGCGGCCCGGCAGAGTTCGCACGGCGGCGCCGACACGGAGCCCCCTGATGCCACGGACGCCACGGACGCCGGGGGCGCCCCGCACGACCCCGTCGGCGCGGACGCCAGGACCCCGCACGCGCCCACCGCCGCCGCGTCCGGGGACGGAGGGGCGCACACCCGGGCGCCGGCGCACACCCACACGCACGCCCCGGCGCGCGGCGCGAACGGCACGGCGCGCGTGCCGCAGTTCGGGCTGACCGCCGCCGCGGCCATGGTCGGCCACAGCCTGATGGACGGCGTCGCGCTCGGCGCTGCCTTCCAGGTGGGCGGGGCGATAGGCACCGCGGTCGCGCTCGCCGTGATCGCCCACGACTTCGCCGACGGCTTCAACACGTACACGATCACCAGCCTGTACGGGAACGACCGCCGCAGGGCCCTCGGCATGCTGCTCGCGGACGCCGCCGCGCCGATCGTCGGCGCCGCGTCCACGGTGTTCTTCACGCTGCCCGAGAAGCTCCTCGGCAGCTATCTCGGCTTCTTCGGCGGCGCGCTGCTCTACCTCGCGGCCGCCGAGATCCTGCCCGAGGCCCACCACGAGCACCCGGCGCGCTCCACCCTGCTGTGCACGGTCGCGGGCGCCGCCTTCATCTGGCTGGTGGTGGGCGTCGCGGGCTGAGCGCCGGGCGCGGGCTCTCACGGCGCGCCCGCCGCGCGCCCCACGAAGCGCGCCGCGAACTCCGGCGTCGCCGCCCAGTGCGTGTGCAGGTAGCTGGCGTGCACCCCGCGCCGTACGAAGCCCTCCATGGTCCGCTCGGGGCGCACGAAACCCCACGCCGGGTACGTCCCCGCGCGCGGTTCGAGGACCGTGCGGTGGAACTCGTGGCCCCGCGCCCGCGTGCCCGCCTCCGCGATCGCGCTGTCGCCGATCGCGACGGCCTCGCGGTACCCGAGCGTCAGCCCGTCCGTCATCCGCGCGTCCGCGTCGAGCACCCCGCACATCTGCCGTCCGTCGAGCGACCGCGCCAGATACAGCAGCCCTGCGCACTCCGCCGCCACCGGCGCCCCGGAGTGCGCGAGCGCCGCGACCGCGCGCCTCAGCTCGTCGTTGGCCGACAGCTCCGGCGCGTACACCTCGGGGAAGCCGCCGCCCAGCACCAGCGCGGCGGTGCGCGGCGGCAGCCCGTCGTCCCGCAGCGGGTCGAAGGGCACGACCTCGGCACCGGCCGCGGCCAGCAGCTCCGTCTGCTCCGCGTACGAGAAGGTGAACGCCGAGCCGCCCGCGACCGCGACGACCGGCCGCCGGTCGGTGACGGGCCCGCCGACCGCGGCCACCGGGTCCCACGGCGCCGCGTCGAGCGGCGGCGCGGAGCGCGCGAGCGTCAGCAGCGCCTCCAGATCGCACCCGCCCCGCACGTGCTCGGCCAGGGCCCCGGTCGCCGCGAGCGCGTCGGCGTGCCGCTCCGCCACCGGCACGAGGCCCAGGTGGCGCGACGGCGTACCGACCGCGTCGGAGCGGCGCAGCACGCCGAGCACCGGCACGCCGCAGCCGTCGAGCGCCTCCCGCAGCAGCTCCTCGTGCCGGTCGGAGCCGACCTTGTTGAGGATCACCCCGCCGACCCGCACCTCCGGGTCGTACGAGACGAAGCCGTGCACCAGCGCCGCGACCGAGCGCGACTGCGACGACGCGTCCACCACCAGCACGACCGGCGCCCGCAGCAGCTTCGCCACGTGCGCGGTCGACGCCAGCTCGCCCTGGCCGGCGGCGCCGTCGTACAGCCCCATCACGCCCTCCACGACCGCGAGGTCGCAGCCCTCGGAGCCGTGCGCGAACAGCGGCCCCACCAGGTCGGGCCCGCACAGGTAGGCGTCGAGGTTGCGGCCGGGGCGGCGCACCTCGCCGCCGCCCGAGACGGCGAGTGTGTGGTAGCCGGGGTCGATGTAGTCGGGGCCGACCTTGTGCGGCGAGACGGTGAGGCCGCGCTCGGTGAACGCGGCCATCAGGCCGGTGGCCACGGTGGTCTTCCCGCTGCCCGAGGCGGGCGCGGCGACGACGAGGCGGGGCACGGAGGTCATGGCGCCTGCACCGCCCGCAGGGGCGCGGAGCCGCGCGCGGGCCCACCGGTCGTGCGCGGGCGTCTGCCCGCCGTGCCCTCCGTGCCGCGGAATGTCACCATTCGATGCCTCGCTGACCCTTCTGACCCGCGTCCATGGGGTGCTTCACCTTTGTCATCTCCGTCACGAGGTCCGCGAAATCCGTCAGTTCCGCGGGCGCGTTGCGGCCGGTGATCACCACGTGCTGGGTGCCGGGGCGGTCCCGCAGCACCTCGACCACCTCTGCCGTGTCCACCCAGCCCCAGTGCAGCGGGTAGGCGAACTCGTCCAGCACGTACAGCCGGTGCGTCTCTGCGGCCAGGTCGCGCTTGACCTGCTCCCAGCCCTCCCTGGCCGCTTCTTCGTTCGAGAGCTGGCTGTCCCGCTGGACCCATGACCAGCCCTCGCCCATCTTGTGCCAGGCGACCGTGCCGCCCTCGCCGCTCGCGCCGAGCACGGTGAGCGCCTTCTCCTCGCCGACCCGCCACTTCGCGGACTTCACGAACTGGAACACGCCGATCGGCCACCCCTGCGTCCAGGCCCGCAGCGCGAGGCCGAACGCGGCGGTCGACTTGCCCTTCCCCGGGCCCGTGTGGACGAGGACCAGCGGCCGGTTGCGGCGCTGGCGGGTGGTGAGGCCGTCGTCGGGGACGGTTTCCGGCTTTCCCTGGGGCATCAGGCGGCCCTCCGCGCTTCGTCGGTGCTGACTGTGGTGGCGGCGGGGCGGGCGCCGCGCGCCCCCTGTCCGCCCCGTACGTCCTTCACGAGGCCCGCGATGGAGTCCGCGCGCAGCCCGTCCAGCGTCACGGCCGTGCCGCCGAGCGCCGCAGCGAGGCTCCCCGCGAGGCCGAGCCGCACCGGCCCCGACTCGCAGTCCACGACGACCGAGGCGACGCCCCGCGCCGCGTGCAGCGCCGCGGCCCTGGCCGCCTCGCCGACCGCGTCGCCCCGGCCCGCCGCGGTGGCCCGCCCGTCCGTGACGACGACGAGCAGCGGCCGGCGCGAGGGGTCGCGCAGCCGCTCGACCCGCAGGACGTCGTGCGCCTTCAGCAGCCCGGCCGCCAGTGGAGTGCGGCCGCCGGTCGGCAGGGAGCCGAGGCGGGCCGCCGCCGCGTCGACGGACGAGGTGGGCGGCAGCGCGAGCGCCGCCTCCCGGCCCCGGAAGGTGATCAGGCCGACCTTGTCGCGCCGCTGGTACGCGTCGAGCAGCAGCGACAGCACGGCGCCCTTGACCGCGCCCATGCGCTGCCTGGCCGCCATCGAACCCGACGCGTCCACCACGAACAGCACGAGGTTGCCCTCGCGGCCCTCGCGGCTCGCCTGCCGCAGATCGTCGCGGCGCACGATCAGCCCGCGCCCCGAGCGGCCCCTGGCCCGCTGGTGCGGGGCCGCGGCCTGCACGGTCGCCGCCAGGTGCAGCTTGGTCAGCGCGCCCTCCGGCCGCCGGGACCCGGTCGTCCTGCCGTGCTCCGTACGGGCACGGGAGCGCCGCCCCGCCGCACCCTCGCCGAGCCCCGGCACGGTCAGGACCCGGGCCCTGAACGGCTCGCCAGGACCGGTCGCCTGCCGCTCCTGCGGCGCGCCGGCCTGTCGCGGCACCCCGCCGCGCTGCTCGGAGGAGCCGCCGGGGCCCTCGGGTCCCGCGGTGTCGGGCGCCGCCCCTTCGTCGCGCGGGCCGCCGTCGGGCCCTGGGCCGCCGCCGCGCCCCGGGTCGTCGGGGCCCGGGGCGTCGCCGGGACCCCGGCCCGGATCGTCGGGTCCCGCGCCGCCGGGG
This sequence comes from Streptomyces tremellae, assembly GCF_039540215.1. Classification (NCBI taxonomy): domain Bacteria; kingdom Bacillati; phylum Actinomycetota; class Actinomycetes; order Kitasatosporales; family Streptomycetaceae; genus Streptomyces; species Streptomyces tremellae. The sequence continues at coordinate 26,223 of NZ_BAABEP010000029.1, forward strand.
TCCGTGCCGTCCGGCTCGGGGGGCGGCTCGGGCGTGTCGTCGGAGAACTCGTCGAGGACCCGGTCGAGCATGTCCTCGTCCAGGCCCGGCGCGTCGAACGGATTGCGCCGCCTGCGGTGCGGCAGCGCGAGCAGCGCCGCCTGCCGCACGTCCCCGGAGACGACCTCCGCGCGCCCCGCCCACGCGGCCAGCGCGGTCGCCGTGCGGGCCATCACGATGTCCGCCCGCATGCCGTCCACCTCGAACGCCGCGCAGGTCGCGGCTATCTGCCGCAGCACGCCTTCGCCGAGCACCACGCGCGGCAGCAGTGCACGGGCGGCGACGATCCGCTCGCGCAGCGCCTGCTCCTCGGTGGCCCAGCGGCCCGCGAAGCCGTCCGGGTCGTCGTCGTACGCGAGGCGGCGGCGCACCACCTCGACGCGCTGGTCCGGCTCGCGCGACGCTGCGACCTCGACCGTGAGGCCGAACCGGTCGAGCAGCTGCGGGCGCAGCTCGCCCTCCTCCGGGTTCATCGTGCCGACGAGCAGGAAGCGCGCCGCGTGCCGTACGGACACCCCCTCGCGCTCCACGTACGAGGAGCCCATGGCGGCGGCGTCGAGCAGCAGGTCCACCAAGTGGTCGTGGAGGAGGTTGACCTCGTCCACGTAGAGCACCCCGCGGTGCGCGTCCGCGAGCAGCCCCGGCTCGAACGCCTTCACGCCCTCCGCGAGCGCGCGCTCGATGTCGAGCGCGCCCACGAGCCGGTCCTCCGATGCGCCGACCGGCAGCTCGACCATCCGCGCCGGCCGGTGCATCGCGGGCTCGTTGCCGTGCGGCCCGTCGGGGCACTGCGGGTCGGGCGCGGCGGGGTCGCAGGAGAACCTGCACCCGGCGACGACGCTCAGCTCCGGCAGCAGCGTGGACAGCGCCCGCACGGCCGTCGACTTCGCGGTGCCCTTCTCGCCGCGCACCAGCACTCCGCCCACGGCGGGGCTGACGGCGTTGAGGAGCAGCGCGAGCCGCAGGTCGTCCATGCCGACGACGGCGGTGAAGGGATAGGGGGTGGTCATGAATCTCCTTTACGACACGAGCCGTTCGAGGACCCGGGGCTGACGGCGACGGCGGCTGCGGCGGGCGCCGCTGACGGGCTCACGGCGCGCCCGGCGGAACGAACGGCAGCCCCGGCGGCGGGCCAGCCTCCACCAGCCGCAGCAGCGCGGCCGTGTCCGCGTGCTCCTCCACCAGGTCGGCGAGGCGGTCGAGCTGCGCCTCCCGCAGCGCCCCGAACTCCGTGTCCCCGGCCACCGTGAAGCGGCGGCCCGCCTCGCGCGCCACCTCGGTCAGGTAGGCCCGGCGGAAGGCGTCGTTCTCCAGCACGCCGTGCCAGTGCGTGCCGCGGACCGCGCCGACGACGCAGCCGTCCCGCGCGCGGCCGTCCGCGTACGTCACGAACGGGGCGCCGCCGTCGGCCTCGGCGACGCCGTGGTGGATCTCGTACCCCTCGACGGGCAGGCCGAGGGCGGTGCCCGCGGGGCGTCCCAGCGTCTTCTCCCGTGCGAAGCGCACCCGCACCGGCAGCAGTCCGAGGCCGGGCACGACGCCGGCCCGCGACTCCACCTCGTCCTCGATCCGCCCGCCGAGCAGCTGGTAGCCCCCGCACACGCCGAGCACCGGGCGGCCCGCGGCGGCCCGCCGCGCCAGCTCGCCGGCGAAGCCGCGCTCCCGCAGCCACGCCAGCGCGCGGACGGTGCCCCGGGTGCCGGGCACCACCAGCAGGTCGGCGTAGGCCGCCTCGTCGGCGCGCTCCACGAACCGCACCCGTACGCCGGGCTCCGCTGCCAGCGCGTCGACGTCCGTGAAGTTCGACATGAGCGGGACCGCGCACACCGCGACCCGCAGCACCTCCTCGCCCACCGGCGGCAGCGCCGCGCCGGGCGCGCGGACGCCGAGCCCCCCGTCCTCCTCGTCGATACCGAGGCCCTCGCGCCACGGCAGCACCCCGTACGTGCGCCGCCCGGTGAGCTTCTCCAGCATCTGCAGGCCGGGTTCGAGCAGCGACACGTCGCCCCGGAACTTGTTGACGAGATACCCGGCGACCAGCGCCTGGTCCTCCCGGCTCAGCAGCGCCGTCGTCCCGAAGAACGAGGCGAACACCCCGCCCCTGTCGATGTCACCGACCACCACCACCGGAAGACCGGCCGCCCGCGCTATGCCCATGTTGACGATGTCCGTGCGGCGCAGGTTGATCTCGGCGGGGCTGCCCGCGCCCTCGCAGACCACCGCGTCATGGGTGGCGCGCAGCTCGGCGAGACAGTCGAGGACCGTGCCGAGGAGCGCCTCCTGGCGGCCCCCGTGGTACCCGCGCGCGCTCAACTCGCCCACCGGGCGCCCCATCAGCACCACCTGGCTGCTGGCCTCGCCGCCCGGCTTCAGCAGCACCGGGTTCATCAGCGCGGTCGGCTCGACCCCCGCGGCCCGCGCCTGCATCGCCTGCGCGCGGCCGATCTCCGCGCCCTCGCGCGTCACGAACGAGTTGAGGGACATGTTCTGGCCCTTGAAGGGGGCCACCTTCAGGCCCTGCCTGGCCAGCCAGCGCAGGATGCCCGCGGTGACGACGCTCTTGCCGGCGTCGGACGTGGTGCCCGCGACCAGCAGACCGCCGCCGCGCGCGCCCCGCCCGCGCCCCGTGCCCCGGGTGCCCCGCGTGTCCATCAACAGACCGCCCCTCCGCGCCGCCGCCCCTGTATCGATCCCCACGCGGCCCGCCCCGCCACACACGCCGCGAGCGCGAGCCAGGTCACCCGCCGCGACAGCCGCACCGCACGGTCGATGTCCGCGACCTCCACGGGCCGCTGCCCCGCGCCGAGCACGGGCCGGTGCTCGACCCGCCCGCCGTAGGCGAGCGTCCCGCCGAGCCGTACGCCGAGCGCGCCCGCGAACGATGCCTCCACCGGGCCCGCGTTGGGGCTCGGGTGGCGGTGCGCGTCCCGCCGTACGACGCCCAGCGACCGGCGCGGCGCCCCGCCCGCGAGGACCGCGAGCGCCGCGGTGAGCCGCGCGCCCGGCGCGCCGACCGCGTCGTCGAGGCGTGCGGAGGCCCAGCCGAACCGCAGGTGGCGGGGCGAGCGGTGGCCCACCATCGCGTCCAGCGTGTTCACCGCGCGGAAACCCACGAGCCCCGGTACGCCCGCGAGCGCGCCCCACACGAGGGCGCCGACGACCGCGTCCGAGGTGTTCTCCGCGACCGACTCGACCACGGCGCGCGCGAGGTGGCCCTCGTCCAGCGCCTCGGGGTCGCGCCCGCACAGATGGGGGAGGCGCGCGCGGGCGCCCGGCACGTCGCCGGCGGTGAGCCGTGCGCCGACGAGGCGGGCCTCCCTGCCGAGCGACGTGCCGCCGACGACGGTCCAGGTGGCGGCCGCGGCCAGGGCGAGGGACGCGCGGCGGCTGCCGCGTACCGTACGGTCGGCGAGCGCGGCGGCCGTGACGGCGCCGCCGACGCAGACGGCGGTGAACAGCGCGCCGCTCGCCCGGTCGTCGCGCCACAGCAGCCGTTCCGCCGCGCCCGCGGCGCGGCCGAACGCGGCCACCGGATGGCCGCGCCGCGGGTCGCCGAGCACGGCGTCGGCGAGCAGGCCGAGCCCGGCGGCGGCACCGAACGCGAAGGCTCCCTCGACGGGTCTGCCGCGGGCAGGCATGAAGCAGCAGTGTCCTCACTCAGGGTCCGCGCCCCGGCTCGACGTTCGAACACGGCGGCGAGAGTTCCTGGCTCCCGGCGCGCCGTCTGGGGCGCTCGCCGGTGACAGTGGCGGGACCGCGCCGGATTCGCACCGGCTTCCTCTGCTGCTGCCGCGGTAGTGGCCCCGGCAGTCCACCACGCCCCCCGACACCCGTCAACCCGCCGTGACCTGCGGCGGGGCAGTGTGCGAAGTCCCACACCCAGCGCCGCGCGGTACCCGGGGGAGGGGTGGCCTCAGCGGACGATGAGGAAGATCCCGTACGCCACGGCCGCCGCGCACAGCCCGAAGCAGACGTAGGCGGCGGAGGTCACGACCGCCGAGCCCTGCTTGGCGAGGCCCACGGTGCCGAGGGCGAACAGGCCCACGAGCGCGACGGTGACCAGCAGGCTGACACCGAAGACGGTGCCCACGGACGCCCAGTCGATGTTCATGCGGCTGCACCCCTGTTCTCGTGGCTCATGCGGCTGCGTCCGCGCTCTCGCGGCTTCGGATCTGACGGCGCGTACGCGCGGGTGGAGCGCCCGCGGGCCGCGCCGGCGCGCCGGAGGTTCGGCTCCCGGCGCCGGCCTCATGGCCGCTCATGCGGCGGCCGACCGGGAGGGCGCCGCCGCGGCGGGCGCGGGGATGGTCGCGCTCAGGCCGGCGTCCTGCGCCGGCGTCTGAGCGGCGGGCGCCGGCTGCGGGGCGGGGACGGGCTCCACCGCCGGCCGCGCCGTGACGCTCTCCGCGGTGACCGGGCGGCGGCGCGCGGCGAGCCAGATCGCCGTGGCGGACGCCACGAGCACCGCGGCCACCAGGACGATGCCCCAGGTGCCTTGCCCGGTGACGAGCTCGGCGCCCGCGGCCACCAGCGCGGCGGCCGGCAGCGTCAGGCACCAGGCGACCGCCATGCGGGTGGCGGTCGACCAGCGCACCGCCCCGCCCCTGCGGCCGAGCCCCGCGCCCAGCACGGCGCCCGAGCAGACCTGAGTGGTGGAGAGCGAGAAGCCGAGGTGCGAGGAGGCGAGGATGGAGATCGCGGCGCTGGTCTGCGCGGCGAACCCCTGCTGGGGCCTGAGGTCGGTCAGGCCCGTGCCCAGGGTGCGGATGATCCGCCAGCCGCCGATGTACGTGCCGAGCGCGATCGCGAGGCCCGAGCAGACGATCACCCAGACCGGCGGGTTCGAGCCGGGGGCCAGCACCCCGCCGGTGACCAGGGCGAGCGTGATCACGCCCATCGTCTTCTGCGCGTCGTTGGTGCCGTGCGCGAGGGAGACCAGCGCGGCCGAGGCGATCTGCCCCGCGCGGTAGCCCTTGGCGGTGGCCGCGTCGTCCGCGTGCCGCCCGATGCGGAAGGTGAGGCGGGAGGCGACGAAGGCGGCGAGCCCCGCCACCACGGGCGCGGCGACCGCGGGCAGCAGGACCTTCGTGACCACGACGCCGCCGTCGACCGCGGAGACGCCCGCGGACATCACGGCCGCGCCGATCAGGCCGCCGAACAGGGCGTGCGAGGAACTGGAGGGGAGCCCGAGCAGCCAGGTGACCAGATTCCAGAGGATGGCGCCGACCAGGGCCGCGAAGATGACCTGGGTTCTGATGCCGGTCTCGTCGACGATCCCGCCGGAGATCGTCTTGGCGACCTCCACCGAGAGGAACGCGCCGACGAGGTTCAGCGCGGCGGACATCCCCACCGCGACCTTCGGGCCCAGCGCACCGGTCGAGATGGTCGTGGCCATCGCGTTGGCGGTGTCGTGGAAGCCGTTGGTGAAATCGAACGCGAGGGCTGTCGCGATCACGACCGCGAGCAGCAGCGTCACATGCTCCATGGACCCAGGCAATCGTTCGGCGGGGTGGGTGGCCGAGACGAACGTAGGGAGCCCGGGTGAACGCAAGATGAACGAGGCAGGTATTCGCGGTGTCTCTCCTGACGCCCCTTCGGCCGGTGCGCCGGGGCGCGCCCCGGCGCACCGCCCGAAGGGGCTCCCGCGCGGAGGTGCCGGGCTGCCGCGCGCCCGTCCTCGCTGGCACGATCACCACGGTGCGCGGCGCCACGACGCGCCACCCGGCGAACGGAGACGGCAACCATGACAGACGCAGCAGACGCAGCAGATACGGCGGCCACGGCGGCCACGGCGGACACGGCGGACACGGCGGGTACGGCGGATACGGGGCGGGGCGCGCGGGCCGAGAGGGAGCGTGCGGCTCCCGCCGGGGCGCCGGCGGAGGAACTCAGGGCCGGCGCCGGGCTGGCCGGCCCGTGGCTGGACCTGGTCGCCACCGCACGCAGGACGGCCGCCGCGGGGCTCGTCGTCGGCACCTCCGGCAATGTCTCCGTGCGCGTGGGCGACCTCGTCCTCGTCACCCCGAGCGGCGTGCCCTACGACAGGCTCGGCCCCGGCGACACCGTCGCCGTGCGGCTCGACGGGACCCAGGTGCTCGGGACGCTCACCCCCACGAGCGAACTGCCCATGCACCTCGCCGTGTACCGCACCACAGGCGCGCGCGCCGTCGTGCACACGCACGCCGTCCACGCGACCGCCGTCTCCACCCTCGTCACCGAGCTGCCGCTGGTCCACTACATGACGGCGGCGCTCGGTGGGCCCGTGCGCGTCGCCCCGTACGAGACGTACGGCACCGACGCGCTCGCCGAGCGGATGCTCGAAGCGCTCGACGGGCGCACCGGCTGCCTCCTGCAGAACCACGGCGCCGTCACCCACGGCGCCTCACTCGACCAGGCGTACGACCGCACGGCGCAGCTGGAGTGGATGTGCAGGCTGTGGCTGACCGCCGCGTCCGTGCCCGGCAGGACGCCGTCGCTGCTGTCGCCCGAGGAGATCGGCCGCGTCGCCGAGAAGCTCTCGGGGTACGGACAGCGCCCCGAGGACACCCGGGGCTGACCGGCGCGCCGCGGTGCACGCCCACTGGCGCGCGCGCCCGGGGCCCCGGACACTTGGGGGGTGCGCCCGGCTACAGCGACGGCAGCGGCCGTCACCACAGTGATCGGAGTCGGCGCGGCCGCGGCGGTCGCGGCCGGCCGCTACGCGAGCGACGCGGCCCTCAAGGCGCCGCCCAGGCGGCCCCTGCCGTCCGACCCCAAGGTGACCGTGCACGCGACGGCGGCCGGCCACGTCACCCTCACCCGCAGCCTCGCCTCCCTGCGCCCCGGCACCTACGGGCTCAGGGGCCCTGGCGTGCACGCCGCGGTCGGACCGGTCACCGAGGGCGCCGGACGCACCGCCGACACCGTCGTACGCCGCCTCCTGCGCGTCGACCGCGGCGACCTCACGCCCGGCACACGGGTCCGGTTCACCCCCGAGGTGTACGCGGGCGATCCCGGCACCGCCCTCGGACTCGACCACCGCGAGGTCCGCGTCCCCGGCGAACTCGGCCACTCACCCGCCTGGTTCGTGCCGGGCGCCCGCGACACCTGGGTGATCTGCGCGCACGGCCTCGGCACCAGCCGCGCGCAGGCCATGAACGTCATGCCGTTCCTCGCGGAGCGGCGCTTCCCCGTCCTCGCAATCTCCTACCGCGGCGACGAGGGCGCGCCCCGGCCCCGCGAAGGCCTCGGCCACCTCGGCGACACCGAGTGGCGCGACCTCGACAGCGCCATCGGCTTCGCCCTGCGCGGCGGCGCCGGACGCGTGATCCTCTACGGCTGGTCCACCGGCGCCACCATGGCCCTGCGCTGTGTGGCGGACTCCCGGCACCGGATGCGGATCAGCGGTCTTGTACTCGACTCGCCCGTGCTCGACTGGCAGGTCACCCTCAGGGCGCTCGCTGCGGCCCGCCGCACCCCCGCACCCCTCGTGCCGCTCGCCGTGCGGGCCGCCCAGGGCAGGACGGGGCTCGGCCGGGCGAAGACCGCCGCCGCCGACTTCCCGCGCGGCCTCGACGTCCCCGCGCTCCTGCTGCACGGCCCCGCCGACACCGTCGCCCCCTGGGGCATCTCCCGTGCCGTGGTGGCCAAGAGGCCCGACCTGATCAGCCTCCACGCCGTTCCGGATGCACCCCACGCGGCGATGTGGAACGCCGATCCCGAGGGCTACGAGGAGGCCCTCCGCCGCTTCATCACCCCCCTGATGTGAGGCCCGGGCCCCCGATACCGCATGTGACCTGTGAGAACAACAGCCTCCGCAGGGGTGCAGCCACCCCGGGGTCCGGCTGCGCCCATTCGGGCAAAGCACTGCGAGACACCCCCGCCGCACCGGCCACCGACCCGCGCGACACGTTCCGTTTGGGCTTTCGGGCGGTCAGCGTGGAGACTGCCATCCGTGACGTCCCGAAAGCCTGATGAGCAATTGGCGCGCAACCCCAGACTCCGACTCGTCCCGTCGCAGCCGCTGGCCTCCGCCCGAAGGGCCGTGACCACCGGACGCAACCGCCAGGCTCCCCGCCCGCCGGAGGGCACACCGCCCCGCTCGGAGCTGGCGCGCCAGGCGAGGGCCGTCCTCTCCGACGCGGTGGGGATCGCCCGCTGGGCCGCCGCGGACGGTGATCCGGGCCCCGGCACCCTCGGCAAGCAGGCCCTGGAACGCGCCGTCGCCGCGCTGGGCCTGACACCGGCACAGGCGCGCGCGGCCTGGGACCGCGCCAAGCTCTCCGGCCTCGTGGAACTCCACGACGGCGTCGTGCGCCCCGGCTGGCGGCTGCACGCCTGGGACAGCGACGACAGCGCCGTCCTGCGCGGCTGGGTCGCGCTTTTCGACGCGTGGTCGCTGATCCACCCCGCGCCCGACGACGTCGACCCCGGCCTCGTCTCCGAGGTGATCGAGTCCGTCCCCCAGGTGCTCTCCCTCCTCCAGCTCTCGGCCGGGCCCGTCACCGCGCCCGCCCTCCTCGACCTGCTGGCCCAGCGCGTCGCCGAACTCCACGAGGAGCGCTGCGAGGTCCTCTACGACCCTGCCGCCCCCGGCGCCGAGCCGGTGCCCGCGGAGCCCGCCCCCGCCGAGGTGCCCACAGCCCGCTCCCTCGCCCCGCTGCTGCGCTGGGCCCTGGAAGGACTCGCCGCGGTCGGCGCGCTCACCCTGGGGGAGGGCCAGGCGACGCTGACGCCGCTCGGCAACTGGGCCGTCTGGGTCAAGCTCGAACAGATCTGCGTCGCCGCGCAGAGCCCCGCGGGGAACATCGAGCAGTCCGCGCAGGACATGCTCCGCGGCTGCGCCCAGCTCACCCCGGGCCCCGCGCGCGCCGAGTACCGGGCCTGGCTCGCCGCCCGCACCGTGTCGAGCGCCGTCGGCGAACTCGTCGCCGTCGCACGCGGCGAGGACGCCCTGCTGCGCGGACTCGCCTTCGAGGCGCTGCGCGTCGTCGGCGCGCCCGCCGAGCCCGCCGTGCGCGCCGTGGTGGACGAGCCCCAGCTGCGGCCCTACGCCCTGATCTGGCTCGCCGAGTACGAGGGCGCCGACCCCGAGGACGCCCAGTCCATCCTCACCCGTGAGGAGTCGACCTGGCTGTGGGTCGACACGGCCGCCGCCGTCGCGGACCACGGCGACAGCGAACTGCTCGTGCGCCACCTCGACTCGGCGGTGCAGGGCAACGTGCCCGCCCTCATCGAGGAGGTACGCGCCATAGGGCACCCCAGAACCGTCCAGGTGCTGGTGGCGCTCGCCGCGGCCCACCCCGATCCCGCGCTCGCCAAGGCCGTGCGCAGGGCCGCCTTCCAGGTGCACACCGGCGGGGCCTGACCGCTCGCGTCCCGCGCCGCCACGACCCGGCCCCGGGGCCCGCCTCGCGCCCGCCCCGGGAGCCCGGCCCCCTCCGCGGGGCCCGTGCTCAGCCCTCCTCCGCCGCCCCGGGCGCGTACGTCCCGAAGCTCCACACATTGCCCTCGGCGTCCCGCGCCAGATAGTCCCGGGAGCCGTAGTCCTGGTCTGCCGGCCCCATGAGGATCTCCACGCCGTGCGCGGCCGCCCGCGCGTGGTGCGCGTCGAGCGCGGCCGGGCCGCCCTCCACCACCACGTAGCAGCCGACGGGCCCCGCGTTCGCCATCGCCTTCGCGAAGACGCCCTCCCTGCGCCTCGACCCCAGCATCACCACGCCGGAGCCGAACCCCAGTTCCGCGTGGAGGACCGTGCCGTCGTCCGCCTCGTACACGGCGATCTCCGAGAAGCCGAAGGCGTCCTTCAGCGTCGCGATCGCCGCCTTCGCGTCGTCGTACAGCAAAGTGGGGCAGATCCCCGGCCCGCCTGTCATGGCGCTCACCCCTTCCGTCAGGTTCCGTGCGGTTCCGTCCGCTCGACTGTGACCTGCGTCTCAGTCTTCCACCCGCCACTGACAACGGCCTCCGCGACGTCCCTGACCAGCGCGGAGGCCGCCCCGGCCGGGGCGGGGCGGCGGCGGCCGGGGCGGCACGGGACGCGCGGGCCGGCGGCTAGAATGGGCGCATGGCATTTCTCCTTGTGCATTAGCGGCGTCGAGCACCCTCCGCTGCCCTTCCGCCGTCCTGAACCGCCCTGGAGTCTTACCGTGATCACCGCATCCGGCGTAGAACTGCGCGCCGGCGCCCGCATCCTCATCGAGTCCGCCACCTTCCGGGTCGCCAAGGGCGACCGCATCGGCCTCGTCGGCCGCAACGGCGCGGGCAAGACCACGCTCACCAAGTGCCTCGCGGGCGAGGGCCAGCCCGCCGCGGGGACCATCACGAGCAGCGGCGAGGTCGGCTACCTCCCGCAGGACCCGCGCACCGGCGACCTCGACGTCCTCGCCCGCGACCGCGTGCTGTCCGCCCGCGGCCTCGACACCGTCCTGAAGAAGATGCGGGAGAACGAGGACCGCATGGCCAACGGCCAGGGCGCCACCCGCGAGAAGGCGATGCGGAGGTACGAGCGCCTGGAGACGGAGTTCCTCACCAAGGGCGGTTACGCCGCCGAGGCCGAGGCCGCCACCATCGCGGCCGCGCTCGGCCTGCCCGACCGGGTGCTCGGCCAGCCGCTGCACACCCTCTCCGGCGGCCAGCGGCGCCGCGTCGAGCTCGCCCGCATCCTGTTCTCCGACGCGGACACCCTGCTCCTCGACGAGCCGACCAACCACCTCGACGCCGACTCCATCGTCTGGCTGCGCGACTACCTCAAGTCCTACCGCGGCGGCTTCATCGTCATCTCCCACGACGTGGACCTGGTCGAGACGGTCGTCAACAAGGTGTTCTACCTGGACGCGAACCGCTCCAGGATCGACATCTACAACATGGGCTGGAAGCTCTACCAGCAGCAGCGCGAGGCCGACGAGAAGCGCCGCCACCGCGAGCGCGCCAACGCGGAGAAGAAGGCCGCCGCGCTCAACTCGCAGGCCGACAAGATGCGCGCCAAGGCCACCAAGACGGTCGCCGCGCAGAACATGGCCCGCAGGGCCGAGCGGCTGCTCGCCGGGCTCGAAGAGGTACGGCAGTCCGACAAGGTCGCCAAGCTGCGCTTCCCCGAGCCCGCGCCGTGCGGCAAGACGCCCCTGACCGCCGAGGGCCTCTCGAAGTCCTACGGCTCCCTGGAGATCTTCACCGATGTCGACCTCGCCGTCGACAAGGGGTCCCGCGTCGTCATCCTCGGCCTCAACGGCGCGGGCAAGACGACGCTGCTGCGGCTCCTCGCGGGCGTGGAGAAGCCGGACACCGGCCAGGTGACCCCCGGGCACGGCCTCAAGCTCGGCTACTACGCGCAGGAGCACGAGACGCTCGACCCGGACCGCACGGTCCTGGAGAACATGCGCTCGTCCGCTCCCGACCTCGACCTGGTCGAGGTCCGCAAGACGCTCGGGTCCTTCCTGTTCTCGGGCGACGACGTCGACAAGCCGGCCGGGGTCCTCTCCGGCGGCGAGAAGACCCGTCTCGCGCTCGCCACGCTCGTGGTCTCCTCGGCCAATGTGCTGCTGCTCGACGAGCCCACCAACAACCTCGACCCGGCGAGCCGCGCGGAGATCCTCGGCGCGCTGCGCACCTACAAGGGCGCGGTCATCCTCGTGACCCACGACGAGGGCGCCGTCGACGCCCTGGAGCCCGAGCGGATCATCCTGCTGCCGGACGGCGTCGAGGACCTGTGGGGCGCCGACTACAAGGACCTGGTGGCGCTCGCCTGACCCGGTAGGGTGGCGCGCACGGTGCCGTGCGGTGACCGTACGGTCACCCCCGGGCGCCGGTGCCCCCGGGTGACGGGCGGGCGCGGCGGCGGTGATCCACTCCGTATGGATCATTCGGCTCAGCGGTGATCCACCATCTGGGGGAGGCCGTCTACTCCCGCGGCGCGGCCTCGTGCACGTGACGTCTGTCGGTCACCCTCCGCGTGGCCTCTCCCTCTCTCACCTCCTGACCAGGGACTTCCTTCTCCACCAGCGGAAATGTGACAGGGCGCGGCCATGGGAACGGCCAATTCCATTCGTGCTGGAATGTTGAAGTGCGCCCCCTCATGTCGAGCAGACCTTGCCGAACGGGTGGCCAGGAGGGCCGCTAGGGGTGATCATGAGAAGTCCAGAGCGCACTTCCCATGAGGAGGCACGGGTGGCCGAGACTCTGAAGAAGGGCAGCCGGGTGACCGGCGCCGCGCGCGACAAGCTCGCGGCAGACCTCAAGAAGAAATACGACTCCGGTGCGAGCATCCGGGCGCTGGCCGAGGAGACCGGCCGCTCCTACGGGTTCGTCCACCGGATGCTGAGCGAGTCCGGAGTGACTCTGCGGGGACGTGGCGGAGCCACGCGCGGCAAGAAGGCCGCCTCGGCCTGACCGCCGTCGGTCCGGTGGTGACCCCTGGGCGGCCGACACGGCCGCCCGGTGGTTACTGTGCAGTCACTTAGCACCGCGCCGCACGGCGCGGCTGCCGTACTGCCCGGACCGGAGGACCGCATGACCACCTCGGAATCGCTCGACCCCGTAACCGTTGTCGACAAGGACGGCGTACGGCTCACCGTGGACGACGCCGTCGCTACGGTGACGCTGACCAATCCGGCCAAGCGCAACGCCCAGTCCTTCGCCCTGTGGCGGGCGTTGGCCGAAGCCGGGGCGTCACTGCCGGGCAGTGTGCGCGTGGTCGTGGTGCGCGGCGAGGGCGCGTCCTTCTCCGCGGGGCTCGACCGCCAGGCGTTCACACCCGAGGGCTTCGAGGGCGAGCCGTCCTTCCCCGAGCTGGCGCGCCTCGGCGACGCCGAGCTCGACGACGTCATCGCCGGATACCAGTCCTGCTTCACCTGGCTGCGCCGCAACGACCTGCTGTCCGTGGCCGCCGTCCAGGGCCACGCCATCGGGGCGGGCTTCCAGCTGGCGCTCGCCTGCGACCTGCGGATCGCGGCCGACGACGCCCAGTTCGCCATGCGCGAGACCAGCCTCGGCCTCGTGCCCGACCTCACGGGCACCCACCCCCTGGTGGGCCTCGTGGGATACGGGCGCGCGCTGGAGATCTGCGTGACCGGACGCTACGTCCACGCCGACGAGGCGGCCCGTATCGGCCTCGCCAACCTCACCGTGGACCGCGCGGACCTCGACGCGGCCGTCGCCGACCTGACGGCGGCGCTGCTGGCGGCGCCGCGCTCCGCGGCCATCGAGACCAAGGCGCTGCTGCGCGACGCCTCGGCGCGTACGTACGACGAGCAGCGCGCGGCGGAGCGCGCGGCCCAGGCGAGGCGGCTGCGCGACCTGGCGGGCCTCGGCGACTGACGTGTCGATGCGGCCGGTCCCGGCCCCGGCGATCAGTGAGCAATTTCAAAGATCAATTCCGATGATCGAATTCGGGACCGGCTGTATTTCCCCTTGCGCGTGGCCGAATTGTTTTTCGATGTGACAACACTCTCGCCGCGTGCACCCGTGAAAAGCCCTGATTTGGTACGCGCTTTGCTCGCTCTGTGCCAGTCTCTTAGGGGTCCGTACGCGTGGCGCGACACGCGAGGGCGACCTCTGACCGAATGACAGGAGTGAGGCGGCGAGAATGGGCCGGAGAAAAGGCAGCATAGGCACGGTGTTCCTGGTGGGGGCGGTACTCGCGGGGGCCGGCGCCTGTGGGGCCGGCGGCACCTCGGCCGCGGCGGACGGCGCGGCCCCGCACACCACGGCGGCAGCGCCCGCGCCGACCGCGAGCGCCACGGCTCCCTCCGCGCCCGCCTCCTCGGCCTCTTCCTCCCCTTCGCCCACGCACAGCACCTCCGCCCCCGCGGCCCCCCGGCAGCCGAGCGCGCCCGCGACGACGGCCTCCGCGACCCCCAAGAAGGCGCCCGCCCCGCCCCCGATGCTGCTCAACACCATCACGCCCACCGGCGGGGCGACCGTCGGCGTGGCGATGCCCGTGTCGGTCGTGTTCACCAACCCCGTGGCGCCCTCGGCCCGCGCCGCGGTCGAGCGCCACCTCAAGGTGTCGGCGTCGCGCGCGACGACCGGCGCGTGGCACTGGTTCAGCGGCACGCGGGTGGACTGGCGGCCGAAGTCGTACTGGAAGCCGGGCACGAGGGTCGCGGTCGACGCCGACCTGGCGGGTGTCTCCAACGGCAACGGCCGTGTGGGTACGCACAGTTACCACCACGCCTTCACCATCGGCGATGACGTGGAAGCGACCGTCTCGGTCACCGCGCACACCATGCGGGTCACCCGCGACGGCGCCACCGTGCGCACCGTGCCGATCGACGCGGGCAGCAAGTCCTGGCCCTCCTGGGACGGCACCATGGCCGTGATCGACAAGCAGCCCACGGTCCGGATGACCTCGTGCAGCGTCGGCATCAGCTGCGACAAGAAGGACAAGGACTACTACGACCTCACGCTGCCCTGGGACGTCCACCTCACCAACTCGGGCACGTACCTGCACTACTCGACGGGTGACCCGTACCCCGGGCACAGCGTCGGCTCGCACGGCTGCGTGCACCTCTCGCTGGCCGACGCCAAGTGGTTCTACAACTACGTGAAGCAGGGCGACCCGATCACGATCACCGGGTCGCCGCGCGGCAAGGCGGCCGCGGACAACGGCTACGCCGACTTCAACCTCTCCTGGTCGCAGTGGCTCGCGGGAAGCGGCAGCGGCGCGGGGACCACCCTGCCGTACTGACGCCACGGGGAAGTCCTTTTCCGGCCGGAAAGAGCGGCCGTGAGCGGCGGCCGGGGGCGGCCCCGTGGAAACGCCGGGAGAAGGCCGGAATTCCGGTCCGCGCCCGGTTTTACGGCGGTCCGGGCGCCCGGCGCCCGGACGCCCGGCGCCTGGGCTTTCGCGGACGTGGCCACGGAGCCACCCCGTGTCCTCGCGCCGCGTGGGGTTCCGAGCGGCGGCGGCTTCCCTTTCCGCCCCCGGCCCGGCAGGCCCCGCGGGGGCACGCCGCCTAGCAGCCCACCTCCGTCACCACCACGGCCACCGAGCGCGTCCCCGGGCGCTGGGCGGCGAGTGCCATGCGGACGGCCCGTGCGACGTCGAGGGGGCGGTGGCCCGCTGCGGTGGCAAGCTCGACCCGCAGGTCGCCCTCGGGGGACTCGGTCACGGCACGGCCGAGCACCCTTGTCGGACGGGCCACTCCGGGTACGTCCGTCACGCCGGGTACCTCGTCCGGGTCAACGGGGTCGGGTTTTTCCGCGGCCGCGGTGCCGGGGGCGGTGTCCGTGCCCTTGTCGTCCCCTTCGTCTCCGTCCCGCAGCGCCGTGACCCGCAGGTCGACCCGGGTCACCCGCAGCCCGAGGGCCTCGTGTGCGCAGGTCGACAGGGCCTCCCTGAGCCGCTGGGCCACCGCGGGCAGGGGCTCGTCGCGGCCCGCCTCGAACTCGGCCTCCACCGCGAGCGGCCCCGGCGGCAGCGCGCTCGGCGGCGGGGGCGGCCCGGGTTCGTCGTCGGTGGCCTCCTCGCCGGAGGCGCCGGGCTCCGCGGGGCCCACCCGGAGCCTGCCGAGGACGGCGGCCCCGGCCATGGCCCGTTCTCCCGCGGCCCGCAGAGCCCCGGCGGCGGCCCGTTCCGCGAGCCAGGCACCGTCCTCGGCGGAGCCGAGCGGCAGCAGCCTGCCGAGCCCCAGCCGCCGCCGTACTCCGGCCTGCCACCCCTCGCTGCCGTGCGTGTCGTGCGCAGTCGTCATGGAGGCAGCCTGCCGCATTCCTGGCGCGCAGTCCGGCAAGCACACCTAATCTGAGACAGAGAGCAGCAAACAGTCCGGAAAGGGACGAGTGGCTATGCCTGAGAACACACCTCGCGACCAGTTCGGCTCCACCGGCTCCGGCGGCTCAAGCACGACGCCTTCGCCGTCCGGATCGTCCGGCGGCCAGTCGTCCGGCGGTTCGTCCTCCGGCAAGCGCGGCGGCGGCGCGCCCGCCTCGCGCGGCCGTACGACCATCGCGGACGGCGTGGTCGAGAAGATCGCCGGCCTCGCCGCCCGCGACGTGGTCGGCGTGCACGCCATGGGCAGCGGCGTGTCGCGGACCTTGGGCGCGATGCGCGACCGGGTGCCGGGCGGCGGCAGCGGCAAGTCGGTGACACGCGGCGTGAAGGCCGAGGTCGGCGAAGTGCAGACGGCGCTCGACCTGGAGATCGTCGTGGACTACGGCGTCGCGATCGCCGATGTCGCACGCGATGTGCGGGAGAACGTCGTCGCGGCCGTCGAGCGCATGACCGGCCTTGAGGTCGTCGAGGTCAACATCGCGGTCAGCGACGTCAAGCTGCCCGACGAGGAGGACGACGACGACCAGGACTCCCGTCTGCAGTGAGCAGCCGGTGAAACGGCGGGCCCCCGGCCCGGCAGACAGCGCAACCGACACTGAGCGGAGTACGGGATGAGCATGGCGGTGGCCGGCCTTGCGGCCGGCGTGGCACTGGGGTTCGCCGGATATTTCGGGGGTTTCGGAGCGTTCGTGGTCGTGGCCGTGCTCGGCGCGATCGGCTTCGTCCTCGGCCGGTTCGCCGACGGCGACCTGGAAGCGGGGGACCTCTTCCGCAGCCGCGGCGACCGGGACCGCGACCGCGACCGCGGCGACTGGCGGCGGTGAGCGCGTCGTGACGACGGCCCACACGGCGGTGGACCCCGACGACGTCCCGCCGGGCGAGCGCGGTTCGACGACGATCGCGGACCGCGTCGTCGCCAAGATCGCGGCGCAGGCGGCCCGCGAGGCCCTCTTCCACGGTGTGCCCGAGGGCGGCGACGTCCCGCACGCCGCGGTCACCGTGCACAAGGACCACGCCCGCGTCCGCATCGGCCTTGAGCTCGACTACCCGTCGGACATCGGCGCGCAGTGCGGTGCCGTCCGGCTGCGGGTCGCGGAGCGGGTGAACCACCTGGCGGGGATGACCGTGCCCGAGGTCCAGGTCCAGGTCGAGCGGCTGCACTCGGCGCACTCCCGCACCACGGCGTCAGGGGGACTCCGATGAGCCATGAGCGGCCCACCGAGACCCTGCCGGCCCCCACCCGCGAGCGGCCGGGCGGCGGCGAACACGCCGACCGGGCCCCGCGGGGGCGCCGGCACGCGGGCCGGTTCTGGTCGAGCAGGCGCGTGCCCGCGGCTCTCGCTGCCGCCGTCCTGCTCGGCGCCTCGGGACTGATGCTGTACGACGTGGTCTCCGTACGGGCGGACCGGCCCGCCATGTACTGGCGGCGCTGGCTCGCCCGGGAGCTGGCGCGGCAGCACCTCGACGGCACCGCGGCACTCGTCGGCGGCGCCGTCGCGATGGCGCTCGGCGTCTGGCTGATCTGGCTGGCCGTCACCCCCGGCCTGCGGGCGGTGCTGCCGATGCTCCGCCGCCGGCCCGCCGTACGCGCGGGCCTCGACCGGGACGCGGCGGCGCTGGTGCTGCGCGACCGTGCGATGGAGGTGCCCGGTGTGCAGTCGGTCCGGGTGAAGATGAAGCGGCACCGGGCGACGGCGCGCGCGCAGGCCCACTTCAGGCCGCTCGACGACGTGCGCGGGGACCTGGCGGACGCGCTCGCCA
The DNA here is from genome assembly GCF_039540215.1 of Streptomyces tremellae. Taxonomy (NCBI): domain Bacteria; kingdom Bacillati; phylum Actinomycetota; class Actinomycetes; order Kitasatosporales; family Streptomycetaceae; genus Streptomyces; species Streptomyces tremellae. Next base: position 43,774 of record NZ_BAABEP010000029.1, read on the forward strand.
GGGGCGTGCGCGACCTCGGCCTCGCGAAGCCGCCCGCGGTCAGGGTGAAGGTCGCAAGACCCCCGAAGAAGGGATGAGTGACGACGGATGTTCCGGTTGCTGCGGCTCGTGAACCGGCTGGCGCTCTGCCTGGCCGGCCTGGTCCTGCTGTGCGCGGGCGGCGTGGTGGTCGCGGTCGGCGCCGGCTGGTCCGTCCCTTCCTGGTGGCCGTACAGCGGGCCGCACGACACCCTGCTCAGCCGCGGCGACCGCTACCGCTGGCGGGGCGAGGGGTGGTTCTGGCCCGTGGTGATCGCGGCGCTCGCCGTGCTGCTGCTGCTCGGACTGTGGTGGCTGCTCGCGCAGTTCAGGCGGGCACGCCTGGCCGAGGTGCTGGTCGACAGCGGCGACGGCGAGGGCGCCCGCGTGCGCGGACGCGCCCTGGAGGACGTCCTGGAGCGGGAGACCGAGGCCGACGAGGGCGTCTCCCGCGCGCAGGCCCTGCTGACCGGGCGCCGCAGGCGCGCGCCCGCCGCCCGGATGAAGGTCCTGCTCGAACCGCACGCCGCGCCCGAGGCGACCCTCGCCCGCGTGGCGGACGAGGCCCTGGAGCACGCCCGGGACTCGGCGGGCCTCGACTCCCTGCCCGCCGAGATCCGCCTGCGCGCCGCCCGCCACCGGGCGGAACGCGTCAGGTGACGCACGCGCCCCTGGGGCCCCTCCGCCCGGAGGGCGCCCGGCCCCTCAGAAGCCGTGCCGCGCGCCGCCGTCCACCGGGACCATCAGGCCCGTGAGGTAGGAGGCCGCGGGGGAGAGCAGGAACGCCGCGACCCTGCCGAACTCCTCGGGCGTGCCGTACCTGCGCAGCGGGGTGCGCGCCACCTGCGCGGCCCTGGCCGCCTCGGGGTCGCCGCCCAGCGCGTCCAGCTCGCGCACCCGGTCGGTGTCGATACGCGCGGGCAGCAGGCCCACCACGCGGATGCCGCGCGGACCCAGCTCGTCCGCGAGGGACTTGGCGAATCCGGCGAGCCCCGGCCTGAGCCCGTTGGAGAGAGTGAGGCCGGGGATCGGCTCGTACACGGAGCCGGAGAGCACGAACGCGATCACGCCGCCCTCGGCGAGCTCCTCGGCCGCGGTGCGCGCCATCCTGACCGCGCCGAGGAAGACCGACTCGAACCCGGCCTGCCACTGCTCGTCCGTGGTGTCGGCCGCCGAGCCGGGCGGCGGCCCGCCGACGCTGATCAGCATGCCGTCGAACCGGCCGAAGCGTTCCTTCGCGCCGTGCACCAGGCGCTGCGCGGCCGTCGGGTCCGCGTTGTCCGCGGCCACGCCGAGCACGGCCGCGCCGTCCGCGCCCAGGTCCGCGGCCGCCGCTGCGACCTGCTTGCCGTCGCGGCCCGACACCACGACCTTCGCGCCGTCCCCCGCGAGCGCCTGCGCCGCGGCCCGCCCGAGCCCTCGCGTGCCGCCGGTGACGACGTACACACGGTCCTTCAGTCCAAGATCCATGGGGACATCGTTACCACGCGGGCGACGCGGCCCGGCCGCCGGGCGCTCAGCCCTCCGCGTCCGGCGCGTGCGCCGGCGGCGGCACGGCCGCGCGCCCCGCAGGCGTCACGTCCCGCAGCAGGTGGCAGAAGGCCGCCTCGTCGAGCACCGGCGTGCCGAACGCGGTGGCCTTCACCACCTTCGAGGTCGTCGAGCCGGGGTCGTTGGTGACGAGGAGGCTCGTCAGCCGCGACACGCTCGTCGCCACATGGAGCCCCGCCTCCACGGCCCGGTCCTCCAGCAGGTCCCGGTCGACGGAGGTGTCGCCGGAGAACGCCACCCGCATGCCCTGCACCAGCGTCCCGCCCGGCTCGTAGCGCCCGGGGTTCGGGTACGGGCACGGCGGGCGCCTGCGCGAGGCCCGCCAACTGCGCGCGTACCCGTGCCCGTCCGACGGCTGGTAGCCCACGCGCGGCCGTGCGGGGCCTTCCGTCCACTCCGTCAGCGGGCGGCATTCGAGCAGCGGCAGCCGCACACCCCCGCGGGCCGCCGCCTGGAGGCTCGGGCGGAACGCCTCCGCCAGTACGCGCGCGTCGTCGAGCGCGTGGTGCGCGCGCTCCTGCACGACCCCGAAGTGCGCGGCGAGCGACTCCAGCTTGTGGTTGGGCAGCGGCAGCCCCAGCTCCTTGGAGAGCGCGATGGTGCACAGCCGCTGCCTGGTCGGCGCCGTCAGCCGCGCCCGCGCGTACTCGCGGGCGATCATCGACCAGTCGAAGACGGCGTTGTGCGCGACGAGCACCCGGCCGTCGAGCCGCGCCGCGAACTCCGCGGCGATGTCGGGGAAGAGGGGCGCCGCTTCGAGCACCTCGCTCGTGAGTCCGTGAATCCATACGGGCCCCGGATCGCGCTCCGGGTTGACGAGTGTGTACCAGTGGTCCTCCACCTCGCCGCGCGCGTCGAGCCGGTAGACGGCAGCAGAGATGATCCGGTCGTCGCGGGCGAGTCCGGTGGTCTCCACGTCGACGACCGCGTACCCCCGGGGATACGCGGCCGGCCATGGCGCTGCTGTCGTACGGTCGTCGAGCATGGTCACAGAGGATACGGGCCCGCACCGACAGCGCGACGCCCCGCCCGCACGCCGCCGCCACCAGGGGGCGGTCCGGATGAGACGCTCCCGCAGTGACGAACACCGATACGGGGCACGGCGGTTCACCGGACGATCCGCGCGAACCGGGCGAACCGCACCGCGGGCGCGCGCCGGGGGAGGCGGGGGAGCCCACGAGGAGCCGCACGGCGACGCGCTCGGCCCGCGCCTCAACTGGCTGCGCGCCGCGGTGCTCGGCGCCAACGGCGGCATCGTCTCCACAGCGGGCATCGTGGTCGGCGTCGCGGGCGCGACCCCGGCGCGCGGCGCGCTTCTGACGGCGGGGCTCGCGGGACTGCTCGCCGGATCGATGCCGATGGCCGCGGGGGAGTACGTGTCGGTCTCCACCCAGCGCGGCTCCGAGCGCGCCGCCCTCGCCACCGAGCGCCGCGGGCTGCGCGAGCAGCCGGAGGAGGAACTCGCCGAGCTGGCGGGCCTGCTGAGGGAGTGTGGGCTCTTGGACGAGGTCGCGGCCAGGGCGGCCCGCGAGCTCACCCGCCGCGAAGCGCTGCGCGCCCCCGCGAGCGAGGAGCCGGGCATCGGCCCGGACGCCCTCACCAACCCCTGGCACGCGGCGGGCGCGAGCTTCCTCTCCTTCACGGCGGGTGCGCTGCTGCCGCTCCTCCCGTTCGCGCTGCCGCCGCAGCCGTGGCGGCTCGCCGTGACCGTGCTCTCGGTGCTCGCCGCGCTGGCACTGACCGGCTGGGGCAGCGCGCGCCTCGGTGCCGCCCCGTCGGCAGGGCGCTGCTGCGCAACGTGGGCGGCGGCGCGGTCGCGATGGCCGTCACCTACGCCGCGGGCGCGCTGCTCGGCGCCGTGGGCGTCTGCTGAGGGGCCCCGCCGCCCTCGGCCGCCCGCCGCCGCGGGGTGGGGCGGGGCGGCGCGCCGGGCGCCGGGGACGCGCGTACCGTGAGGGATGTCCGCAGCGCGCCGGACACACGGCGCACGGACCGGCCACCGGCCGGCCGTCCGTCCCGCGGCCGTGCCGGCCGACCGGCCGGGCGGCGCCGCGGCCGCCCGGCACCGCGCCACGTCGCGACTGGAGCGAGGAACACCGTCATGCGTGCCACTGTCATCAACGCCCCGTACGACATCAAGGTCGAGGAGGTCCCCGACCCGGTCGTACGGAAGCCCACCGACGCGGTCGTGCGGGTGCTGCGCGCCTGTATCTGCGGCAGCGACCTGTGGCCGTACCGGGGCGAGGTGGCGCAGGGGCCCCGGCCCGGCCAGCGCATCGGGCACGAGTTCCTCGGCGTGGTGACCGAGGTCGGCTCCGAGGTCACCGGCCTTGCCCCGGGCGACCTGGCCGTCGCCCCGTTCATGTACTCCGACGGCGTCTGCGACTTCTGCCGTGAGGGAGTGCAGACGTCCTGCGTGCACGGCGGCGGCTGGGGCGGCTTCGACCACGACGGCGGGCAGGGCGAGGCCGTCCGCGTGCCGTACGCCGACGGCACCCTCGTCAAGCTGCCCGCGGAGGCCGCGTCCGACGACCGGATGCTCGCCTCCCTGCTCACCCTCTCCGACGTGATGGGCACAGGACACCACGCGTGCGTCGGCGCGGGCGTGCGCGCGGGCGGGACCGTCGCGGTCGTCGGCGACGGCGCGGTCGGCCTGTGCGCGGTGCTCGCCGCGAGGCGCCTCGGCGCCGAGCAGATCGTCATCCTGGGCCGGCACACCGTACGGACCGACATCGCCAGGTCGTTCGGCGCCACCCACGTCGTGGCGGAGCGCGGCGACGCGGCCGTGGAGGCAGTGCGCGAGCTGACGAAGGGCGAGGGTGCCCATTCCGTCGTCGAGGCCGTCGGCACCGAGCAGTCCATGACGACCGCCCTGCGGATCACCCGCCCCGGCGGCTCCGTCGGCTATGTCGGCGCGCCGCACGGCAGCGGCGACGGCGTCGACCTGCGCTACCTGTTCGACCACAACATCGGGCTGCGCGGCGGCCTCGCGCCGGTCCGCCAGTACCTGCCCGAGCTGCTCAAGGACGTCGTCAACGGCACGATCGACCCGTCGCCCGTCTTCGACCGCGCCATCGGGCTCGACCAGGTCGCGGAGGGCTATCGCGCGATGAACGACCGCGAGGCGCTGAAGGTCCTCATCGCGTTCTGAGCCGCCGCCCCGGGGCAGAGGAACGGGGCGCGGGGAGGCCTGCGCTCCAGCCCGCGCCCCCCTCCTCAGCGGCGTACGGCGTTCAGCGCGTCCGCGATGCCCGCGCCGTAGAAGCCGTTGTGCCGGGCCGAGCCCTCGCACACCGCGTCCGCGGTGCCGTCGCCGTCAGCGTCGGCGGCATACGGCTTCCCGCACGCTGTCGCGTCGGCCTCCCCGTACAGCAGCGCCTTGACCGCCGCGGGCGAGGCGTGCGGGTGCACCGACCTGATCAGCGCGGCGACGCCCACCACGTGCGGCGTCGCCATGGACGTGCCCGCCATGTAGCCCCAGCCGCCGCCCGGCAGGGTGCCGAGGATCAGGCCGCTCCTGGCCGGCGGCGCGGGCTTCTGGTACGTGTCCCCGCCCGGCGCGGCGATGTCGATGATCCCGTTCCCGTAGTTCGAGTACGACGACTTCAGGCCCTTGGCGCCGGTCGCGGAGACGGTGACGACGCCCGGCAGCTCGGTCGGGATGTCGTAGCACTTCGACGTGTCGACCTCCCGGGAGACGGGGGTGCTGTCGTTCGGGCTCGACGGGTCGGTGATGGTGGGCGCCGTCAGGTCGTAGCTCTCGTTGCCCGCCGCCGCGACGTTGACCGTGCCCCGGCTCTCGGCGTACCTGCTGGCCCGGGTGACCGCCTCGACCAGGGCCTTCTGGTCCGGGTCGTCGGTGCAGTCGAAGTACCAGGGGTCGGTGTAGTAGCTGTTGTTCGTCACGTCCACGCCGTGGTCGGCCGCCCACATGAAGCCGCAGACCACCGACTCCGTGTAGAAGAGGCCCGCGGGCGTCGCCACCTTGATGCCCGCCACCCGCACTCCGGGCGCGACGCCCGTCATGCCCACGCCGTTCTTCGCCGCCGCGATCTCGCCGGCCACGTGCGTGCCGTGCGGGCTGTCCTGCGCGGTCGGCCGCCACGCGCCCGGCGTGGTGTCCGGCTTCCCGCTCACGCAGTCGACCGAGGCCGCGCGGTCGAAGTTGGGCGCGATGTCCGGGTGGGTGTCGTCGACGCCCGTGTCGATCACCCCGACCGTGACGCCCCTGCTGCCCAGCGTCTTCTCGTGCGCCTTGTCCGCCCTGATGGCGGGCAGGTCCCACTGGAGCGGTTCGAGCGGGTCCTGGCCCGCCGCGCGCTCCCGCTCCGCCGCCGCGACCTGCGCGGCCGACAGCCTCTTCGGCGCGCCCTCGTCCGCCACCGACTCGGCGGGCAGCGGCGCGGTCCTGGTCGCGCCGGCCGACTGCACGCCCCACACCTTCCGCATCGCGGCGGCGAAGCCGGGGTCGCGCGAGGTGGCGACGAGCACGCCGATCCTGTCGTACGAGGCGACGAGGGTGCCGCCCGCGCGGGTCAGGGCGTGCCGCACCAGCGTGTCGGCGACGAGCCCGCCGCGCGTGTTGACCACGTACGTCAGCTGCGGCCCCGAGGCCGGCCCCGCGGCGGGGGCAGCGGGTACCGCCGCGGCGGTGGCGGGCAGGAGGCCGATCGAGGCGGCGAGCACGGCCGCCGCACAGACGGCGGCGGGCCGCCGTCTGTGCGGGCGGCGGGAACGGGCGTCGTGTTCCTTGCGGGCCATGGAGTCTCCACTTCCGTGCGGTCCGGCGGTCTCGTCCGTGCGGCGCGGCGGCGGGCCGTAACCCGCTGCCGTTGTGTTCATGACATGGCGTGCATGACGAAGGAACGTATCCCGCCCGCCGGGCCCCATCAATCGCCGCGGCCGAAAAGACACCGGCCCGGCCCCGCACTCGGCCCGGCCCCCGCCCCGCACCCGGCCCGGCCCCCCGTCCGCCGGATACGCGGGCCCGCGGGAGCGCGCCGTGGGACCGTACGCCCCGGGACTGTCGGGACCATGGCAAACGGGGTACTCCCCGCGCGCCGGGGCTGACGTACCCTCGGAGGCATCGGATCAGTGATACCGGGAGGCCGCACAGTGCTCATTGACACGTATGGCCGGGTCGCCACCGATCTGCGGGTGTCGCTCACGGACCGGTGCAATCTGCGCTGCTCCTACTGCATGCCGGAAGAGGGCCTCCAGTGGCTCGGCAAGTCCGAGCTGCTCACCGACGACGAGATCGTCCGCCTCATCCGGGTCGCCGTGACCTCGCTCGGCATCACCGAGGTCCGCTTCACCGGCGGGGAGCCGCTGCTGCGTCCTGGGCTCGTCGGGATCGTGGAGCGGGTCGCCGCCCTCGGACCCAGGCCCCGCATGTCGCTGACGACCAACGGCATCGGGCTCAAGCGCACGGCTGAGGCGCTGAAGTCGGCCGGACTCGACCGGGTCAACGTCTCCCTCGACACCCTGCGCCCCGAGGTCTTCAAGACCCTCACCCGCCGCAACCGGCACACGGACGTGCTCGCCGGCCTGGAGGCCGCGCGCGCCGCCGGGCTCACCCCGGTCAAGGTCAACACCGTCCTGATGCCGGGACTCAACGACGACGAGGCCCCCGACCTGCTCGCCTGGGCCGTCGAGAACGACTACGAACTCCGCTTCATCGAGCAGATGCCGCTCGACGCGCAGCACGGCTGGAAGCGCGAGGGCATGATCACCGCGGGTGACATTTTGGAGTCGCTCGCCACCCGCTTCCGGCTGGAGCCCGAGGGCGAGCAGACGCGCGGCGCCGCGCCCGCCGAGCGGTGGATCGTGGACGGCGGTCCGCACCGCGTCGGGGTGATCGGCTCCGTCACCCGGCCGTTCTGCGCGGCCTGCGACCGCACCCGCCTCACCGCAGACGGCCAGGTGCGCACCTGCCTCTTCGCGACCGAGGAGACCGACCTGCGCGGTGCCCTGCGCGCCGGTGCCGAGGACGAGGAGCTGGCGCGGATCTGGCGGCTCGCGATGTGGGGCAAGAAGGCGGGATCCGGCCTCGACGACCCCTCGTTCCTCCAGCCCTCCCGCCCGATGTCGGCCATCGGCGGCTGAGCCGGGCCCGCGGCTGAGGGGGAAGCCGCCCAGGGAGTGTCTGACACAGATTGTCGGCCGCCCGAAGGGCGGGGCTGACGACGTCCGGCGCGTGCTGCCGCACGGCGGAGGACCGGCCGTCCGGCGGACGTACCAGGCCGACTGCGACAACGCGGCGAGAGTGCGTGCCAGGCGCCGTCAGCCAGGCGGCAGGTGGCAGACACGGCCTAGCGGGACTCCCACTCGGCCAGCGCCACCACGTCCTTGAGGAAGCCGCGCGCGCCGAGGAACGCCGACAGGTGTTCGCGGTGCTCCTCGCAGGCGAGCCACGTCTTGCGGCGCTCCGGGGTGTGCAGCGAGGGGTTGTTCCAGGCGAGCACCCACACGGCGGGCGCCTTGCACGCCTTCGCCGAGCAGATCGGTGCGGGGAGTTCTGCTGAGGTCACCCCGCCAGCCTAGGCGAGCCCCCGGGTGGCGTGTCCCGGGTGGCGGGGGCCCGCGCCGACCGCGCCCCGCCTCCGGTCCGCGCCGACCGCGCCCCGGTCCCTTCCCGCTCCCGCCCCGCCCCGGTCGGCGGGCAATGTGGCCGAAACAGACTGCTTACGCAGCGGGTCTTGTCGCAAACGTCATGACGTTGTGACGATGTGCCGCATGCCGTGGGATGACGAGGACCTGGAGACGGGCCCGCTGCCGAAGTGGTTCCAGATAGCCGACCGGCTGCGCCGGGCCATCGAGAAGGGCGAGTTCACCGAGGGTGACGCGCTGCCCTCCGAGGCCGTGCTCGGCCGCCGGTTCGGGGTGAGCAGGACGACTGCGCGGTCCGCGCTCGACGACCTGGAGAACGCGCGACTCGTCGCACGGGCCTCGGGGCGCGGCTCGATCGTGCTGGCCCCGCAGGTCGACCAGCCGCTCAACCTGCTCTCAGGGTTCGGCGACGACATGCGCTCGCGCGGCCTGCGGCCCGGCGCCCGCACGCTCTTTGTCCGCGCCGCCCGGGTCACCTCGGAGGCTGCCGCCGGGCTCGGCGTCGACCCGGCCACCCACACCACCTGCGTACAGCGCCTCCTGCTCGCCGACGGCACCGCCATCGCCCACAGCGTGGTGTGGCTCCACCCGGCGACCCTCACCGCGGGCCAGCCCACGCCGGGCGACCTCGACGACGGCTCGCTCTACGCCTGGATCGAGCGGGCCTCGGGCCTGCGGATCGCCTCCGGCAGCCAGTTCATCGAGGCCGAGGCGGCCGGCGAGGAACTCGCCCGGCACCTCGGGCTCTCCCCGGGTGACCCGGTGATCACCGCACGCCGCACCTCCCGCGCCGAGGGCGGCCAGGTCCTCGAATACGTCGCCACCCGCTACCGCGCCGACCGCTACCGCTTCCGGGTGGAGCTGGTCAGACCATGAGCGTGCTGTTCGCGGGGGACATCGGGATGGACACCACCCTGTCCGTCAGCCATGTGCCGGGCGCCGACGAGAAGATCGTCGCCGACGCCGCGGCCGACCACGCGGGCGGTGTGGTGGCCAACGCCGCGTACGCCGCCCTGCTCGCCGGGGCACGCTCCCGCCTGGTCTGCGCGGTCGGCGAGGACGCCGCGGGGCGCGACGCCGTCGCCCAACTGCGGGCCACGGGCGTCGAGGTCACGGCCGAACCCGTCGCGGGGCCGACCTGCCGCGCGCTGATCCTGGTGGACACGGCGGGGGAGAAGCGCCTGGTCCTGGTGCCCGGCGCGACCATGTACCCGCCGGCGCGCGCCGTGCGCTCCGCGAACCCCGCCGCCGCGTCCTGGGTGCACACCGCCGCCTACGACCTGCCGGGGGCCGCCGCACTCGCCGCCGCCTGCCGCGCGGCGCCCGTGCCCTGGTCGGTGGACCTGGAACCCGCCACCCTCCCCGCCGACCGGGCCGCCCTCGCGCCCGTGCTCGCGGGCGCCGCCGCCGTCTTCTGCAACCGCCGCGCCGCCGAGGCACTCGGCGCCGACGCCGTCGACTGGCTCCTCGCGCTCGGTGTCCGCACCGTCCTGCTGACCCGGGGCGCGGACGGCGTACGAGCCGTGGGCCCGTCCTCGATCCTCGACGTCCGGCCGCCCGGCGGGGCCCCCGCCGCCGTCGACACCACCGGCGCCGGCGACTGCCTCGCCGGGTGGTTCGCCGCACGGACCGACGCGGGCGACGGCCCCGCGCAGGCCCTCGCGGAGGCGGTCACCGCCGCCACCCTCAGCTGCGCGCGCCCCGGCGCCCAGGCCTCCTACCCCTCCCGCGCCGAGGTCCTCGCCTCCGGCCTCGTACCCCCGTGCGCCACAGGCGCCACACCGCCCCCGACCCGACGAGGTACCCCGTGACCGCACCCCAAGTCCTGCCCCCGAAGCCCGACGCGCTCGGCGAACTCTTCCCGGTGAGCAAACCGGTCATCGGCGTCATCCACCTCGCGCCCCTGCCGGGGGCGCCCCGCTACGCCGGGGCCCCGGTCGCCGAGATCTACGCCGCCGCCGTGCGGGACGCCCGTACGCTCGCCGCGGGCGGGATCGACGGGATCATGGTGGAGAACGCCTCCGACATGCCCTTCGCCCGGCCCGAGGACATCGGGCCCGAGACGGTCGCGGCCCTGACCGCCGCCTGCGTCGAGGTACGCGCCGCCGTCGACACGCCCCTCGGCATCACCTGCGTCGCCAACGGCGTCATACCCGGCCTCGCCGTCGCCAAGGCGGCGGGCGCCCGCTGGGTCCGCGCCAACCAGTGGGTCAACGCCTACGTCGCCAACGAGGGCTTCCTCAACGGCCCCGCCCCCGCCGCCGCCCGCTACCGCGCCGCGATCGGCGCGAAGGACGTCAGGATCCTCGCCGACGTCCATGTGAAGTTCGGCGCCCACGCCGTCACCGCCGACCGGGACATCAGCGAACAGGCCACCGACGCCGAGTGGTTCGACGCGGACGTGCTCATCGCCACCGGCACCCGCACCGGCTCGCCCACCCGCCCGGAGGAGGTCGAGGAGGTGCGCGCGGGCACCAGCCTGCCCGTCGTCGTCGGCTCCGGACTCGGCCCCGACCAGGTCGACTCGCTCCTGCGGGCCGCCGACGGCGCGATCGTCGGCCAGTGGCTCAAGGCGGACGGCCTGTGGTGGAACCCCGTGGACCCGCGGCGCGTGGAGCGCCTGATGACCGCGGTCCGCGCGGTGCGGGAGGCGCGATGAGCGGCACCAGCGCGCTCAGCGGCGCCACCGACGTCTTCGCGCTCAGCGGCAGCGGCCGGTGCGTGGCCTTCTTCACCGCGCGCCGCCGCGCCGCGCTGCCGAAGGACCGGGCCAGGCGGGCCGCCGCGGGCGTCGCCGCCGAACTGGAGCGGCTGGCGGACGACGGATGGATCCTCTCCGTCGGCGGCATGTTCGGCCGCAGCGAACCGCCCACCGCCTTCGCCACCGGCTTCGCCCAGGACGCCGACATCGTCGGCGCCTTCGAGGCACCCGACCGCGCCGCCGCCCTCGCGGGCACCGCCCGCCTCGGCGCGGCCGGCTGGGACGAACTGCTCCGTACCGCGTGGCTGCTCGGGCCGCGCGAGTTCGCCCCCGTGCCCCGGCCCGAGGACGGCTCAGACCCGCCGGCCTGGGGCTTCTTCGCCCTGTGGCAGTGGAACGCCGCATGGCAGGCCGCCACCCCGCAGGAGCGCGCGGAGTACGACGCGGAGTGCGACGTGGCCTTCGCCTCCGACGTCGCCTCCGGCATCGGCATCGCGGGCCGTCACCGCCTCGACGCCGCGGGGCGCTGGCACCACCTGGGGATCTGGGAGTGCCCCGGCTTCCCCGTCATCGACGCGGCGATGCGCGAGCACGAGCGCGTCGCCGACTTCAAGTTCACCACCTCCCGGCACTACGCCGGCCGGCGCACACCGCTTCTCGACCTCCTGGAGCCCGCCGATGGCTGACACGCTGTGGATCCACTACGCACTGCCCCGTACGGCCTGGTACACCCTCGACGAGGCGGAGCAGCGCGCCGCACGGGAGCGCTGGGCCGCCGTCCGCGAGGCCTCGCTCGCCGCCGGGGCCACCACCACCGGCCCGTACACGGTGCGCGGCCAGAGCGACTACTCGACGGCCGAGGTCTGGACGTTCGCCGACGCCGACGCCGCCTGGGACCACTGGGAGCGGCTGACCGCCGCCGGCTACGCCCGCTGGTTCGAGACCGCCAACAACCTGGGCACCCGGGCCGGTGCGTCATGACCGCGCCGCTGCTCGAAGCGCGCGGCCTGGTCCGCCGCTTCGGCCACGTCCAGGCGCTCGACGGCGCCGACCTGACCGTGTACCCGGGCGAGATCTGCGCGCTGATCGGCGACAACGGCGCGGGCAAGTCCACACTCGTCAAGATCCTCTCGGGCGCCGAGCGCCCCGACGAGGGCACGATCCACCTGAACGGCGAGGAGGTCGCGTTCTCCTCGCCCGCCGACGCCCAGCGCGCCGGCATCGCCACCGTCTACCAGGACCTGGCACTCGCACCCGAACTCGCCGCGGCCGACAACCTGTTCCTCGGCCGCGAGCTCACCGTGCCGGGACCGCTCGGCCGCCTCGGCGTCCTCGACCGCAGGCGGATGCGGCGGGAGAGCGCCGCCCTCTTCCAGTCCCTCGGCGTCTACCTCAAGTCCCCCGACGTGCCCATCGCCTCGCTCTCCGGCGGCCAGCGCCAGTCCGTCGCCATCGCACGCGCGGCGCTCTGGTCCGACAAAGTGATCTTCATGGACGAGCCCACCGCCGCCCTCGGCGTCGTCCAGACCGGCCGCGTCCTCGACCTCGTCAGGTCCGTGCGGGACCGCGGCATCGCCGTCGTACTGATCAGCCACAACATGACCCAGGTCCTGGAGGTCGCCGACCGCGTGGAGGTCCTGCGGCTCGGCCGCCGCGTCGCCCGCTTCGCCCGCGGCGAGGCGAGCGTCGACCGGCTGGTCACGGCCATGACGTCCGCGCCGAGCACCGAGGAGAACGCACCGTGACCACGTTCACCAAGACCGACGCCGTCCAGGTCGAAGCGGCCGCGGAGCCGCTGGCCGCCCGCTGGAACAGGCGGCTCGGCGGCGGCTGGATCTTCCCCCTGATGATCCTGCTGTTCGCCCTCTTCACCGCCTTGCGCCCCGGCCAGTTCGCCACCCCCTTCAACCTCTCCACCCTCGCCGTCGACGCCTCCATCCTGCTGGTCCTGTCCATCGGACAGACCTACGTCATCGCCACCGCGGGCATCGACCTGTCCGTCGGCACCGTCCTGGTGCTCTCCTCCGTCGTCGGCGCCAAGGTGATGCTCGCCCTGTCCGGCACCTCGGGCGCGACCTACGGCACCACCGCCGCGGGCTGGGGCGTCATCGCCCTCGGCACCCTGGCGGCCGTCGCCGCGGGCTCCGTCTTCGGCGCGCTCAACGGCGTGCTCGTCGCCTGCGCCAGGATCCCCGCGCTCATCGTCACCCTCGGCACCTTCGGCATGGCCCTGGGCTTCGCCCAACTGCTCAGCGACGGGCAGGACGTGCGCGCCGTGCCGCAGAAGCTCGTCGCCGCCATCGGCTCGGGCAGGCTCCTCGGCATCCCCAGCCTGGTGTGGGTCGCCCTCGCCGTCACCGTCGTCGGCGGACTCGTCCTGCACACGACCCGCTTCGGCAGCCGCACCTTCGCGGTCGGCTCCAACGCCGAGGCGGCCCGCCGCGCGGGCATCCCCAACCGCTCCCACCTCGTCAAGGTCTACCTGCTCTCCGGGGCCCTCGCGGGACTCGCGGGCACCATGTCCGTCGCACGCTTCGCCACCACCACCATCAACGGCCACACGACCGACAACCTCTCGTCGATCTCCGCGGTCGTCCTCGGCGGCACCAGCCTGTTCGGCGGCATCGGCAGCATCTTCGGCACCGTCATCGGGGTCTTCATCCCGATCATCCTGCTCAACGGTTTCGTCATCCTCGGCATCCAGCCGTTCTGGCAGACCGTCGCCATGGGCGCAGTCCTCATCGTCGCGGTCTACGCCGACCAGCTCAAACGACACGCGGCCCAGCGCGGCGAGCGGCACCGCCTGCGCTCCCGCCTCACGCGCCGCCCCCCGAGCCCCGCGTCCCCTTCGCACCACGGTGAGGAAACGCCATGAACAAGCCGCCCGTCGTCATCTCCGCGCTCGTGTGCTGCCTGGCGCTCGGCGCCACGGCCACCGCCTGCTCCACCGGCTCCACCACGGCCGCCGCGGGCGGCGCCTCCGCCGCGCCCTCCGGCGGCTCCAAGAAGGTCGCGCTGGTACTCGGCGTCAAGGGCAGCCCGTTCTACAGCGCCATGGCCTGCGGCGCCGAGGCCAAGGCCAAGCAGCTCGGCCTCGACCTCACCGTCTCCGCGGGGGACGCGTTCTCCGCCGACGCGCAGCTCCCCGTCGTCAACGCCGTCACCGCCGCCAAGCCCGCCGTCGCCGCCGTCGTCCCCACCGACGCCACGGCCCTCGTCCAGCCGCTCACCGCCCTGACGGCAGCGGGCACCAAGCTGGTGACCGTCGACCAGGTGCTCGCCGACCCCAAGCCCGTACGCAGCCGGATCGTCACCGACAACGAGAAGGGCGGCCGCCTCGCCGCCGACGAGATGAACAAGCTCACCGGCGGCAAGGGCAAGGTCCTCGTCATCACCCAGCCCCCGGGATCCAGCGCCCAGGACGCCCGTACCGCGGGCTTCGCCGCCGGGATCAAGAAGTACCCCGGCATCACCTACCTCGGCGCCCAGTACCAGTCCGACGACCCGCAGAAGGCGGCCCAGATCATCACCTCCACCCTCGCCGCCCACCCCGACCTCACCGGTGTCTTCTCCACCAACGACCAGGGCGCCGTCGGCGCGCTGACCGGCCTCAAGCAGGCGGGCGCCACGAAGAAGGTCAAGCTCGTCGCCTACGACGCGGCCTCCGCCGAGGTCGCCGCCCTCAAGAACGGCACCCTCTCCGCCCTCATCGCCCAGAACCCCGTCCAGGAGGGCGAGGCCGCCATGGAGACCGCGCAGAAGCTCATCGCCGGCACGCCCGTCCCCGCCACCCAGCTCTCTGAACTCGTCGTCATCGGCCCGGGCGAGAAGGCCAAGGCCGACCGGTACGCGTACAAGTCCACCTGCTGACCCGCCCGAGAGGTCCTGCGCAGCGGGCACGGCAAGGCCCGGGACGACTGGTCTGGACCTGTGAAAGACAAACGACGCCGGGCAGCCACGGGGGGAGCTGCCCGGCGTCGGTCCGTCGCTCCGACGGGGGATGCGGAGCGCCTAAGAAGTATGTCACGCGGCCCGCTTCGCCCGGAGGCGAACCGCATGATTGATCTGAGCTTTTCCTGAGCTTGGCGAAGCCCTTGAGCGGCGCGTCAGCCCCGGCCGTCCCGCGGCCGTACGCGCTCATCACCGGCCCCCCGGCCACCCGGCGCCGGGTCGGGCGCCGCCGCCGATCCCGCGGTCAGCGTCGGCCGCGCGGGCGTCGGCACGAAGGCCGAGGGGAGCGCCGTCGCGTTCTCCCGGCCGCCGTTCGCGATCACCACCGCCACGTACGGCAGCAGCAGCCCCACCAGGAGGGCGGCCACCGCCACCTCCCGCTGCACGTCCCAGAGCACCACCGTGAGGATCACCGCGACCGTGCGGATGCCCATGGAGATCACATAGCGCCGCTGCCTGCCCCTGACGTCCTCCTGGAGGCCCGCACGGGCCCCGGTGATCCGGAAGACCCCGCCCTCGTTGTGCTTCCGCAGCACAGTCCATCACCCGCTTCTCCGTCGGACCCGCCCCGGCCCTGGCCGTCCTCACGGTACGCCGAGCGGGCCCGCCCATCGAGAGCGGGGCGGCACGCGCCGCCGCGGGAAGGCAGGACCGGGGCCGCCCCGCGGCACCCCCGGACGGGCTCCTTCCGCGTGCACGGGCCGCGTCGGGGCAGCAGACTGGGCCTGCGCCGCGCACCGCGCCGTATGAGGAGGCCGCCATGCACTGGTTGTGGGTCATCGTCGTAGGTCTGATCCTCGGTCTGATCGCCAAGGCGATCATCCCGGGCAAGCAGCGCATCCCGATCTGGCTGACGATCATCTTCGGCATCCTGGGCAGCATCCTCGGCAACGCCGCCGCGGGCTGGCTGGGCGTCGCCGACACCAACGGCGTCGACTGGACGCGCCACCTGCTGCAACTCGCCGGAGCCGTGCTCATCGTGTTCGTCGGCGACATGCTCTGGGCGTCCCTGCGCGGCAACCGCCGCGAACGCGTCTGACCGGACGGCCGCGCCACACGGCGGGGGCGGCACGGGCCGCCCCCGCCGCCCCGTCAGGCCCCGGTGACCTCGACCGCCGCCAGGTTCCGCTTGCCGCGGCGCAGCACCAGCCACCGCCCGTGCAGCAGCGCCTCAGGGCCCGGTACGGCCTCGGCGTCCGCGACCTTCTCGTTGTTCACGTACGCGCCGCCCTCCTTGACGGTGCGGCGCGCGGCCGACTTGCTCGGCGCGAGCCCCGTCTCGGCGAGCAGGTCCGCCACGGAGAGCGGCGCGGCGACCTTCGCGGACGGCAGCTCCGCAAGCGCGGCGCGCAGCGTCGCCTCGTCGAGCCCGGCCAGGTCGCCCTGGCCGAACAGCGCCTTCGACGCGGCGACGGCCGCTGCGCACTGCCCCGCGCCGTGCACCAGTGTCGTCAGCTCCTCGGCGAGCGCCCGCTGCGCGGCCCGCGCCTGTGGCCGCTCCTCGGTCTGCCGCTCCAGCTCCTCCAGCTCCTCGCGTGACCTGAAGCTGAAGATCCGGGCGAACCTGGAGATGTCCCGGTCGTCCGTGTTCAGCCAGAACTGGTAGAAGGCGTACGGCGAGTACATCTCCGGGTCGAGCCAGATGGCGCCGCCCTCGGTCTTGCCGAACTTGGTGCCGTCCGCCTTCGTCAGCAGCGGTGTGGCGAGCGCGTGCGCGGACGCGCCCTCGACCCGGTGGATCAGGTCGATGCCCGCCGTGAGGTTGCCCCACTGGTCGCTGCCGCCGGTCTGCATCGTGCAGCCGTACTGCTGGTACAGCTTCAGGAAGTCCATCCCCTGGAGGATCTGGTAGCTGAACTCCGTGTAGCTGATGCCCTGGTCGGAGTTGAGACGGCGCGACACCGCCTCCTTCGCGATCATCTTGTTGACGCGGAAGTGCTTGCCGACGTCCCGCAGGAACTCGATCGCGGAAAGCCCCGCCGTCCAGTCCAGGTTGTTGACCACGATCGCCGCGTTCGGCCCCTCGAAGGAGAAGAACGGCTCCAGCTGCCGCTGGAAGCGCCCCACCCACTCCGCGACGACCTCGGGCGCGTTCAGCGTGCGCTCCGCGGTCGGCTTCGGGTCCCCGATCAGCCCCGTGGCCCCGCCGACCAGTGCCAGCGGGCGGTGCCCCGCCTGCTGCAGCCTGCGCACCGTGAGGATCTGCACCAGGTTGCCCAGGTGCATGCTGGGCGCGGTCGGGTCGAAGCCGCAATAGACCGTGACGGGACCGTCCGCGAACGCCTTGCGCAGTGCGTCCTCGTCCGTGGACACGGCGATCAGGCCGCGCCACTGGAGATCGTCGACGATGTCCGTCACGGTGCTCATGTCTCCTCGTGGAAGGGGGCCCGCACGCGCCGCGGGCGGCACGGGACGGGCGGAAGGTCTCGCCAGCAGTCTAGAGGGGCCGCGCGCCCGCCCCGCCGCCCCCGGAGCCCCGGGGGCCGCCCCGCTCAGACGCCCTTGCTGACCGAGCTCATGTTGAAGTCCGGCACCCGCAGCGCGGGCATCGCGGCCCTGGTGAACCAGTCGCCCCACTCGCGCGGCAGTGTCCGCTCCGTACGGCCCGCCTCCACCGCCCGGCCCAGCAGGCCGACGGGCGACTCGTTGAAGCGGAAGTTGTTCACCTCGCCGACCACCTCGCCGCCCTCGACCAGATACACGCCGTCCCTGGTCAGACCGGTCAGCAGCAGCGTCGCCGGATCCACCTCGCGGATGTACCACAGGGACGTGAGCAGCAGGCCGCGCTCCGTGGCCGCCGCCATCTCGTCGAGCGACCGTTCGCCGACGCCCGCGCCCAGGCCGTCGAGGACGAGGTTGCCGATGGCCGGTGCGACCGGCAGGCCCGTCAGCTCCGCGCTCTGCCGGGTGGTGACCAACCGGTCGAGGCGGCCCTCCCTGATCCAGTTCGTCGCCGAGAGCGGCAGCCCGTTGTCGAAGACCGACGCGTCGTCCCCCGAGGAGTGCGCGATCACGAACGGCGCGCACTCGAGACCCGGCTCGTCCGGGTCGCTGCGCAGCGTCAGCGGCAGCTCGGAGAGCCGGTCGCCGACCCGGGTGCCGCCGCCCGGCCTGGCGAAGACCGTACGGCCCTCGGCCGCGTCCCGCGCACCCGACGACCACAGCTGGTAGATCAGCAGGTCGGCCACGGCCGTGGGCGGCAGCAGCGTCTCGTACCGCCCGGCCGGCAGCTCCACCTTCCGCCCCGCCCAGGCGAGGCGGCGCGCGAGGCCCTCGTCGAGCGCCAGCGGATCGACGTCCGTGAAGTCGCGGGTGGCGACGCCCGCCCACGCGGAGCGGGTACGGGCGTGGGACTTCGCGTTCAGCTCCAGCGTGCCGCTCGGCTGGTCGTAGCGGAGCCTGACGCCCGTGGACGTGCCCAGGTAGGTGGAGGTCAGCTCGTGGTGGGCGAACCCGTACAGCTCGCGACCGCCCGCGCGGGCCCGCGCGAAGGACTCGCCGAGCGCCGGAGCGAAGTCGGCGAAGACCGCGGAGGAGGTCTCGCCCGGGGCGCCCGTGAAGTCGTCCGACACCTCCGCGATGTCCACGAGCGGCCGCGCGTCGTCGGCCGGCTCCGCGCCGCGCGCCGCCGCCTCCGCGGCCCGCACCAGCGGCTCCAGGTCGTCCGCCGTCACCGCCGACCTCGACACCACCCCCGCCGCGGCGCCGCGCGCCCCGCCCACGGTCGCGACGACGGTGAGGGTGCGGCCGCGGGTCACGCCGTTCGTCGTCAGCGCGTTGCCCGCCCACCGCAGGTTCGCCGACGAGTGCTCGTCCGCGATGACGACGCAGCCGTCCGCCGTGGACAGGGCGAGGGCCCGCTCGACGATCTCGTGCGGCTTGCTGACGGCGCTCATCGCCCGGCCTCCTGCGTGGTGTTGAGGATGTTGACGCCGCGGAACAGCGCGGAGGGGCAGCCGTGCGACACGGCGGCCACCTGGCCCGGCTGCGCCTTGCCGCAGTTGAACGCCCCGCCCAGCACATACGTCTGCGGGCCGCCCACGGCCTCCATCGAGCCCCAGAAGTCCGTCGTGGTCGCCTGGTACGCCACGTCCCGCAGCTGGCCCGCGAGCCGTCCGTGCTCGATGCGGAAGAAGCGCTGCCCGGTGAACTGGAAGTTGTAGCGCTGCATGTCGATCGACCAGGACCGGTCGCCGACCACGTAGATGCCGTGCTCGACGCCGCCGATCAGGTCCTCCGTCGACAGGCCCCCCGGATCGGGCCTGAGCGACACGTTCGCCATCCGCTGCACCGGCACGTGCGCGGGGGAGTCCGCGTACGCGCAGCCGTTGGAGCGCTCGAAGCCCGCGAGCCGCGCGATCCTGCGGTCCAGCTGGTAGCCCACGAGGGTGCCGTCCCTGACGAGGTCCCAGGACTGGGCCTCGACGCCCTCGTCGTCGTAGCCGGTCGTGGCGAGGCCGTGCTCCGCCGTGCGGTCGCCCGTCACCTGCATCACGGGCGAGCCGTAGCGCAGCGTGCCCAGTTGGTCGAAGGTGGCGAAGGAGGTGCCCGCGTACGCCGCCTCGAAGCCGAGCGCCCGGTCGAGTTCCGTCGCGTGCCCGATCGACTCGTGGATCGTGAGCCACAGGTTCGACGGGTCGACCACCAGGTCGTACGTGCCCGCGGCGACGCTCGGCGCGCGCATCTTCTCGGCCAGCAGGCCGGGGATGCGCTCCAGCTCGCCGTCCCAGTCCCAGCCGGTGCCCGTCAGGTACTCGAAGCCGCGCCCCGCGGGCGGCGCCAGCGTGCGCATCGAGTCGAACTCGCCGCTCTCGCCGTTGACCGCCACGGCGGTCAGCACCGGGTGCAGCCGCACACGCTGCTGGGTGGTGACCGTGCCCGCGGTGTCCGCGTAGAACTTGTTCTCGTGGACCGTCATCAGCGACGCGTCCACGTGCGCCACGCCGTCCGCCCGCAGCAGCCGCGCGCTCCACTCGGCGAGCAGCCCGGTCTTCTCGTCGTCCGGCACCTCGAACGGGTCGACGTCGTACGCCGACACCCACGTCTTCTCCGCATGTACCGGCTCCGCGGCCAGTTCCACCGGGCCCCCGGCCGCGTCGGGCGCGCCCGACGCGGCGATGACCCGCGCCGACAGCTTCGCCATCGCCACGGCCTGCGACGCGACACGCGCCGCCGCGTCCATCGTGCGGTCCACGCCCGAGGCGAAGCCCCACGCGCCGCCGTGCACCACCCGCACCGCGTACCCCAGGTCCGTGCTGTCGGACGACCCGGCGGCCTTCGCGTCCCGCAACCGCCACGACGCGTACCGCACCCGCTCGAAGCGGAAGTCGGCGTGCTCGGCGCCGAGCGCCCGCGCCCGCGCGAGCGCGGCGTCGGCGAGCGCCCGCAGCGGCAGCTCAAGGAAGGACTGATCTACCTCATGGCCCACAGCGGCCACTCCTCAACCTCGGCACCTCGTGGTCAACCGGCAGTGAACCACGGGCGGCCGGCCCGCTGCCGCCCGCTGCCGCCTTCCGTTCTGGCGGAAACTGTAGGGACCCGACAGTGCGGGTCGTACGGCCCTGTCGGGGGGCGATCCCCGCCGGTGACGGCGCTACCGGTAGGTTTCCGGAGTATGCACACGCTAGGGAAAGGGTGATCCGTTGAGCCGCTCGGTTCTCGTCACCGGAGGAAACCGGGGCATCGGCCTCGCCATCGCCCGCGCCTTCGCGGCAGCAGGCGACAAGGTCGCCATCACCTGCCGCTCGGGCGAGCCGCCCGAGGAGCTGACCTCGCTCGGCGTCCTGCCGGTGCGCTGCGACATCACCGACGCCGGGCAGGTGGAGCAGGCGTACAAGGAGATCGAGGAGAAGCACGGTCCCGTCGAGGTGCTGGTCGCCAACGCGGGCATCACCAAGGACCAGTTGCTGATGCGCATGTCGGAGGAGGACTTCACGTCCGTCCTCGACACCAACCTCACCGGCGCGTTCCGCGTCGTCAAGCGCGCCAACCGGGGCATGCTGCGGGCCAAGAAGGGCCGCGTCGTGCTGGTCTCCTCCGTCGTCGGCCTGATGGGCAACCCGGGCCAGGCCAACTACGCCGCCTCCAAGGCGGGCCTTGTCGGGTTCGCCCGGTCCCTCGCGCGCGAACTCGGCTCGCGGAACATCACCTTCAACGTCGTGGCGCCCGGCTGGGTGCAGTCGGACATGACGGCTGTACTTGCCGAGGAGCAGCGCGAGGCGGCCCTGGACAAGGTGCCGCTCAAGCGCTTCGGCACGGCGGACGAGATCGCGGCCACGGTCCGCTTCCTCGCCTCCGACGACGCCTCGTACATCACTGGAGCCGTCATTCCCGTTGACGGCGGATTGGGCATGGGTCACTGATCACATGAGCGGAATCCTCGCCGGCAAGCGCATCCTCGTGACCGGGGTGCTCACCGACTCGTCGATCGCCTTCCACGCCGCCAAGGTGGCGCAGGAGGAGGGCGCCGAGGTCATCCTCACCGGCTTCGGCCGGCTCTCCCTCGTCGAGCGCATCGCCAAGCGGCTGCCCAAGCCCGCCCCCGTCATCGAGCTCGACGTCACCAACCAGGAGCACCTGGACGGCCTGGAGGGCCGGGTGCGCGAGCACCTCGGCGCGGACGCGGGCCTCGACGGCGTGGTGCACTCCATCGCGTTCGGCCCGCAGGGCGTCTTCAACTTCCTGGAGGCGGGCTGGGACGACGTCGCCACGGCCGTGCACGTCTCCGCGTACTCGCTGAAGTCCCTCACCATGGCCTGCCTGCCGCTCATGGAGCAGCGCGGCGGCTCGGTCGTCGGCCTCACCTTCGACGCGCAGACCGCCTGGCCCAAGTACGACTGGATGGGCGTCGCCAAGGCCGCCCTGGAGTCCACGAGCCGCTACCTGGCCCGCGACCTCGGCCGGAAGAACATCCGCTGCAACCTGATCTCGGCGGGGCCCCTCGGCTCGATGGCCGCCAAGTCCATCCCCGGTTTCAGCGAGCTCGCGGACGTCTGGAACCACCGCGCCCCCATCGGCTGGGAGCTCTCCGACCCGGAGCCCGCGGGCCGCGGCGTCGTCGCGCTCCTGTCGGACTTCTTCCCCCGCACGACCGGTGAGATCGTCCACGTCGACGGCGGCGTGCACATGATGGGCGCCTGACACCGGCACCCCTTGGACGGCGCCTCGCGCACGGACGGTCACGCGTTCCCTCACGGGCCGTGACCGTCCGAGTCGAAAAGCCCGGCACCTGCCCGCAGACTTGACCCGACGGGTTGGTCCTTCCGCTCGGGGGCGGGCAGGAGGTGCCGGGCTTCATGCGTGTTCACCACCGCGGGACAGCAGCGCTCACCACGGCCGTACTCCTCGCCGCGGGCCTCACGGCCGCCCAGCGGGCCCAGCCGCAGGGGCCCGCGAGGACGTCAGGCGCGGGGGCCGCGGCGCCGGCCGCCGCCCCGGTGGCCGCGGACGGCGCGGGGCGCGCCACGTGCAGGACGCGGACAGCCGGCTCGCACGCCGTCGCCGACTGCCACAACCCCGACCCCGCGGCCGACCGGGTGCGGCTGCACGTCGAGTGCGCACGGTGGTGGGACGTCGACGCGGACAGCGCGCCCGCCGACATCCCGCCCGCGGGCTACGCCAGGCTCACCGAGCGGTGCTGGCAGCGGATCGCGGCGGTGTGGATCACCCACGAACCCGTGCCCGCGCGGCACCCGCGCGCCGCGCACGGCCCGCTCACGCCCGCGCGCCCGCCGGCGGGCAGCTGAGCGCGTGCCCCGCGGCCTCGGCCGCCGCCGGCTCCCCGTCCCCCGCGCGCCCCGCGTCCACCAGCCTGCGGTGGTCCATCAGCCCCTCCTCCGGGGGCGCGCCGCTGACCTGGTCCCGCAGAGCCTCGCGCACCACGTCGCCGAGGTCCGCGTAGAGCGCCGTCAGCACCTCGTTGTGTGCCGCGGACACCACCGCCAGGTGCAGGGCGCTGTCGGCGGCGACGAACGCCTCCACGTCCGCCGCGTGCCAGGCGTCGGCCCGCCGTTCCAGCAGCACGTCGAGCTGGCGCAGGTCGCGTTCCGTGCGGCGGGCCGCCGCGAGGCGGGCCGCCGAGGACTCCAGCGTGGCGCGGACCTCAGCGACGCTGCGCGCGTCGGCTCCGGCGAACCTGCGGTGCATCACCCCGGCGAGTTCGCTGGTCGCGACGACGTACGTGCCGGAGCCCTGCCGGATGTCGAGCAGCCCGTTGTGGGCGAGCGCGCGCACGGCCTCGCGGACGGTGTTGCGGGCCACGCCCAGCTGCTCGGCCAGCTCCGGTTCTGTCGGTACACGCGTGCCGACAGGCCACTCGCCCGAGGTGATCTGGTTCCGCAGCTGAGCGATCACCTGGTCGGACAGGGCGGACCGCCGGGGGGCCGACAGCGGCATGGGTTCCTCGTTTCTGCCGGATGTCCCAGGACCGGTGGCCCGGGCCGGGGGCGGTAGGGACGGCGGCTGGTCAACCGCCCCGTGGACCCCATGGGTGACACGGACACCACGGTTGACACGGACGGCGACGGGGATGGCGCGGACAACGCGGATGACGGGGGCGACGTAACACCGTCGACGTCGACAACCAATCATCCCATGATTCTATGATAGTTCCATGAAGGACGATCGGAACCCGCCCCCACGGACCACCACCCGGGCGACCGCACGGGCCGTCGAGACCCGCCTGGCCGCCGACATCGCAGCGGGGGAGAGCGTGGAGGCCGCGGGCTCCCTCGCCGTGGACCCCGCGGCGTCGGGCGCCCGCCCCGCGGCGGGCCGCGCCCGGTGGGTGTCGCCGTTCGTCGCGGTCAGCATGTTCCTGGCCGCCCTCAACCTCCGCCCGGCCATCGGCAGCCTCGGCGCCCTCCTTGAGGAGGTGCGCGACGGACTCCACATGAGCGGCAGCGTCGCCGGGGTGCTGACCTCGGTGCCCCCGCTCTGCTTCGCGGCCTTCGGCTTCGCCGCGCCCCGGCTGGCACGCCGCCTCGGGCCTGGCGCGGTCGTCTGCGCCGGCCTCGCCGCCGTCACCGCCGGACTGCTGATCCGGCCGTACGTCGCGAGCACCGCGCCGTTCCTGCTGGCGAGCGCGCTCGCGCTGGCCGGAATCGCCGTCTGCAACGTCCTGATGCCGGTGATCGTCAAGCGGTACTTCCCCGACCGCGTCGGCACCATGACCGGCCTCTACTCGATGGCGGTCTCGCTCGGCACGGCGGCTGCCGCCGCGGCGGCGGTCCCGTTGACGGACGCGCTGGGCGGCAGCTGGCGCACCGGCCTCGCCGCCTGGGCGGTGCTCGGCGCGCTCGCGCTGCTGCCGTGGCTCGCGCTGGTGCGGGACCGCAGCGGCTTCGAGGAGCGCACGGGCGAGGCGACCGCGCGCCCGGTGCGCGCGAGGGCGCCCCGGGGCGCGGGGGCCTCCGGGGGCGCGAAGGCCTGCGACGGCGCGGGGGCCGCTGCGAGCGCGTCCCCCGAGGCCGTGCGGGAGGGCGCGGGGGGAGCGGCCCCCGGCGGACCGGGCCTGCTGCGCAGCCGTACCGCCTGGTCGCTCGCCGTCTTCTTCGGCCTCCAGGCCACCGGCGCGTACATCACCATGGGATGGATGTCCCAGCGCTTCAGGGACGCGGGCATCTCCGCCGACACCGCGGGGGTGCTCCTCGCGGTGATCATGGTGATGGGCGTCCCGCTGGCGTTCGCCATACCGGGCCTTGCCGCACGCGTCAGCCACCAGGGCCCGATCGTCGTCGGCCTCGGCGTCTGCGGCCTCGTCGCCATCGGGGGCCTCTACGCGGCTCCCGTGGGCGGCGCCTGGGTGTGGGCCGTCCTGCTCGGGATCTCCAACTGCTCGTTCCCGCTCGCCCTGACCATGATCGGCATGCGCTCCAGCACGGGCGCGGGCGTGGTCAGGCTTTCGGCGTTCAGCCAGAGCACCGGATACCTCCTGTCGATCCCCGGCCCGCTGCTCGTGGGCGTGCTCTACCAGCACACCGGCGGCTGGACCTGGCCGCTCGCGCTGATGGCGGCCCTGCTGCTGCCGCAGATGGCGGTGGGCTGGTCGGCCGGGCGGGACCGGACGATCGAGCAGGAGACCGGGGTGGGACACTGAGCCCATGCCAGTCCTGGAACCCTCACCCCAGAACGGGCAGCGCAAGCTGCTCTACGTCTTCGGCGCGATCATCGGCATCCTCGTGATCATCGGCGTCATCGCGTCGATCGCCTCGCCGTGACCCGCGGGTCCCGCTGACCCGGCCCGTGGTGGGGCCGGCCCCCTGACCCCTAGGGGGCAGGTGTCAGGGTCAGATGGGTGGATCACCGGATGGGAAAGCCGCCCCGCGCTCCGTAGGTTCTTCCGTGACAGCACGTGCTGAGCAGCGAGACCTCTGGAGGCGGTCATGTCGGTGCCGAGCCCGTCCCACCCGCGCGGCGCGACCGCGTCCGGGCCCCGGCTGCCCTGGTGGGCGGTGGTCCTCCCGGCCCTCGCCTTCTTCGCCCTGCTGATAGCGGCGGGCCCCTCCGAGGCCCACGCCGCGAGCGGCGACGCCCTCGCCCACCTCGTGCGCGGAATGCGGCTCACGCTCCTCGGCTAGGGAGCGTCCGCGAGGCCGCGTCGGCCGCCCGGAGGGGCGATGGCGGCGGAGACACCAACACCCTGCGCCCGGGGGCGCATTTCGTGCGAAGCTGGGTGGCATGAGCGTCGACACACCCCGCAGGATCGTCCTCCTCAGGCATGCGAAGGCCGACTGGCCGCAGGTGTCCGACCACGAGCGGCCGCTGGCCGAGCGC
The DNA here is from genome assembly GCF_039540215.1 of Streptomyces tremellae. NCBI lineage: Bacteria > Bacillati > Actinomycetota > Actinomycetes > Kitasatosporales > Streptomycetaceae > Streptomyces > Streptomyces tremellae. The sequence goes on from NZ_BAABEP010000029.1 coordinate 69,377, forward strand.
GGCCGCACGGAGGCCGCCACGAGTGGCCGCAGACTGGCCGACACCGGCATCGGTTTCGACCTCGCGCTCTGCTCCACCGCCGTGCGCACCCGGGAGACCTGGAAGATCGCGGTGCACGAGCTGCCGCACCGCCCCAGGACGGTCTACGAGGAGCGGTTGTACGAGGCCTCGCTCGGCGACCTCATCGCCCTGGTGAACGAGACACCGGACGAGGTCGCCGATCTCCTCCTGATCGGGCACAACCCCGGGATGCACGCCCTCGCGGACGCCCTCTCCGCCGGAGCCGAGGGCGACTCGCTGGCCCGGATGACGCAAGGCGCCTTCCCCACCGCTGCCTTCGCCGTCGTGGGCTTCGAGGGCAGCTGGAAAAGCGTCGAGCACGGCGTCGGCCGCCTGCTGGAGTACTGGGCCCCGCACGACTGACCCCTGCGTGCCCGGGGCCGCCGCGGCGGCCCCGGGCACGCCCCTCGCGGGGCACCACTCAGACGAGCTCCGCGGTCTCGGCGTCCTCCACCTCGTCGACCTCGTCGCGGGTGATGCCCAGCAGATACAGCACGGTGTCGAGGAAGGGCACATTGACCGCCGTATGCGCAGCCGCCCTGACCAGCGGCTTCGCGTTGAAGGCGACACCGAGACCCGCTGTGTTGAGCATGTCCAGGTCGTTGGCGCCGTCACCGATCGCCACCGTCTGCGCCAGCGGCACCCCTGCCTGCTCGGCGAACGACCGCAGCAGCCGCGCCTTGCCCGCGCGGTCCACCACCTCGCCCACGACCCGGCCGGTCAGCACACCGTCCACGATCTCCAGTGTGTTCGCCGCGGCGAAGTCCAGGCCGAGCCGCTCCCGCAGCGCGTCCGTGACCTGCGTGAAGCCGCCGGAGACCACACCGACCTGGTAGCCGAGCCGCTTCAGTGTACGGATCAGCGTGCGCGCGCCCGGCGTCAGCCGGACATCCGCGCGCACCTTCTCCACCACCGACGCGTCGAGCCCCGCGAGCAGCGCCACCCGTTCGTGCAGCGACTGCTCGAAGTCCAGCTCGCCTCGCATCGCCCTGGCCGTGACCGCCGCGACCTCGGCCTCGCAGCCGGCGTGCGCGGCGAACAGCTCGATCACCTCGTCCTGGATCAGCGTGGAGTCGACGTCCATCACCACGAGCCGCCGCGCCCTGCGCTGGAGCCCCGCGGACACCACCGCCACGTCCACCCCGATGTCCGCGGCCGCCGTGGCGAGCGCGGTGCGCAGCGGCTCGGTCGCCACGCCGGACACGGCGAACTCGACGGCGGTCACCGGGTACTTCGCCAGCCGGAAGATCCGGTCGATGTTGCCGCCCGTCCCGGTGATGCTGGCCGCTATGGCCGCGGTGGACTCGGCGGTCAGCGGGTTGCCGAGCACCGTGACATGGGAACGGCCGCTGCCGCGCGGCTTGTTGTCGCCCGTACCGGAGATGATCTCGGCCGCGAGGTCCAGCGACTCCGCCCAGCTGTGCACCGTCGCGCGCAGCTCGCCGTCGGTGGCGCCCGCGTACGCGGGCGCGGTGATCAGGGCGCACAGCACGATGCGGCCGCGGGTGACGACCTGCTCGATGTCGATCACATCCACGGCGTACGCGGCGAGTGTGTCGAAGAGTCCCGCCGTGATGCCGGGACGGTCCTTCCCGAAGATCTTGACGAGAAGTGTGCGGAGGCCGCCGGACGACTCGTTGGTCGCCGGGGGCTGCGGGGGCTCCAAAGCGCTCATGGTGTACCCACCGTATCGGGCATGCGCCCGCCCCGGGACCGCCGTCCCGCCCAGCGGACGCGCCCCTCCGGGCGCCCGGAGGCCCCCGGGCCCCGCTGGCCCCGCGCGGCGCGAATGGCCCGCGCGCGGCGCGAAAACGCGGGTACACGGCCCTGCGGCCGGCCCGGCCCGGTCTGCCGGGCGTCGCGGGCGTCGCGGGCGTGGCGGGAAAGCGGCGCAGTCCGCCGGGGAGAGGGCGGGGCGGGATGTCCACGGGCGGTCGCCGGTCTGTGCCGGTTGCGTCCGCATCGCGGGTATTGCCGGTACCCGGCTTTCCGGGACGGCTCCCGGCCTGAAATAGTTCCCCACGATGTTCGCCGTCCCCGGGCTTCTCGGACCCGGGGCACTTCGGGGGAAACCACATGGGGCATGGAGTGCCTGAACTCGTACTGGAACTGAACGGAAGGACCTGGCACCTCGATCCGTCCAGGTCCTACACCCTGGGCAGGGACCCGCAGGGCGACCTCGTCCTCGACGACGCCCGGGTCTCGTGGCGGCACGCCACCCTCAGCTGGAACGGCCGGAGTTGGGTCATCGAGGACCACGGCAGCACCAACGGCACCTACGCGCGGGGGCAGCGCGTACAGAGCCTGGAAGTCGGCCCCGGCAGCGCCGTACACCTCGGGAACCCCACCGACGGCCCGCTGGTGAGCCTGAGCGCGGCGGCGCAGCCGGTCGCCGCCGCGGGTACCCAGGCCGCGGGCGCCCAGACCGCCGTCGCGCAGACCGCCGCCGCGCCGGCCCGGCAGCCGCCGCCGCACCACCAGCCGCCGCACCAGCGCGAGGCCGCGCCCGCCGACGCCGCGCCCGCGCCCGCCGACCGCAACCCGACGACCTTCCACCAGGTGTCGCTGGGGCGCGTGATGCGGATCGGCCGCGCCCTGGAGAACGAGCTGGTCGTCTCCGACCTCCAGGTCTCCCGGCTGCACGCCGAGTTCACCGCCACACCGGACGGCCGCTTCGAGATCCACGACCTCGGTTCGCACAACGGCACGTACGTCAACGGGGAGCGCATCGCGAAGTCCGGCACGGTCCCGATCGGCCAGGGCGACGTCGTCGGTGTGGGCCACTCGGCGTTCCGCCTGGTCGGCGACCGCCTTGAGGAGTTCGTCGACACCGGCGAGGTGTCGTTCTCCGCGCGCCACCTGACGGTCACCGTGGACGGTGGCAAGCAGATCCTGAGGGACGTCTCCTTCGGGGTCCCGGAGAAGTCCCTCGTCGGCGTCATCGGCCCCTCGGGGTCGGGCAAGTCGACGCTGCTGAAGGCGCTCACCGGCTACCGTCCGGCCGACGAGGGCGATGTCCTCTACGACAACAGGAACCTCTACAGGCAGTTCGCCGAGCTGCGCCAGCGCATCGGCCTGGTCCCGCAGGACGACATCCTGCACAAGGAACTCACTGTCAAGAAGGCGCTGAAGTACGCGGCGAAGCTCCGCTTCCCCGGCGACACCGCGGAGGCCGAGCGCGCGGCGCGCATCGACGAGGTGCTGCGCGAGCTGAAGCTCGACGCGCACAAGGAGAAGAAGGTCAGCTCCCTCTCGGGCGGCCAGCGCAAGCGCGTCTCCGTCGCCCTCGAACTGCTGACCAAGCCGTCGCTGATCTTCCTCGACGAGCCCACGTCGGGCCTCGACCCGGGCATGGACCGCGATGTGATGCAGCTCCTGCGCGGCCTCGCGGACGACGGCCGCACGGTCCTCGTCGTCACCCACTCCGTGGCCGAACTCGCCCTGTGCGACAAGCTGCTGGTGATGGCGCCCGGCGGCTCCGTCGCCTACTTCGGCCCCCCGGAGGAGGCGCTCAACTTCTTCGGCTACTCCACCTGGGCCGACGTGTTCTCCGCGTTCGAGAACTACCGTGAGTACGACTGGGCCGGCCGGTGGCGCGGCTCCCAGCACTACCAGCTGTACGCGGCCGACCTCGACTCGGTCGCCCCGCAGGCCGTGGACATGCCGTCGGTCCAGCAGGTGCGGCCGCCGAAGCCGCAGAGCTGGGGCGCCCAGCTGATGACGCTGATGCGCCGCTACGTGTCGGTGATCGCGTCCGACCGCGGCTTCATGATCCTCATGGTGGCGCTGCCCGCGGTGCTCGGCGTGGTCAGCCTCGTCATCCCGGCGGAGTTCGGGCTCGGTCGGCCGGACGCCCACCACGCGTTCAACAGCGCGGCCGGCACGATCACCCTGATCCTCGCGGTCGGCATGTGCTTCTCCGGCGCGGCCAACTCCGTACGCGAACTGATCAAGGAGCGGGTGATCTACGAGCGGGAACGGGCCACCGGCCTGTCACGCTCCGCCTACCTGATGTCCAAGGTGATCGTGCTGGGGCTGATCACCGCGCTCCAGGGCGTCATCATCTGCGGCATCGGCTTCTCCACCCGGCCCATGCCGAAAGAGGGCCTGTTCATGCCGCCGGCGGCCGAGATCTGCCTCGCGGTGATCGCGCTCGGCCTGACCTCGATGATGGTGGGCCTGGTCATCTCCTCGCTGGTGAAGACGGCGGAGAAGACCATGCCGCTGCTGGTGATGTTCGCCATCGTGCAGGTGGTCTTCACCGGCATCCTGTTCCAGGTCTTCGGGACCCCCGGCCTCGAACAGTTCGCCTGGCTGATGCCCGCCCGCTGGGGGGTCGCCGCCGCGGGCACGACGCTCGACCTCTCGCACCTGATGCCGCCCTTCGACAAGGACGACCCCACACACCTCGACGGCCTGTGGGCGCACGAGGCGTCCCAGTGGGCGACCGACGTCGGTGTGCAGCTGCTGCTCGCCGCGGTCTGCGTGTTCGTGGTGGCCAGACTGCTGCGCCGGCACGAGCCGGAGGTCATGCGCAAGTAGCCCGGCTCCGCGCTCCGGCCGGGACCTTCGGCCCGGAGCCCGTGGGACCGAGGGCCCGCGGTCCCACGGGGAAGGCCAGGGCCGGAGGGCGGCGCCCGCGCGTACGGGGCGCCGCCCTCCGGCCCGTCCGCGCACCGGTCGCGCCGCCGGACCTGGCGGCCCGGATCAGTAGGCGCTGTCGACGTTGTCCATGGAGCCGTACTTGTCCGCTGCGTAGTTGCACGCGGCCACGATGTTGGCCACCGGGTCGTAGATGTTGTTCGGCGTGCCGGTGACGTGGTAGCTCGCGAACGTCGGCGGGATGACCTGGAGCAGGCCCTTCGACGGGATCCCCTTCTGGGCGTTGATGTCCCAGAGGTTGATCGCCTTCGGGTTGCCGGAGGACTCGCGGATCACGTTGCGGTAGATGCCGCTGTACGAGCCCGGGATGTGGTGCTTCTTCATGATCGACAGGGACTCGCGGATCCAGCCGTTCAGGTTGTTGGCGTAGGCCGGCTTCGCGGCCCTGCCCTTGGCGGCCGCGGCCTTCTTCGCCGCGGCCTGGGCCTTCGCGGCCTTGGCGGCCTTGACCTTGGCGGCCTTCGCCTTGGCCTTGGCCGCGGCGTGCTCCTTGGCGGCCTTCGCCTTGGCGGCTTCGTCGTCCTTCGCCTTGTTGGCGGCCTTGGTGAACGCGGCGGCCTGCGCCTTGGCGGCGCTCTGGGCGGTTATCTGCTGCTTGGCGATGCTCGCGTGCAGGGCCGTTGCCTGCTCGCTGCCGGACCAGGCGACCGGGGCGGCAGCCACGGTGCGGGCCGGAGACGCAGCAGCTGCCGAGTCGTGCCCCGGGGCCGCGGCGAAGGCCAGGGACCCGGCACCGATCGCGCCCATGGTGGCGGCGATGGTGACCTTGCGGGACAGGTTGAGACGGAAGGCAGGGGTGCGTGACGCGGACATAGAGACGTACCTCTTCGGGATCGGGGAGTCGCGGAGGCCGGGCGGCCAGCTGCCTGCTCGGCGGCGACGTCGGCAATTGTTAGCGGCCGCAAAATCCCGAGGCAAAGGTGTGACGTACGACCCCGGATAGTCGTGAGCGACGGATAAAGGGGCGCCCGAATCGCCCCCCTTGACCTGCCTTACCTCGACTTATTGGGTGTCTATTTGTCGACTAATCCCCTTCGTAAGTGATGTGTGTCCTATGCCGGGCCTCACACGGGACCCCCCTCGATCTCACTAGAAGTTGCACATGCAACGCACAGGGTGAGCGGTTTTCAGCTACCTGAGCAGCAGGTGCACATCCCCGAACTCATGCCACAGGTACCGCTCGTTGAGCGCCTCGCCGTACGCGCGCACCAGTGCGTCCCGGCCCGCGACCGCCTCCAGCATCAGCAGGTGGGACGCCCTGGGCTCGTGCAGCCCGGTCAGCAGCCCGTCCACCGCCCGCACCCCGCGCCGCGGCGTCACCACCAGGTCCGTCCACCCGGCCGCCGCCCGCACCACACCGCGCCCGTCCGCGGCCGACTCCAGCGCCCGCACCGCCGTCGTGCCCACCGCCACCACCGCGCCGCCGCCCGCACGCGCCGCGTTCACCAGGCGCGCCGTCGTCCCCGGCACCGAGAACCGCTCCGGGTACGGCGGCTCGTGCGCCTCGGCAGACGCCACCCCCGTGTGCAGCGTGAGCGGCGCGAACTGCACGCCTCGCCGCACCAGCGCCGCCACCGTCTCCGCCGTGAAGGGACGCTCCGCGCTCGGCATCTCCGCAGAGCCGGAGCCGTCCGGCTCGGGCAGCGCGAACACCGTCTGGTACGCGTCGAGCGCCTGGTCGCGCGCCGTGTACCCGTACCGGATCGGCCGCCCGTACCCGCGCAGCAGCCCCGGCACGTCGGCCGGCCGCCCGCCGCCGGGAGCGCCGAGCACCCGCGCCCACCACAGCCGCGCCCCCGCCGGGTCGAGCGGCTCCTCGCACACCGCGCGCGCCCCGCCGGGCAGCCGCACCACCGCGCCGGCCGGTGAGCCGGGCCGCGGCCCCGTCGTCCCGGCCGACGCGGGCGCCCGCAGCTCCACCGCCCACCGGCCGTCGTCGCCGCGGGTCGAGAAGTGCACCACCACAGGCTCGCCGCCCGACTCGTCACCGATCCGCCCGCCGACCGCGGCGGGCAGCGTCACCGACGTGTTGACGACGAGCACGTCCCCGGCCCGCAGCAGGCACGGCAGGTCGTGGAAGGCCCGGTGCGTCACGTCCGTGCCCCGCGACACCAGCAGGCGCACATCGTCCCTGCCCGCCCCGCGCTGCTCCGCCGGCAGCCGCGCCGACAGCCCGTCCGGCACCCGCAGCGCGTCAAGCGCCGTCGCGCTCACCGCCCGGCCACCAGGTCGGCCGCCGCGTACCTGCCGCTCGCCGGCCGCCGCTCCACCAGGGCAAGGAACCCCGGCACCACCGTCCCGGGCTCCGGCCGCGGCTCGGAGTCGCCGGGCACCGCCGCCGCGTACAGGTCGGTCGCCATGTCGCCCGGATCCACCGACCACACCCGGAGATCCGGCTCCTCCACCGCGAGCACCGCGGCCAGGTGGTCGAGCGCCGCCTTCGACGCCCCGTACCCGCCCCATGTCCCGTACGCCTCCGCTGCCGCGTCCGAGCTCACCGCGACCACCGCGCCCCGGCCGCTCGCCCGCAGCAGCGGCAGCGCCTCCTGCACCAGGCCGAGCGCCGCCACCGCGTTGGTCTCCAGCGCCGCCCTGAACCCGTCGAGCGGCAGCCGCGCAAGCGGCACGAGCGGCTCGGCTCCCAGCGCGCTGGCGTTGCTCACCAGCAGGTCGAGCCCGCCGAACCGGCCCGCGGCCGCCACCAGCTCCCGACGGTGCGCCGCGTCCCGCACATCGCCCACGACCGCCGCCACCCGCGTCCCGTACCGGCGCGCCGCCGCGGCCGACTCCTCAAGCACGGAGTCCGTACGCGCCCCCAGTACCAGGTCCCAGCCCCGCTCGGCGAGCCCCGCCGCCAAGGCGCGCCCGAGCCCCTTCGAACCGCCTGTGACCACCGCTACCGGCATCTCCGTCAGCTCCTGTCCCTTTAGTCCCTGTGATCTGTGCTGTGAGCGCTTGTCCCTGCGGACCCGCGCAGCGCGCCCGCGGACCTGTGCCGGCCGGCGCCCGCCCGCCCTGCCGTCGGCGGGGCCCGGGCGACGCCGCCACGGTAAGAAGGGACGAACGGCCCCCGCCTCGGTCGCCGGGGCCCGCGCCCGCGGGCATTCCGGCCTAGGCCGCAGGGCCCCCGCCCGGCGGGCCCCGGGTCCGATACGCGCAGCGCGGCCCGCCGGTACGGTGAACACATGACCGCCAGCACGGGCCCCACGGGCTCCGGCCTCGCCGCCGTGAGCACCGCGCTCCTCGCCATGAGCAGGCACCTGGAAGTACGGGACGTCCTCCAGACGATCGTCGTCTCGGCCAGGGAACTGCTCGACGCGGAGTACGCGGCCCTCGGCGTCCCCGACGACCACGGTGGCTTCGCCCAGTTCGTCGTGGACGGGGTGAGCGAGGAGCAGTGGCGGGCCATCGGCCCCCTGCCGAGGCAGCACGGCGTCCTCGCCGCGATGCTCCACGACGAGAAGGCGGAGCGCCTCGCCGACGTGCGCGAGGACCCGCGCTTCGGCGGCTGGCCGCGCACCCACCCCGAGCTCTCCGACTTCCTCGGCCTGCCCGTCAGGGACGGCGACGAGACCCTCGCCGCCCTCTTCCTCGCCAATAAACGCTGCCTGGGCCGGGGCCCCGGCGGGACCAAGGTCTGCGGCTTCACGGAGGAGGACGAGGAACTCCTCTCGATCCTCGCCCAGCACGCCGCGATCGCCCTGACCAATGCGCGCCTGTACGAGCGCAGCCGTGAACTGACCATCGCCGAGGAGCGCTCGCGCCTCGCGCACGAGCTGCACGACGCCGTCAGCCAGAAGCTGTTCTCGCTGCGGCTCACCGCGCAGGCCGTGGCGAAGCTCGTCGACCGCGACCCGGTGCGCGCCAAGGACGAGCTCCAGCAGGTCGCCGCGCTCGCGGCGGAGGCGGCCGACGAACTCGGCGCCGCCGTGATCGAGCTGCGGCCCGCGGCCCTCGCCGAGGACGGCCTTGTCAACACCCTCCGCACCCAGGTCCGGGTCCTGGACCGGGCGCACTCCGCCCGGGTCACCCTCGACGCCCCCCGTCTCAGGGCCCTGCCGGCCGCACAGGAGGAGGCGCTGCTTCGGGTCGCGCAGGAGGCACTGCACAACGCCCTGCGCCACTCCGGCGCGAGCCGTGTAGGCGTCGAACTCGGCCGGCGGGGCGCCGGCGCCTTCCTGCGCGTCAGGGACGACGGCAGGGGCTTCGATCCGAGCGCCGTCCGCCGGGCGGGCCGCCACCTCGGCCTGGTGTCCATGCGCGACCGCGCGAGCGGCGTCGGCGGCACGCTCACCGTCACATCGGCGCCCGGCCAGGGCACCACGATCACCATGGAGGTGCCCGGTGGCTGACCCGATCCGCGTGCTGCTCGTCGACGACCACCAGGTCGTACGGCGCGGCCTGCGCACGTTCCTGGAGATCCAGGACGACATCGCGGTCGTCGGCGAGGCGGGCGACGGCGATGAGGGCGTCGCCCGCACCGAGGAACTCCGCCCCGACGTGGTCCTGATGGACATCAAGATGCCGGGCAGCGACGGCATCGACGCGCTGCGCAAGCTCCGCGAGCTCGACAACCCCGCGAGGGTGCTCGTCGTGACCAGCTTCACCGAGCAGCGCACCGTCGTGCCGGCGCTGCGCGCGGGGGCGGCGGGCTACGTCTACAAGGACATCGACCCCGAGGCGCTCGCCGACGCGATCCGCTCGGTGCACGCCGGGCACGTGCTGCTCCAGCCCGAGGTGGCGCGGGCGCTGCTCGCGCAGGACGACCCGGCGTCCGGGCAGGGCAGGGGCACCTCCCTGACGGAGCGCGAGCGCGAGGTGCTGGCGCTGATCGCGGACGGCCGTTCCAACCGCGAGATCGCGCGGGCGCTGGTGCTCTCGGAGAAGACGGTGAAGACCCATGTCTCCAACATCCTCATGAAGCTCGACCTCGCCGACCGCACCCAGGCCGCGCTCTGGGCGGTCCGCCACGGCGTCAGCCGCTGATCAGAGATTCTTACTGTCGGGTGCATGTCACTCGGTCTGCTATCCGTATGACCGGTGGGGCGTTCTCCGTGTGGTCCGCGGCGCAGCGCCGCGGACCACAAAGGGGGAGTCCCGAGATGAAGAACCTGAAGAGGGCCGCCGCGCACACCATGATCGCCGGCGGCATCGCCGCGGGCGCGGGCGCGGGCGTGGGCGTGGGCGTGGGCGTGGGCGTGGGCGTGGGCGTGGGCGTGGGCGCCGCGTCCGCGAGCGGGACGGGCGCCCACGCGCCCGCCGCCCACGCCCAGGCTTCGGGCGAGGCCGTCGACTACCCGGGTGTCGCCTCGGGCAACGTCATCCAGGCGCCGGTGAACATCCCGGTCGACGTGGTCGGCAACACCGTCAACGTGCTCGGCCTGCTCAACCCGGCCTTCGGCAACCACGGCGTCACCTTCTGACCCACCCCAGGGCGCCGCCCCCGGGAACCCCCACCCCCGCCCGACGGCCCCAGGCCCCGCCCTCCAGCGCCCCGCCGGCCTGGAGGGCTTTCGCCGTACCCGTACGTCACGGCACTCGCCGCACGTATCGGCACGACGCCCGCAGCCCGGCGGACGGCGCTCGGCACCCCGCGACAGCAGCGCGGCGGCTACCGCCGCTCCCGTTCCTCCACGTACGCGTTGTACGACGCGACCTGCGCGCGCCGCGCCACCCGCTCCACCGGCCGCAGCGCGGACACCCGCGCCGCCATCGCCGACGCGCTCACCGCGGCGCCGTCACCCGTCTCGTGCGCGAGCGCCACCATCAGCGCCACCCGCCGCGCCAGTTCGAGTACCCGCGCGGCCCGCGCCGGGTAGCCGGGCGCGAGCAGCGAGGTGTCATGGGACGCCCGGGAGCGGTAGGCGTCCAGCGCGGCCTCGGCCACCGGACCCGACGCCGCCACGTCAAGCCGCGAGAGCACCTCCGTCGCCTCCCGCAGCGCCTCCGCGAGTTCGCGCTCGGCCTCCGCGAGCGACGGTACGTCCGCAGGGGGCGCCTCCCGCACCGGCAGGCAGTGCCAGACCACCTCCACGTGTTCGTCCCCCTCGGGACCCACCGACGTGACCTCGGGCACCAGCCCGTACGGCGCCCCCGCGGCGACCACCGCCTCCTCCGCCTCCAGCGCACGCGCGTTGAACTCCGGCGGCCCGCTCAGCCCCAGCGGATGGCCCGGCGCGGGCAGCGCCACCCGGTAGCCCGCGACCCCGAGCCCGCGCAGCCGCCCCAGCGCCAGCGTCAGCCCCACCGGGCCCGGCTCGTCCGGCAGCCCCGCCACGCGGTGCACCGCGTCGTCGCCGACGACGGCGAGCGCGGCGTCGTCCGGCGACGCCAATCCGGCCAACAGGGCGTTCCCCCACGCGGCCAGCCGTCCAGAACGTGGTTCCGAGTGCATGCGCACCAGCCTAAGCGCCCGGCCGTAACGGCCCTCACAGCCGGAGCGCCTCCCCGGTGGCGTAGGTTTTCTCCTGGAGCCGCGCCTACAGGCGCACCCTGGAGCTCACGACGATTGCATGGGGAGACAAGCGCACTCATGAGCGATGTACTGGATCTGGTGGACGTGTCCGTTGTCCGCGACGGACGCGCTCTGGTGGACGATGTCTCCTGGTCGATCAAGGAAGGCGAGCGCTGGGTCATCCTCGGTCCCAACGGCGCGGGCAAGACCACCCTGCTCAACGTGGCCTCCAGCTACCTCTTCCCCACCGCGGGCTCCGTCTCCATCCTCGGCGAGCGGCTCGGCAAGGTCGACGTGTTCGAGCTCAGGCCCCGCATCGGCATGGCGGGCGTCGCCATGGCCGAGAAGCTCCCCAAGCGCCAGACCGTGCTCCAGACCGTCCTGACCGCCGCGTACGGCATGACCGCCACCTGGAACGAGGACTACGAGGAGGTCGACAAGGAACGCGCGCTCGCCTTCCTCGACCGGCTCGGCATGACCGAGTTCCTCGACCGCAGGTTCGGCACGCTCTCCGAGGGCGAGCGCAAGCGCACCCTCATCGCCCGCGCCATGATGACCGACCCCGAGCTGCTCCTCCTCGACGAGCCGGCCGCAGGCCTCGACCTCGGCGGTCGCGAGGATCTCGTCCGCAGGCTCGGCAGACTCGCCCGCGACCCGCTCGCCCCCTCCATGATCATGGTCACGCACCACGTCGAGGAGATCCCGCCCGGCTTCACCCACGTCCTGATGATCCGTCAGGGCAAGGTGCTCGCCGCGGGCCCCATGGAGACCGAGCTGACCTCCCGCAACCTCTCCCTCTGCTTCGGCCTGCCGCTCGTCGTCGAGCGCAACGGCCAGCGCTGGACGGCGACCGGCCTGCCCCTCGCCTGACCGGCCCGCGCGCCCCCGTACGGCCACCGGGCGCCCCGCCGCCCCAACGCCCGTCAACCGACCTGCCCTTCACCCTGTCCCGGCGGTCGACCGCCGACCTACCATGGCCCCGTGGATATCGACGCATGGGTGTGGTGGCTGATAGCGGCGGTCGGGCTCGGCATCCCGCTGGTCGTCACCGCCATGCCCGAATTCGGCATGCTGTCCGCGGGCGCCGTCGCGGGCGCCGTCACCGCGGCCCTCGGCGGCGGGATCGTCCTCCAGGTCGTCGTCTTCGCCGTCGTCTCGGTCGCGCTCATCGCCGTCGTACGGCCCATCGCCACCCGCCACGGCAGGCAGCGACCCGGGCTGAGCACCGGCGTCGACGCCCTGAAGGGCCGTCAGGCCGTCGTGCTCGAACGGGTCGACCGGCGCGGCGGCCGCATCAAACTCGCCGGCGAGACCTGGTCGGCGCGCCCCCTCGACAAGGACCAGACCTACGAACCGGGGCAGGAGGTCGACGTGGTCGACATCGACGGCGCCACCGCCGTCGTCATCTGAACGGCGCGGGACCCGCCGGAGGAACACCACCGCCGCGCATCCCGCGCACAACCGACCCGGGCGAACCACGCAGAACGCCCGCCCCACCCACTCCACCCCAGCCAACCTGCGCGAACCCGCCCCGAGCGGCCTCGCGGTCTGGGAAACTCGATCATCGGACTATCGTCGGCGAAGGGCCTGAGGGAACACGATGGCAGCAATCATCATCGTCCTGATCATTCTGGTGGTGCTTGTCTTCATCGCCCTGATCAAGACGATCCAGGTCATTCCGCAGGCCAGCGCCGCCATCGTGGAGCGCTTCGGCCGCTACACCCGCACCCTCAACGCGGGCCTGAACATCGTGGTCCCGTTCATCGACTCCATCCGCAACCGCATCGACCTGCGCGAACAGGTCGTGCCGTTTCCCCCGCAGCCCGTCATCACCCAGGACAACCTCGTCGTCAACATCGACACCGTCATCTACTACCAGGTGACCGACGCGCGAGCCGCCACCTACGAAGTCGCCAGCTACATCCAGGCGATCGAACAGCTCACCGTCACCACGCTGCGCAACATCATCGGCGGCATGGACCTGGAGCGGACCCTCACCTCCCGCGAGGAGATCAACGCGGCCCTGCGCGGCGTCCTCGACGAGGCAACCGGCAAGTGGGGCATCCGCGTCAACCGCGTCGAGCTCAAGGCCATCGAACCGCCCACCTCCATCCAGGACTCGATGGAGAAGCAGATGCGCGCCGACCGCGACAAGCGCGCCGCGATCCTCACCGCCGAGGGCATCCGCCAGTCGCAGATCCTCACCGCCGAGGGCGAGAAGCAGTCCGCCATCCTGCGCGCGGAGGGCGAGGCACGCGCCGCCGCCCTCCGCGCCGAGGGCGAGGCCCAGGCCATCCGCACGGTCTTCGAGTCCATCCACGCCGGAGACCCGGACCAGAAGCTCCTCTCGTACCAGTACCTCCAGATGCTGCCGAAGATCGCCGAGGGCGACGCCAACAAGCTCTGGATCGTGCCCAGCGAGATCGGTGACGCCCTCAAGGGCCTCAGCGGCGCCTTCGGCAACCTGGGCCCCGGCATCCCCGGCTTCAACAACGCCGACAAGGGCGCCCAGCAGGGCGCGGGACAGGTCCCCGGCCAGGGCGCGGGCCCCGACGCGGGCGGCAAGTCGATCGGCTGACCCGCGGCGCGCGGCACAGCACACCGGCGGCGGGCCCGGCCCGCCGCCCACCGCGGCCCCCGGACACCGGCGCCGCAGCAGCACGATACGGAGACCATGAGCATCTGGGACATGGCGGCCGTCCTCTTCGCGGGGGTCTGGGCCGGCGCCATCAACACCGTCGTCGGCTCGGGCACCCTGGTCACCTTCCCCGTACTCCTCGCCGTCGGCGTCCCGCCCGTCACCGCCACCGTCTCCAACGCCCTCGGCCTCGTCCCCGGCACCCTCAGCGGAGCCCTCGGCTACCGCGCGGAACTGACCGGCCAGCAGCCGCGCGTCCTGCGCCTCGGCGCCGCCGCCCTCGTCGGCGGACTCACCGGCGCGATCCTCCTGCTCGTGCTGCCGTCCACCGCGTTCGAGACGATCGTGCCGGTCCTCGTCGGCATCGCCCTCGTCCTCGTCGTGCTCCAGCCCCGCATCGCCGCCCTCGTCCAGCGTCGCAGGGCCCGCCACGCCACCGGCACCGGCCGGGCGACCGCGGTCGACGGCGGCCCCGTCCTGGTCGGCGCGCTCCTGCTCGCCAGCGTCTACGGCGGCTACTTCACCGCGGCCCAGGGGATCATCTACCTCTCCCTCATGGGCATGCTGCTCGACGACACCATGCAGCGGCTCAACGCCGTGAAGACGGTCCTTTCGACGATCGTCAACTCCGTCGCCGCGCTGTTCTTCCTCCTCGCCGCGGACTTCGACTGGACCGCCGTAGGCCTCATCGCCCTCGGCTCCACCGCAGGCGGCGTCCTCGGCGCCCGGATCGGCCGCCGCCTCCCGCCACCCGCCCTGCGCGCCGTCATCCTCGTCGTCGGCGTCGCCGCGATCGTCCAACTCCTCCTGCGCTGACCCGCGGACGGAAGCGGGGGCCCGCACCCGGCACACCGGGAACGGGCCCCGCACGACAAGACGAACCGCCGCACCGCCCCCACGGCACACGGCCCCTCAGGACACAGCAGGGCACCCGCGGACCGTACGCACCGGGGTCACGCGGCACCCATGCCCGCGGGAATCCCCGCCGCCAGCCAGTCCGGCAGCTCCGCGCGCTCACCCGACCGGAGCGACAGCAGCATCGCGTCCGCGGGCGACGGCACGAACGGCGCCCGCAGCAGCGGCATCCCCGCCTGTTCGGGCGTGCGGTCCGCCTTGCGGTGATTGCACGCGGCACACGACGCGACCGTGTTCAGCCAGCTGTCCGCGCCCCCGCGCGACCGCGGCGTCACATGGTCGACCGTCGTCGCCCTGCGCTCGCAGTACGCGCACCGGTGCTGGTCCCGCACGAGCACACCGCGCCGCGACCACGGCGCCTGTCTTCGGAAGGGCACCCGCACATACCGGCAGAGCCTGATCACCCGCGGCACCGGCAACTCCATCGCGGCCGCCCGCACCCTCAGGCCTGGATGCGCCTGCTCGACCACCGCCTTGTCCTGGAGCACCAGGACGACGGCGCGGTGCAGCGTCACCGTCGACAGGGGTTCGAAGCTCGCGTTGAGCACCAGAGTGTCCCGCATCCCGCCCACCTCCCGTGGTGCCGGCCCAGCCTTCTCCGGCGGGCCGTCCGGACCGGATCAACTCTGGCCGGGCACGCCGGGGTGGACAACACAATAAAAAAATGCCCCGCCCTGATCACTCATAGACCAGGGCGGGGCAAACAACGGGCAAACGGTCAGCTCCCCGCCGGCGCCGCGTACTCGCCGATCAGCTGCGCGCGGGCCAGCGTGTGGAACCGCAGGTTGAATCCGACGAACGCCGGAGTGGCGTCGCTGTCGGGCCCGAGCTTCTCCGTGTCCACCGCGTACACCGTGAACACGTACCGGTGCGCCGGGTCACCGGGCGGCGGCGCCGCGCCGCCGAACTCCTTCGTCCCGTAGTCGTTGCGCGCCTGCACCGCACCGGCGGGCAGCCCCTCGAAGGAGCCGCTGCCCGCACCCACCGGCAGCTCGGTCACGGACGCGGGGATGTCGAAGACCACCCAGTGCCAGAAGCCGCTGCCGGTCGGTGCGTCCGGGTCGAAGCAGGTCACGGCGAAGCTCTTGGTCTCCGCGGGGAAGCCCTCCCAGCGCAGCGATGGCGACGTGTTGCCCGCCGCGTAGACCTGGGCATCCTTCAGCGTGGCACCGGGAGCGACATCGTCGCTCGTCACGCTGAACGACGGCACCTGCGGATGGAAGTCGTGGGGGAGCGGGGCACGCTGTCCTCCGGACATGCGGAAAACCTCCGAGTCGTACGTGGTTCGATCTTGTACCTCTCTACGTGCCGAGCCTAGCGACGTACTCAGAACCAGGTGCGGCGCCCGCCGACCTCGGCGAGCCAGCCGTGCAGATACGCGGGCCAGTCCGTCGACGCGTAGGCGTCGAGGCCCACCGTGAACGACCTGTACGTGTCGTGCCCCTCGCTGAACAGTCCGTCCTTCTTGTCCATCTCCATCACGACGTCCATCTCGCGGTCGTCTGCGACGAACGTCAGCTCCACCTCGTTGAGCCCCCGGTACTGCTCCGGCGCACGGAACTCGATCTCCTGGTAGAACGGCAGCCGCTGCCGCGTCCCCCGCACATGCCCACGCTCCATGTCCGCCGACTTGAAGCGGAAGCCCAGGTGGATGAAGGCGTCGAGGATCGCCTGCTGCGCCGGCAGCGGATGCACCCTGACCGGGTCGAGATCCCCCGAGTCGACGGCCCGCGCGATCTGCAGCCCCGTCGTCACCCCCAGGTGCATGCCCCGCAGATCCTGCCCCTCGATCGTGGTGACGGGCGTCTCCCAGGGGATCTCAAGACCGAACCGCACCGTGTGCACCGCGCCGGGCCGCACCTCGAAGGCGCCGCCGATGCGCTCTGTCGCGAAGTCGATGTTCTGCTTGTACTCCTGGTCGTCGTGGCCCTCGACCTCGACCCGCGCCTGGAGGCCCACGGTCAGCCCCTGGATCTCCTGGCTCACCGATCCGCCCTGGACACGCACCTCGCCCTGGACCACACCGCCCGGCACGACGTTCTCCTCGAACAGCTCCGTCTCCACCGAAGCCCCGCCTGCACCCAAGCTGGCGAGCAGCCTCTTGAAGCCCATCTCCACTCCCTCTGCGTCGTGTTGCGCGGTACGGTCCGTACGTCCCCTACATACGCGCAGGCCCGCCGCCCGGTTCCGCGGCACCGGGAGCCAGGGCCGCACGGGTGACGCCGGTAGGCTCGTACGCCATGGTCATGATCGAAACCCCCGACCGTATGCCCCTGCCCCGCGCCTTCTTCGACCGCCCGGTCCTTGAGGTCGCCCCCGAGCTCCTCGGCAGGGTCCTGGTGGCCCGCACCCCCGCGGGCACGGTGGAACTCCTCCTCACCGAGGTGGAGGCGTACGACGGGGAGACCGACCCCGGGTCGCACGCCTTCCGCGGGCCCACCGCGCGCAACGCCGTCATGTTCGGTCCGCCAGGACACGCGTACGTCTACTTCACGTACGGCATGTGGCACTGCATGAACGTGGTCTGCGGCCCGGAGGGGCGGGCGAGCGGAGTCCTGCTGCGCGCGGGCCGGGTCACGCGGGGAGAGGAGACCGCGCGAAAGCGACGCGTTTCGGCCCGCAAAGACACAGAACTGGCCAAAGGCCCGGCCCGCCTGGCGACGGCCCTGGGCATCGACCGGACGTTGGACGGCGTCGACCTCTGCTCAGGTCCGCAGAGCCCTCTCTCGCTGCTCGCCGGCGCCCCTGCCTCCGCCGACCTGGTCCGCAGC
The DNA here is from genome assembly GCF_039540215.1 of Streptomyces tremellae. NCBI lineage: Bacteria > Bacillati > Actinomycetota > Actinomycetes > Kitasatosporales > Streptomycetaceae > Streptomyces > Streptomyces tremellae. The sequence goes on from NZ_BAABEP010000029.1 coordinate 86,877, forward strand.
GGCCCCCGCACGGGTGTGGGCGGTGGCGGAGCCCACCAGCCGTGGCGGTTCTGGGTGGACGGCGACCCCACGGTCAGCCCCTATCGCGCCCATGCGCCCCGCAAGCGGCGCTCTTGACGCGGCTTGACCCGGGGCCCGTAGGTGCGTAACGTAGTCCGAGCCGCTGAAACGGGGCAGATGCCTTCGGCAGACCCGGGAGCGGCCATCCACCACCTTCGAAACCTTCGAACGAACCCCAACGGGTATGACTTTCGGCGTGCCGAAAATCAGCTCGAATGACGTCGATTATGAATCGGCCGGGGAAATCGGCTAAGGTCGTGGACGTCGGAACGGCCGAGCGAAAGGACCGGAAAGACGTGGCAGGACCCCACCTTCCGGCGGGGAATCGGACGGGAAACACGGGAAACAGAGTCTGATAGAGTCGGAAACGCAAGACAGCAAGACGGCACAACAGAAACACCGAAGGGAAAGCCCGGAGGAGCCCTGGGAGGGGGTCCGATGGAAGCGT
>NZ_BAABEP010000030.1:0-62356 GCF_039540215.1 Streptomyces tremellae
CGACTTGGGGGCGCGCCCCGCCCGCGGGCGCCGGAGCCCGGCCCGCGGGCGCTACGCGGCCAGTTCGCGCAGCCGCTCGGCGAGGGCGCGGGCCCGGTCGCTCCAGGGCGCGGGCCGCCGGGTCCCCGGGTCGAGCCGCACGACGGTCCTGCTGCCCCGCGCGTACGACACACCGGCCTGCGGGTCGCACACGTCGAACCCGTACGTGAGGCTGGTGGTGCCGAGGTGCTCGACCCTCAGGCGCACCGCGTAGCGGCCGGGCCGCGTGATGGGCCGGTCGAAGGTGATCCTGACCTCCTTGACGACGTTGAAGCCGTCCTCCATCTGGCCCCAGTCGGCGTCAAAGGCGATCCCGTGCCCCTGCCAGTAGGAGATCCACGCGCGCTCCGTGAGCACCCCGTAGCGGGCGTTGTGCAGCATGCCGAACGAGTCCAGGTCGTCGAAGTGGACCTCGACGGGGACCAGGGCCCCGAAAGCCGGGTCCGCTGCCTGCTGTGCGCTGTCGGTGGCCGTGCTCATGACGGGCTTCTCCGTGGGTGTCGCATGGTGCCGAAGCGGCGGCCGCCGCCCTCGGGTGCGCGCGTGGCGCTCCGGTCCGGGCGACGCTGCTGGACCGACTTTCCCTATCGTACGATCACAAAGACATCGGGGGTGGGCCGCGCCTCACCCCTGGAGCGCCCGCCCGACCAGTACCCGCGCCGCCTCCCGCGCCGCCTCGGCCCAGCCGCCGCCCGGCTCGGCATAGGCGCTGGTCATGGCGCCGTCGTAGAGCATGGCGAGCTGCCGCGCCAACGGATCGGCGCCGTCCGCCGGCCCCGGGGCGCCCGCCTCGCGCAGCAGCCCGGCAAAGAGCGTCCTGACCCAGGCGCGGTGGCCGAGGTTCACCTGGTGGCCCGGCGCCCCCCGGTCCGACTCGGCCTCGGCGTTGATGAACGGGCAGCCACGGAAGTCGTCGGTCTCGAACCACTCCCCGAGCAGGTCGAAGACGCGCAGGATGCGCTCCTCCGGGGAGCCGCCCCGGGCGCGCAGCTGCTCGGTGACGTGCGCCTGCCATGCCTCGCTGCGCCCGCGCAGGTACTGGGCGACCAGGTCGTCCTTGGTGCGGAAGTACGTGTACATCGTGGCCTTCGAGACGCCGGCCTCGGCCGCGATGAGGTCGACACCCGTGGCGTGCAGGCCCTTCTCGTAGAACAGCCGGTCCGCGGTGGCGAGGACGCGTTCGAGACCGGGGCGGCGGCGGGGCTTCGGCGTGGTCACACCACCAGGCTACCAGGGGGTCGAACAGACCTGTTCGGTTAACGCTTGACAAAAACTGAACAGCCCTGTTCACTCGAACTCGCTGAACAGACCTGTTCAGTTTTGAGACGCATTCCAGCGAGAGGGACGACCATGACCACGCCGGACTACTTCACCCAGTACGAGAACCTCGCCATGTCCCGCGACGAGGACGGCGTGCTGCTCGTCCGCTTCCACACCAAGGGCGGACCGGTCACCTTCACCGGGCAGACGCACGAGGACTTCCCCGAGGCCCTGGAGCGGATCGCCCTGGACCGCGACAACAGGGCGATGGTGCTGACGGGTACGGGCGACTCCTTCATGGACCAGATCGACGGCCCGAGCCTGGGTGAGATCTTCAAGCCCGCGGCCTGGGAGAAGACCCGCGTCGAGGGCGCCAAGGTGCTCCAGCGCCTGGTCGAGCTGCCGCTGCCGGTGGTCGGCGTGGCGAACGGCCCGGCCGTCATCCACTCCGAGTACCTCCTGCTCTCCGACATCCACATCGCCTCCGAGCGCGCGACCTACGCCGACGTCCCGCACCCCTCGTTCGGGATCACGGGCGGCGACGGCGTACAGGTCGTCTGGGAGGAGGCCGCGGGCACCGCACGCGCCAAGTGGCTGCTGTGGACGGGCGAGCCGATCGACGCGCGGACCGCCCTCGACTGGGGCGTCGTCAGCGAGGTCGTCGCCCACGAGCGCGCCGTCGAACGCGGCCTGGAGATCGCCAGGGGCCTCGCGGCCAAGCCGGCGCTCTACCGCAGCCTGCAGAAGCAGACCCTCAACAGGAACCTCCGCAAGCGCATCGTCCAGGACGTCCCGTTCGGCATGGCCCTGGAGGGCCTGACCGCCGCCGACCTCGCCTACCAGCCCCAGGCCTGACCCAGGGCACCGCACCCGGTGCCGCCCCCGCCCCCGGGCCGGGCGCGGCACCTCGCCCGGCTCCCCGACCCACCCCAGGACCAGGAACGACCATGCACCTCCCCGCACCCGGCACCCCCGGGCCCAGGACCACGGCACCGCCCCCGCCGGCACTCCGCCCGGACAGGACGCGGCCCGCCCCTCGGCCCGGTGGCTCGACGCGCTCCACGACACCTCGGCGCGCCTGCGCGCCCTGGCCACCCCCCTCTCCGCCGACGACCTGACCCGCCCCTCCTTCGCGTCCGGCTGGACGGTCGCCCAGGTCCTCTCCCACCTCGGCAGCGCCGCCGAGATCTGCGCGGGCCTCGTGCGGCGCGGCCTCGCGGGCGACGAACGCGGCCCGCGGCGCGAGGAGTCGACTCCCGTCTGGGACAGGCGGAACGCGCTGGACCCGGCCGGGCAGCGCCGGAGCTGGCTGGACGCGGACGCCGCCCACCTCGGGCTGCTGGACTCCGTCACTGCGGCCCGGGAGGCGGACCTGGGCATCCCCTACTTCGCGGGCCCGACGGACCTGGCGACGTACCTCGGCCACCGGCTCTCCGAGCAGGCCCTGCACGGCTGGGACGTCGAGGCCGCCTTCGACCCGGCAGCGGTGGTCGCACACGCCGACCCGGTGTGGGAGCGGCTCGACCCCGTCGCGTCCCGCTTCCACGCGGCCGAGGCGCGCGCCGCGGCGGATCGCCCTGCGCCACGGGGGGCAGGGCGGACCACCTCGACGTCGGCGCCGGGCTCCACCTCGTCGCGGGGCCCGCCGCCGACCCCGCGACCACCGTCACGGGCACCACGGACGCCCTGCTGCGCCTGGTCTACGGGCGGTCCCGCCCCGCCGACGCCCTTGAGGTCACCGGGGCGGGCGGCCGGGCGGACCCGGCCGCCCTCTTTCCCGGCTTCTGACCGGGACCGCCGCCGCGCCTCCGCCCCCTGCCCGTACCGGACAGGGGGCGGAGGCGTGTGTGCGCCAGGGAGCGTCCGACACATGCCGTCGGCCGCCCGAAGGGCGGGACTGACGGCGTCCGGCGCGTGCTGCCGCACGGCGGAGGACCGGCCGTGTGCCGGACGTACCAGGCCGACCCCGACAACGCGGCGAGAGTGCGCCAGGCACCGTCAGCCAGGCGGTAGGTGGCAGACACGACCTACGCCGGCAGGGACGTGGTGAAGTCCCGTACTGCGGCGGCGAAGGCGGCGGGTTCCTCGATGTGGCCGAGGTGGCCGCTGTCGGCCAGTTCGACCAGGCGCGAGCCGGGGATCAGCGCGTGCAGTTCGCCGGCCCAGCGGGGGCCGCAGGGGATGTCGTAGTGGCCGACCAGGACCAGGGCGGGCACGGTGAGCGCGGGGAGCGCCGCCCGGTCGTCGATGGTGTCGGGGGTGCCGTCGGCGTCGGCGGACGAGATGTACGTGCAGGTCAGGGTCGTGCGCAGCTCCTTGAACTCGTCCTCGCGCTCCCAGTAGTGGGCGACGTAGGCGGGCAGCAGGTCGCGCAGCGCCGCGGTGATCCCCTCGTCGTCCCTGGCGGCGCCCGCGGCCTGGAGCCCGGCGAGCACGGCGGGAAGCTCGGGGTTGCCCTCGTTGCGGCGGACGAAGTCGCCGACCCCGGCAGCCGCCTCGGCCATGTGCTCGGGGCCGGTCACCGGGGCGCTCTCGTACAGCACGAGGCCGGGCAGCCGCTCCGGGTGGCGCAGCGCGACGTACTGGGCGACGAAGCCGCCGTGCGAGTGCCCGAGGAGGATCACCTTGGGGCAGGGCGAGCCGGTCGAGCCGCGCGCCGAGCGCGGTCATCTCGCCGGCGCGCGGCGTGCCCGTGAGCGGGTGCCGCGAAGCCGGGGCCGCTCAGGCAGAGAGCGGCTCCGCCTCGTCGTCGACGGCGGCGTCGGAGTCCGGGTATATCTCGAAGAGGCGCCGCACGCCGAGCGCGGTCAGGACGCGGTTGACGTGCGAGCCGTCCGTCATACCCCCGGCGGGCAGCACGACCCGCAGCGACCCCTGGCAGGAGCGGAGGAGGCGGCGGGTGGCGACCAGCACACCGACCCCGCTCGAATCGCAGAAGTACACGTCGGAGAGGTCGACCACGAGCGCTCTGTGGCCCTCGGCGACGGCGTCGTGCACCCGGCGGCGGACTTCGGGCGAGGTCATGAGATCCAGCTCACCTGTGATGTGGAGCACGGTCCACCGGCCCTGTGCCGCCTCTGCCACGTCGAGTGTCACGCGCCCAGAACCTCCTCGTCCCCCACTCCGTGCCGGACCCGTACGCCGGGCCCCCGTGTCCCCGGGGTCTGCCCCGTTGTCCCCGCTCGAAACATCGTTTCCGCGGCACGACCGGCGCAGGGGCGCACTTGCGATAAAGGGGCGTGCGCCGTGGGCGCCGACGACTACATTCTGACGAGGCGGGACGGGACGGGGGCGGCCCGGAAGGCCGGAGGAAGTCTGGGGGAGCACATGGCGGCGGAGACATCGCCCCGGTGGGACCGGAGGATGCGGCAGCGGCTCGCGCACGGCGAGGAGGCCGCGCTCGGCGAGCTGTACGACCGGCTGGCGTCGACGGTGCACAGCCTCGCGCACCGGGTCCTTGAGGACGAGGGCGCAGCCGACGAGGTCACCCGCGAGGTCTTCGCCCATGTCTGGCAGCACCCCGAGGAGTTCGGCCCGGGACGGGGCACGCTGCGCAGCCTGCTCGCGGCGCTCGCGAGCGACTGCGCCGTGCGGCGGCTGCGGGAGGGCGGCGCCGCCTCCGAGGGACGCGTCCGCAGGGCGGCCACCGCGGCGCGCGCCGACTTCATCGTGACGTCGATGCCGGTGCCGCTGCGGGCCGCGCTGGACAGCGCGTACCACCAGCGGCGCACCTACCGGCAGACCGCGCGCGACCTCAACGTCACCGAGGACGAGGCGCGCAGGCGGCTGCGCCTCGGCCTCCAGTTGCTGTCGTCCGCGGGCGGCGGCCCGGGGACCGCCCCGTGACCAGCTCGTACCGGACCGTGCCCGCGGGTCCCTCGCACAGCGTGCTCAGGTCGCTGCTCGGCGCCTGGGCGCTCTCGGCGTGCTCGCCCGAGGAGACCACCTATGTGGAGGCGCACCTGACCGAGTGCGACGCCTGCGCCGAGGAGGCGCTGCGGCTGCGCGACGCGGTGGGGCTGCTGCACACGGAGCACTCGCTCGACCTCGATCCGCAGCTGCGCTCCCGGGTGCTCGCGGACTGCCTGGCCCGCAGGCCGGCCCGAACGCCGGTGCCCGACTGGGCGCGCGCGTACGACGCGGAGGCGGCCCGGCTCGACGCCCTGGTGCGCGACATCGGGGACGGCGAGTGGCACGCGCCGGTGCGGCTGCGCTGGTTCGAGGAGGAGCGGCCGGTGGCGCGCCGCACCACGGTCGCGGGTGTGATCGGCCACCTGATGGTGGTGGACGGCCTGGTCGGGGTGGCGCTCGGCCTCGACGACCCGCTCTCCCCCGCCGCGCCGCTCCGGCCAGAGCAGCGCACCGAGCGGTTCTGGGGCGCGGCGTCCGCGCCGCCCACGCGGGGCGTGCACGCGCCGTGGCGGGAGCAGCACCACTCGCTGATACGGCGGGTGTCGTTCGCGTCGGACGGCGTGGACGGCGTGCCCGTGTCGTACGGGGACTTCGAACTGCCGCTGCGCGACGCGATGGTGGACCGGGCCTTCGAGTGCTGGATACACGGGACGGACATCGCGGAGGCGGTCGCCTATCCGTACGCGGCGCCGGGCGGCACGTACCGGCGGGAGATGATCGACCTCACCGCGCGGCGGCTGCCGGGCGCCCTGGCGCTGCGCAGGCGGCACGGGCTCGCGGGCCCGCCGGACGAGCTGGTGGCCGCCGGCGCGCCCGGCAGGTCGCTGCACCTGGAGGTGGAGGGCGCGGGCGGCGGCGACTGGTTCATCCCGCTCGACTCCCCGGCAGCGGTCGGCTCCGCGGACCGGGTGGTGGCGCAACTGGCGCTGGAGGACGTCGAGTTCTGCCAGCTGGTGGCGGGCCGCGTGGAGCCTGACGAGGCAGCCGCCGGCCGCCGCGGCGACCGTGCGGCGGCGCGGGACGTGCTGTACGCGGCGGCGGGCCTCAGCCGGATGTAGCCGGCGCGCCCGCCCGGAGCGGCCGTCGGGCGAGGACGGTCGACGGACGAAGACGACGTCGGGCGCGGACTGGCCTCAGGCGAAGACGACCGTGCGCGCGCCGTTCAGCAGGATCCGGTGCTCCGCGTGCCACAGGACCGCGCGGGCCAGCGCCCGGCACTCCACGTCCCGGCCGGTCGCCACCAGTTGCCCGGGGGTGACCTCGTGGCCGACGCGCTCCACCTCCTGCTCGATGATGGGGCCCTCGTCGAGTTCGGCGGTGACGTAGTGGGCGGTCGCGCCGATCAGTTTCACGCCGCGCGCGTGCGCCTGGTGGTAGGGGCGCGCGCCCTTGAAGCTCGGCAGGAACGAGTGGTGGATGTTGATGATCCGCCCGTTGAGCTGCTTGCACAGGTCGTCGGAGATGACCTGCATGTACCGCGCGAGCACGACGAGTTCGACGTTTTCCTCGCGGACGAGGGCGAGCAGCCGCTGTTCGGCCTCCGCCTTGGTGTCCCGGGTGACGGGGATGTGGTGGAAGGGGATGCCGTACGAGCCGGCGAGCTGCTCGAAGTCGCGGTGGTTGGAGACGACGGCGGCGATGTCGACCGGCAGGGCGCCGATGCTCGCCCGGAACAGCAGGTCGTTGAGGCAGTGGCCGAACTTGCTGACCATGAGCACGATCCGCATGCGCGCGTCGGCGCGGTGGATCTGCCAGTCCATCCGGAAGGCGTCGCCGATCGCCGCGAAGCTGGCCCGCAGCTTCTCGACGGACACGGCCTCGCCCCCGGCCCCCGCGTCCTTCGCGGGCGCGGCCTCGGCGGAGAAGTGCACGCGCATGAAGAACAGGCCGGTGTCGCGGTCGCCGAACTGGCGGCTGTCCTCGATGTTGCAGCCGGTCATGAAGAGGTAGCTGGACACGGCGTGCACGATGCCCTGCTTGTCGGGGCAGGCCAGCGTCAGGACGTACTGCTCGCGCGGGGCGCTCGCGGTCCCCGCGGCTGCGGTCGGCTCGGTCATACCCCGGAGGATTCCATACGGCGGCCCGCCGCGGCCCGCACCGTCCACAGGCCGGGCGGCGGGGCCCTGCGGGCCACCGGCCCGCGGGCCCCCGGTAGCGGCCCGCGGGCCGCTCATACCGCCCGGTTCATGATCCGCAGCACGTCCAGGGACTGCGGCGAGGCGTCCGGGTCGTCGCCGTCGTTCGTCGCGAGGAGTACGTGCGCCTCGCGGGCTGCGCGTACGGCCTCCGGCCAGCCGTGGTGCTCCAGGTAGGCGGAGACCAGGGCGTCGGGGCCCACCTGGTGCATGATCCGCAGGACGCGCAGCACGGCGACGTCGACGAGGGCGGCCTCGGCGGAGTCGCGGAAGATCGTGCCGACGTACTTCTCCGCCGACCAGCTGTCCAGCCAGGTGTCCTCGACCAGGCGGTACACGGCGTCGGTGACGTCGCCGTACCCCTCGCGGCCCGCGAGCCAGCACTCCTGGTGGAAGACCGGGTCCGAAAGCATGTGCAGCGCGGAGCGCACGTTGCTGCGCCAGCGCCACCACGGCATGTCGTTCAAGGGCATGCCGCCCATGGTGGAGGAGCGACGGGCCCGACGGGAAGAGTTCTCTGCACCTTGCTGCACGGTGATCGATCGTACGGGGACGGCCGCGGGCCCGCGGAACCCGCCCGGCCTGCGGCGCACGTCCCCGCCCGCGCCCGGGGCGCGCAGGCGCGGACACGACTCCTCCGCACGTCCCCGCCCGCTGTTCACCTCGCGGACACCCGGGGTGCAACCGCGGCTGGGGGCGCGTTCCCCGCTGGCCGGAAGCCTGCGGGGAATGAGCGCCCGGTCGCGTCCTGCCCTCCCCGCCCGTCTCCGCCCGCCCCGCGCCGCGCGGCTGCGGGCGCTGTGCGCCACCGTGGTCGGCGCCTGCCTGCTCGCCGGATGCGGGGCGCTGCCGGGCGGCAGCGGCGGCAAGGACGACATCACGGTCATGACCTGGGCGCCCGTCGGCACGAACGCCACGAACATGCCGGGGATGCCCGGCATGGCGAAGGCGTACGCCCGCTGGGCCGACGCGCACGGCGGGCTGTCCGGGCACAAGCTGACCGTCCTGACCTGCAACGAGCGCAACACCCCCGCCGGTGCGGCGGCCTGCGCGCGGGAGGCGGTGGCGAGGAAGGTCGACGCGGTCGTCGGCTCGTACAGCCAGTGGGGGCAGCAGTTCATGGCGCCCCTGGAGGCCGCGTCGATCCCCTACATCGGCGGGTTCGGTCTGAGCAGCCAGGAGTTCACGAGCTACCTCTCCTACCCGGTCAACGGCGGCCAGGCGACGCTCCTCGCGGGCAACGGCCGGCAGCTCGCGGACTCCGACTGCGCGGACACCGCGCTCGTACGGCCCGACACCAGCGCGGGCGACACCCTGGCGCGGCTGCTCGACGCGGGCCTCGCCACCCACCGCGGCGGCCGGGCCACGGACGTGCGGGCACCCGAGGACGCCACGGGCTACCAGCAGCAGGCGGAGCGCGCGCGGGACGCGGCGGGCGCGGGCGGCTGCGTGACCGCCCAGCTCGGCGACCACACGTCGACGTTCTTCGACTCGTTCAGGCGCCTGTCGGACGACGGGCTCGACGTGCGGGTCTCCTCGGTCGTGGGCAGCGTGGGCCAGCCGCTGATCGACGCGTCGGGCGGCGCGGAGGGGCTTTTCGAGAAGGCCCTCGTGACCGGCTGGTACCCAGCCTCGTCCGACCCGGCGTGGGACGCGATGAAGAAGGTCATCTCCACGGAGGCGTTCGAGGACACCACGGTCGATGCCGACGACGCGGGCGTGCAGACCACCTGGATCGCCTACACCGCGCTCGCGCAGGTCGTCGCGGCCGTCAAGGGCGACGAGGTCGACGCGGGCCGGATCGTCGACGCGCTCGACAGCGGCACCACGGTCCGCACGGGCGGCCTGACCCCGCCCCTGCGCTGGCGCTACCAGGACATGCTGGGCGCGCCGGGCTTCCCCCGCATCGTCGACCCCGACGTGACGTACCTCATGGTCAGCGGCGGCCGTCTGGTGGCCCAGAGGAAGGGCTTCGTCGACCTGGCATCCACCCTCCTCGCCTCGGGCACCCAGGCACCGGCGGAGTAGCCCGCCGCGCGCCGGCACGCGGCCGACCCGGCCGTGGACGGGCCCGCTACAGGTCCGAGGCCGTGCGCTGCTGGAGGCCGTACTGGCCTGCGATGGAGTTCCAGAGCTTCGCCGCGCGGGTCTTGGCGGTGGTGGCCTCGCCGCTCGCCCGGTCGCCCTGGCCCGTGGCGCTGGTGCGGCGGGCGCTGCCGTGCTTGCAGACCTTGCGGCTCTTGGCCTGGGTTGCCCACTGGGCGTAGTGGTTGTCGGCGGAGGCGGACGCCTTCCAGCCCTCGGTGAGGGCGGCGGCGAGCGCCGCGTGGTCGGGGAGCTTGTCGATGGTGATCTTGCCGAGCCGGTCGACGAGGCCCTGCCGCTGGGAGGCCGCGCCGTGCAGGTCGTCGGCCGCGCCGTCGAGGTTCTTGCAGGACTTGATGGAGCCGACCGCGCCGATCACGGCCTCGCGGCTGCTGTTGCTGTCGGCGAGGAGCGCGTCGAGGGCCTTGGCCTGGCCCGCCGCGGCGTCGGAGCCCGCGGTCGCGCCGCCGCTCGCCGAGGCCGCGGGCGACTGCGCGGCGACCGTGCTCTGGTCCTTGTCCCCGTCGCCGCCCCCGCCGCCGGTGCTGAGCAGCGCGCCGACGCCGAGGCCGACCGCCGCGACGCCCGCGACCGCCGCGATGAGGATCGCCGGGGACTTCTTCCTGCCGGGTCTTGAGCCGTCCGCCCGGTAGTCGTCGGGGCGGGCGGGCGGCGGCGTCCCGTATCCGCCGCTCGGCTGGGCGGGCGGCGGATAGCCGTAGCCGCCTGGCTGGGCAGGACCGGGTCCTGCGGGCGGCGGGTAGCCGTACCCGGGTGCGCGCAGGGGCAGTTGCTGGGTGGGGTCGGCGAACTGGCCCTGACTCAGCGGCGGGTTGAGGCTGACGCCTCGCGTCTGGTTCATCCGGCCGCCGCGCGCGGGCGTGCCGTCGTCACTGCGGAAGAGGTTGTCGAACTCCGCGGGCGGCTGCCGGGGCGCGTCCTCGCCGTCCGCGCTCCGGGGCGGGGTGTACGGCGGGGTGTGCGGGCCGTCCGGCTGCGGCGGCGGCACGGGCGAGAGGAACTGTGTGGCCTGCGCGTCCGGGTTCTGGCCTCGCTCCCCGACGTGTCCGTTCTGCTGCGGGAAGGGCGGTATGTACTGGGTGGCCTGTGCGTCGGGGTCCTGGCCCTGGCCCCCGCCTGCCACCGGCGGCAGGTACTGCGTCGCGTCCGCCGCGCCGGGCGCGGGCGACTCCGCGGGCAGCGGCTGCGCGCCGCCGCGGGGGTAGCCGTAGCCGTGCCCGCCGCCGTACGGCTCGGGCGCGTACGGCTGCCCGTCGGCGTGCGCCCCCTCCCCGGGGGCGCCGTAGGAGGCGCGGTGGGCGCCGCCGTAGGACCCGCCGTCCGGGGAGCCGCCGCCGTAGCCGCCGTACTCCCCGCCGTAGCCGGGCTGTCCGGCGCCCGGCCCGTAGCCTGACCCGTCCTGGCGCCCGTGGCGCGGTCCGTGGCCCCGGTCGTCGCGCTCCCCGTACTCGCCGTACTCTCCGTACTCGGAGTAAGGGGAGTACTCGGGCAGCGGCAGGCCCCCGGGGTCGTTCGGGCCGTCGCCCGCCGGGCGCCAGGGCTGCTGCTCCCATGGCTGCCCGTCGGCAGGCGTGACCCGCTCATTCCCTTGCCCGCGCTGCGTCACCAGGTGCTCCTACATGTGGAACGTGTGGACCTTCGCCATCGTCGGCTCACGCTACCGGGTGAATCCAGCGCTCTGCCACGCATGCCGCCGTACGTGACGAACGCCCCGTCACGCGGGTCCCGCGACGCCCGCGGGGTGGCCGTGCCCCTGGTCCGCGACCGCGCCCCACGCCGCTGCCGTCACGCCACTTCCCACATCACCCGCCCGTCCAGGCGCTCACCGAACTCCCGTACCGCCGCCTCCTTCCCGTACGGTTCGAGCCGCACCCGCAGATCGTCCAGGTATTCCTTGCCGCGGCTCGAACGCAGCGAGCCGAGCAGGTCGGCCGCCTCGGAGCCGGTGCGGCACGCCTCCTCCACCTCGCGCTGCTGCACCTGGGCGGCGGCAAGCACCGCGAGGCCGATGGCACGGCGCCGCGCGCGGGTCTCCGGGTGCCCGTCGAGCGCGTCGCGCGCGTGCTGCGCGGCGGCCTCCGGGCGGCCGAGGTCCCGGTAGCAGTGGGCGAGTTCGTCGGCGAGGTACGCCTGGTCGAAGTGGGCGATCCAGTCCGGGTCGTCCTCGGGTCCCCCGGCCCGGTCGAGGGCGGTCTGCGCCTTGTTCGCGACCTCCTGGCACGCGTGCGAGTCGCCCATGAGGGCGTGGCCCCTCGCCTCCGCCGCGTAGAACATCGCGAGGGCGCGCTCCGGCACCTGCCCCCGCGTGCCCTCCTGCGCCGCCCGCGCCAACTGGGCGATCTCACGCGGGTTTCCGAGCTGCGCGGCGAGGTGGCTCATCGAGGCGGCGAGCACATAGCCGCCGTAGCCGCGGTCCCCCGCCGCCTGCGCGAGCCGCAACGCCTGGATGTAGTAGCGCTGCGCGAGAGCCGGCTGCCCGGTGTCCACGGCCATGTACCCGGCGAGTTCGGTCAGCCGCGCGACGGCCGCGAACAGCCGTCGCCCGATGGCCTCCTTGTACGAGCCGGCCAGTAGTCCGGACACGACGCTGTTGAGGTAGTGGACGACGACAGGCCGCACGTGCCCGCTGCCGAACCGGTGGTCGAGCCCGGTGAGCGCGGTGGTCATGGCCTCGACCGCGTCCACGTCGCCGCCGCCGACGCGGGCGCCCGCCGACCGCTCGATCGCCGTGTCGGCGCCGGTGATCAGCCAGTCCCTGCTGGGCTCCACGAGCGCGGAGGACGCCACGGACGAGCCGGTCAGGAAGTCGCGGCGGCCGACGTCGCTGCGCCACAGCTCGCAGACCTGCTCGATCGCTCCGACGACGGTCGGCGCGAACTGGAGGCCCACGCCGGACGCGAGGTGCTTGCCGTTGGCCATGCCGATCTCGTCGATCGTGACCGTACGGCCCAGCTTGCGGCCGAGCGCCTCGGCGATGATGCCGGGGGCCCGACCGCGCGGCTGCTGGCCGCGCAGCCAGCGCGCCACGGAGGTCTTGTCGTACCGCAGGTCGAGACCGCGCTCGTGGCCGACCATGTTGACCCGCCGGGCGAGGCCCGCGTTGGAACACGCGGCCTCCTGGATGAGCGCCTGGAGCCGTTCGTTCGGCTGGCGGGCGACGAGAGGTCTGGCTGCCAATGGAAACCCCCTGTGGTCGCAGTGATCATTTCCGTCACACTGCCCTGCTGATGTGCCTCGAATGCGAAAGTTCAGCGTTATTGATGACGTTCGTGCCGTTCACCGGGTGTGTCGCGGGTGGCGCCTGCCATGCTGCGTCGACCGGTCCGCCGTGCGGCGTCCCGTGCCGCCGTCCTGCGCGGGGCCCGGCCGGAAGCCCCCGGCCGGGCGGGGCCGGGCGAGAGGCCCCGAAGAGGGCTACCCGCTTCCGGGGCCCCGGTCCGCGCGCGCCCCCGGAAGTGCACCGGTGCGCCCCACATGCCGGTTTTCGCCTTTTCGCGAGCCGGGGCGCACGCCGTAACCCGCGGTGGCACCGGGAGTTGTGCTGTGCGTGGAAGAGAGCATCGGTGTCGAAGACGCCGCCAGGATCCCCCGACAGCGCGCCCAACTGCCCCTGGAATGCGCGGTGATGTATGCGGAGGAACGACACTGGGAGGTGTTCCCCGGGACCTGGCTGGAGCCCGGGGTGGGCACGGAGTGGTGTTCCTGCGGCGCGTCCGGCTGCCGCGCGCCGGGCGCACATCCGGCGCGCGAGGACTGGGCCGCGGAGGCGACGAGCAGCGGCGGCGGGGCGCGCAGGCTGTGGACGCGCCGCCCGAAGGCGTCGGTCCTGCTGCCCACGGGCCGCTCGTTCGACGTGCTCGACGTACCGGAGTCGGCCGGCTTCCTCGCGCTGGCCCGCATGGAGCGGATGGGGGTCCCGCTCGGGCCGGTGGCGTGCACGCCCGGCCGCAGGGTGTTCTTCTTCGTCCTGCCGGGCGGCGCGGCGAAGGCGCCGGGGCTGGTGCGCGCCCTCGGCTGGTCGCCCGCCACGCTCGGCCTCGCCGCGCACGGCGAGAACGGCTGGGTCCCCGCCCCGCCGACCCGCGTGGGCGGCGCGGGCGCCGTCCAGTGGGTGCGCCGCCCCACCAGGACCAACCGCTGGCTGCCCGACGCGGAGGAGGTCGCGAGCCCCCTCGCCTACGCCTGCGGCCAGGAGCCCGCGCGGCGCTGAGGCCACGTCCACGTCTCCCCGCCCGGCCGCCGGGGCCGGGCGCCCCGGGCGCGTTGTTCGTACCGTGCACGACACGCCGGCCTGCCGGCGGCCGGGTCTCACCCCTCCGCTGGTTCGCCGAGTCTGTCGCTTCCCGACGTTCGTCCGGCTCCCGGCACTTGAGCGCCCCGCGGGCCGGTGGCCCCGAAACGGCGCTCGCGGCGGGTGTAGGTCTCGATGGCCTGCCACAGATGGGTGCGGTCGAAGTCGGGCCAGAGGGTGGGAAGGAAGATCAGTTCGGCGTAGGTGGACTGCCAGGGCAGGAAGTTGGAGATGCGCTGTTCGCCGGCCGTGCGGATGAGCAGGTCCACGTCGGGCAGGTCGGGCTGGTGGAGATGCCGGGCGACGTGCCGCTGGGTGATCTGGTCGGGGTGGAGGTCGCCCCGGACGGCCTGGCGCGCGAGGGCCTGCGCGGCCTGGGTGATCTCGCTGCGCCCCCCGTAGTTGAAACAGAGGTTGACCGTCAGTCCGGTACGGCCGCGGGTGGCTTCGACGGTTCGCCGGATGCTGTCCGAAAAGTCCGCCGACAAGCCGTCGGGCCGTCCCGACCAGAGCAGTCGGACATCGCGCTGCCAGATCTCCTCGGTGTCCAGGTCAGTGGCGTCGCGGACGATGCGCAGAATCGTCTCGATCTCGGACGCCGGGCGCACCCAGTTCTCAGTGGACAGGGCGTACAGGCTCAGGTTCGCGAGGCCGATCTCAAGGGCGCCGTAGACGGCGTCGCGCACCGCCTGCCGGCCGGCGTGGTGCCCGTCGCCGCGAGACTGATCGCGGGCGGTCGCCCATCGGCCGTTGCCGTCCATGATGACGGCGACGTGCCGGGGCATGCTGTGGCCGGCCGGCGAGGGCGGGCGGGCGCCACCGCGGTGGGGCACCGGCGGGAGCAGGCGTCCGCCGCTGGTGGGAGCCTCCGCCCCGGGCTCCGGTCGTTGGCCGGGCAGGGCGGTGGGCGGCGTGGCCGGGCCGGCGCAGAGGCAGCGCCGCCAGGCTCGGGCGACGCGCAGCCGGCCGTACAGAAGCCTGCCGCGGAACCGGAGGGTGGTGACCGGGTGGCGGTGACGCGGAAGTGCTCGCGGGCCGGCCTCCATCCGCCGCAGTTCCAGGCGCTGCAGAGCGATGAGGGTCTGGAATGCCTCAGCCAGCGGGGGGTGCTGAGCCCCCACACGCCCGGCCTGGTCGAGCCACCGCCGTACCTGTTCTGTCAGCTCACGGACCATCGCGGTGACATGGTCGCCTGCCTGCCCCGTTCGCAGGTCTCCGCACGTCACCCCGTACCGGTCGAGGACGGTCTCGGGCAGCTTGACCAGGCCGTTCTCCGCGTCCTCGCGCAGGTCGCGAAGGCAGGCGAGCAGGTTGAAGGCGCGGTTCCAGGAGCGCAGCGCCTCGGCGTCGGACGGGGTGACCGCGAGGCCGGGACCCGCGAGCAGTGCGATCAGCCGCTTGAGGCCGAAGGCGAAGGCAGGAGTGTCCCCGTAGGTGTGCCAGTCCTCCCACGTTGCGAAACGGTGGTGCTCCTGGGCCTCCAGGCGGTGGAGGGCGTTGGCCGCGGACACCTTCTCCGCCGGCAGATCCCAAGCCCACACCGCGTGCACGACAGCAGCGCGCAGCGGGTCGTCGCTGTGGCCGCTGCGCAGCTCGGCCTCCAGCGCTTCGCCGAACGCCCGCACGCGCGCGGCTCGCGCGTCCCGGTGCGCGCCCTTCGCGTCGGACAGGTCGTCGACGGTGCGGGCGTATGCATGGACCGCCCACAGCATGGGTCGCAGACGCGCCGGGAGGAGCTGCGGGAAGGAGGCCTCCAAGCCTCCGGACGCGTGCACCAGCCGACGGCACGTCTCGTATCCGGCCACGATGTCGGGATCGGTGATGCCCGCCTTCCGGTAGACGCGGGAACGCACCGGATGCCGCAACCGGCTCGTGATCCGCCGCGCCTTCCGCGCAGTGCCGCCCGGCTGCGGGACGGCACCTCGTGCACGACCGCGTCCTGACGGCCGGCGGACCGCGCGGGAGAGCCTGCTGCGCGTGCGGTGGTGGAAGACGAAGAGGGCGAGGAGGGCCGCGGCGGTGAACCACAGCAGTTCGATGCCCAGGCAGTCGGGCACCGAGGTGGTGGAGAAGCCGGCGGCGGCACCTGCCTGGAGAGCGCCGTAGGACGGCAGGAACCGCATGACCGGGCTGTCGGCACCGGAGCTGAGAATGGGGTTCTGCAGGGCGTTGTCCACCACGCTGGTCATGACGATGGCGAACATGCCCTCTACTTCGCGGCGCAGCAGGGAGCCGAAGACGACGCCCAGGGCCCCGTAGGTCAGACCGGCGCAGCACAGGGCCGCGGCGAGCAGGAGAGGCTGTCGCGGGGACGAGAACAGACAGATGAAGGCCGTCGCGTAGGCGGAGACGAGCGCGGAGGCCAGGGCCAGTGAGGTGGTCTTGGCCAGTACGAGGTGGGTGCGCGGGTAGCCCGCCAGGACCAGACGCCGGTCGAAGCTGCCCCCGGCGAAAGTGGCGGCGAACATCATGAACCCGGTGATCAGCGTGACGGCGTTGATGGCCCCGCTGATCCCGGTGAGTTCGTTGCCTGCCGTGCTCAGCGACTCGCCGGTGGCCTTGAGTTCGAAGGGAACAGATCGTCGGGGGACGGCCAGATGGGCCAGGGTGATCCAGGTGGGGACGTAGAAGAGCACCAGCACCGTGGCGAACCGGTTGCGGGCATGCTCGGTCAGGTCGTAGCGGACGGCCGTGAGGAGCAGGTCCGCGTGGCGTCTCATGCCGCCGCCGCAGGCTCGGCCCGCAGGACACCGTGCTCCAGACGCCACAACTGGTCGAGCCGCTCGGCGTCGTAGGCCAGGTGGGAGACGAGCAGCACGGACCTCCCGGTGTCCCGCAGCCGGCCGGCCAGGTCCCAGAAGCGCTGGTAGGTGTCCCAGTCGAACCCCTGGTAGGGCTCGTCGAGCAGCAGCACCTGCGGGTCGTGCATGAGCGCCAGGGTCAGGTTCAGCTTCTGCCGGGTGCCGCCGCTGAGCACCCCGGCCCGCGCGCCGTGATACTCCGAGAACCGCAGGACATCCATGATCTCCTCGGCATGGTGCAGGTCGGCCAGGCCGAAGGCGGCCTGGAAGAACTCCAGATGCTGCCGGACCGTGAGCGCGTCGTTGAGCACGACCTCCTGCGGGCAGTAGCCGAACGCCCCGCGGTGGTGCACCGTACCGCTGTCGGGGCGCACCTCACCGGAGAGGATCTTCAGCAGAGTGCTCTTGCCGGCTCCGTTCTCACCGACGACGCCGGCCAGCACGCCCCTTCCGAGGTCCAGATCGATGCCGCTGAGCACTTCCCGCCGTCCGTAGGCGTGACGCAGTCCGCTCACCCGCACGGCTGCTCCCCGCGGCAGAGGGTCAATGACCTGGGGGGCCGGAGCAAGGCCCATGCACTCTTCACGCATCCGTAACGATGAGGGCGTTGCCGCGTAACGACCCTACTCTGATGGATATTTCAGCTAAATACATAGTGAATACCCATCTTCCTGACAGACCTCACCGCCACCGCGCCGTCCGAAGCCGCCCCGGCCGGGGAGCCGGCAGGCGGGGGCCGCCCTCCTATTCCGGGCTGATGACCGCCCGCCGGGGTGCCCCTACGCTGGGCCGTCCATGGGGGAGACAGAGATACGGGGAGCAGGTGCAGCAGATGCCGGACCAGGCATGGCAGGGGCACGACGGCACGGGGGCGGAGGCGGACGCGGGGGCGCGGGCCGGTGCGGGTGGCGCACCGGGTGCGGACGCGGCGGCGCGGGCGGACGCGGGGGCGCGAGGGGCGCGAGAGGGCACGCGGGAGGTGGCCGTCCGGGTCGGGGGGTTGTGGAAGCGGTTCGGGGAGCAGGTCGCGGTCGCCGGGATCGATCTCGCGCTGCCCGCGGGGCAGTTCATCGGGCTCGTCGGGCCGAACGGCGCGGGCAAGACGACGACGCTCTCCATGATCACGGGGCTGCTCAGGCCCGACCAGGGGCGGGTCACCGTCGCGGGGCGCGACGTGTGGCGCGATCCGGCCGAGGTCAAAGCCAGGATCGGGGTGCTGCCCGAGGGCCTGCGGCTGTTCGAGCGGCTCTCGGGGCGCGAGCTGCTCGCGTACACGGGCAGGCTGCGCGGCCTGCCGGGCGCGGAGGTCGACAAGCGCGCGGACCAGCTGCTCGACGTGCTGGACCTGGCGGGCTCGCGGGACAAGCTGGTGGTGGACTACTCGACGGGCATGCGGAAGAAGATCGGCCTGGCCGCCGCGCTGCTGCACAATCCCGAAGTCCTGTTCCTGGACGAGCCGTTCGAGGGCGTCGACCCGGTCTCCGCGCAGACCATCCGCGATGTGCTGGTCCGCTACACGGGCTCGGGCGCGACCGTGGTCTTCTCCAGCCATGTGATGGAGCTGGTGGAGTCGCTGTGCGACTGGGTCGCGGTGATGGCCGCCGGCCGCATCCGCGCGCAGGGCACGCTCGCCGAGGTACGGGGTGACGCGGCGTCCCTCCAGAGCGCGTTCCTCGAACTGGTCGGCGCGCAGGCCCGCGCGGCCGGCGGCTCCCTCGACTGGCTCGGCGGGGGTGCGAAGTGACGGCGGCGGCGGGCGGGCTGACGCCCGTCGTCATCCGGCTGAAGCTGTCCCTGCTCCGAAACGGCCTGCGCCAGTCGTCCAGCAGGACGGCGGTCTGGGTGACGTCGCTGGTGATCGTGGTGCTGCTGTCGGCGGGTGTCCTGCTGGGCCTCGCGGTGCTGCGCGCCGTGGACGACGCGGTGGCGCCCGTGGTGCTGGTGGTGCTGCTGCTGGCACTGGGGTGGACGGTGATGCCGCTGTTCTTCCCGAGCGGCGACGAGACCCTCGACACGACGCGCCTGGCGATGCTGCCGCTGCGTCCGCGTCCCCTGACGGGCGCGCTGCTCGTGGCGTCGCTGGTGGGCCTGGGCCCGCTGTTCTCGCTGTGCCTGCTGGTGGGCGCGGCGATCGCGACGGCGCACGGCGCCGTGGCCGTGGTCGTCGCCGTGTTCGCGGTGGTGGTGACGCTGCTGACCTGCGTGGGCCTCGCGCGGGCCGTGGCCGCGGCCAACACCCGCCTGCTGACCTCCCGCAGGGGCCGCGACCTCGCGGTGCTGAGCGGTCTGCTGATCGCGGTCGGCATCCAGCTGGTCAACTTCTGGGTGCAGCGCATCGGCCAGTCGTCCTCGGGCCTGTCGTCCCTGGACCCGACGGCCTCGGTGGTGCGGTGGATCCCGCCCGCTTCCGCGCTGGGCGCGGTGGCGTCGGCGAGCGAGGGCGCGTACGGGCGGATGGCGGGGCAGCTCGCCCTGGCGCTCGCGCTGCTCGCCGCGGTCCTCGTGGTGTGGCAGCGCACGATGGTGCGGCTGATGACGTCTCCGGACAGCTCGACGATCGCCGCAGCGGCGCCGAAGCGCCGGGGCCGCCGCGGGGGCGGAACCTCGCTGCTGCCCGAGGGCCGTACGGGCACGGTGATGCTGCGCACGCTGCGCTATGCCGTACGGGACCCCAAGACCAAGACGGCGTGGGTGTCCGCTCTGGTGGTGGGCCTGATCGTGCCCGTGTTCAACGCGGTGCAGGGCGCGAGCACGGTCTACTTCGGCTGCTTCGCGGCGGGTGTGCTCGGCACGCAGATGTTCAACCAGTTCGGCCAGGACACGTCGGCGTTCTGGATGGTCGCGATGACGATCGCGTCGAAGCGTGACGCGTATCTGGAGCTGCGGGCGCGCGCGCTCGCGCTGCTGCTCGTGACGCTGCCGTACTCGCTGGTCGTCAGCTTCCTCATGGCCGCGCTCACGCACGACTGGCGGGCGCTGCCCGAGGTGGTGGGCCTGTCCTGGGCGCTGCTCGGCGCGCTGGTGGCACTGGGCGCGACGGCGTCTGCGCTGCTGCCGTACTCGATCCCGCAGGAGACCAGGAAGAACGTCGCGCCGGGCCAGACGAGCCTGGCGATGTGGTCGGTCCTGGGCGGTCTGGTGGCGTCGCCGCTGCTGGCCTCTCCGATCCTGGGCCTGACGATCTGGCTGCACGTCGCCGGCCACACCGGCGCGACCTGGCTGGTCCTGCCGGTGGGCGCGGTCTACGGCGCCGTGGTCGCCTGGCTCGGCGTCCGCGCCGCGTCCCGCCCGCTGCTTGACCGCCTGCCGGAGATCCTCACCGCGGTCAGCAAGGGCTGAGCCCGCGCGGCCCCCGGCCCGCGTGCCGGGGGCCGCGCGCGCCCGCGCCCGCCCCGCACGGTCGCGCCGCCTACGAAACGTCCCCGCGCACCGTCACGCGAGCCGCCGGGTTCACGGGCACGCCCGCGCACGAGCCCGGCGCCTCCGGCCGCGCAGGGGTGCGCCGCCGGGTACCCACCCCGCAGGCGCCGCGCACGGGGCGCCCTCCGTGAACAACCGCGTACGAGCGGTACGAGCGCGTACGAGCGCCCACGGGCATGTGCCCCCCTCTCGCGCGCCCCGGCGCCTCCGCCGCCCTACGCCCCCGCCGCGAGCACCCCGTTCAGGAACGGTTCGGTGGCGGTGCGCCAGGCCGCCGGGTCGGCGTAGTGGACCAGGTGTCCCGCGTCCGGTATCTCGGCGTACTCCCCGCGCGGCAGCACCCGGACCATCTCCATGGCCTCGGCGCGGCCCAGCTCGCCGTCGACGCCGCGCACCACCAGCGTCGGGCACTCGACCTGCGCAAGCTCGTCCCAGTGCGCGTCGTAGACCCAGGTCTCGCGGGTCCGCAGCATCTGGGAGCGGGAGAAGACCGGGCGCCAGCCGTCCTCGCGCAGGGTCATCATGTCGGCGTGGAAGTCGCCGCGGGCGGGTCTGCGGGCACCCGCGAGCCACGGGTCCTCCTCGGCGAACCAGCGGCGCGCCGCGGCGAGCGAGGGGAACGGGACCGGCCAGGTGCGGAACCACTCCTCCCACGCGAGCTGCGACGCCCCGCCCAGCGCCGACGCCCGCATGTCGAAGATCACCAGCGCCCGCACCAGGTCGGGCCTGCGCGCGGCCAGCTGCCAGGCGGTGAGCGCGCCCATGGCGTGGCCGACCAGCGTGACCGGCGCGAGCCCCAGCGCCTCTATGACCGCCTCCGCGTCGGCGACATACGCCTCGCGGGTCAGCAGGCCGTCCGCGGGCCGCTCGCTCTCCCCGTGCCCCCGCTGGTCGTAGGCGACGACCCGGTGCCGCTCCGCCAGCCACTGCGCCGTCCCGGCCCAGTGGGACGCGCGGCCCATCAGCCCGTGGAGCAGCAGCACCCCGGGCTCGGTGGCGGCGCCCGCCGGGGGCGCCAGGCCCTCGGGCCCGCCCCCGCGCCCGTACTCCCAGGTCGCGAGGCGTATCCCATCGGCGCCGATCACATCGGTGCGTCGCACACCGTGCTTCGCGTAGTGCTCCTGCATGTGTCCTGGCCCCCCTTCGGTTCTGAGTGGTCGCGTCAGATTCCGTGCTGCTCGTGAACGGATGCGGTGCTGCTTGGTGAACCGTTCGAACGGTTGCGGCGGACGGAGGATTCCGTCCCGGACCGTCCGCGCCCCCCGCGCCGGTCTCCATGCCGTCGAACCCGTGTTGCATCTGGCGAGATCTTATCGAACTGCGATTCGAACACGGGCCACCGAAGCCCAACATCGCTCATTCGAGTGACCATCTTCCATGATTGGCCGCCCGGCCCCTGGGGAGATCTTCCACCGGGAGGGCGGACCGCTCGGGGATGACGGTCCGAAGGGCCGACCCTGGGAGCTCGGGGCTCCGGGTCGGTGCAGGGGAGGGAAGGGCCCCGGTGCCGCTCGGCACCGGGGCCCCCTCCATGCCGGGGGCCGCCGCGCGGGTCTCAGCGCTTCGCGACGAACACGTGCGACGCGACCTCGGAGCCCAGCTCCGCCGCCTCACCGCTGCTGCCGACGAGGACGCCGGCGGGCGACTCCGTCACGCTGACGACCGAGCCCGGCTGCACGCCCGCCCGCCGCAGCGTGTACATCAGCTGCGCGTCGGTCTGGATGGGCTCGCCGATCCGCCGCACGACGACCGTCTTGCCGTCCACGCCCGCGTCCAGGTCGGCGAGGCTCACGAGCCCCGCGTCGAGGAACGGGTCGGCGGCCTCTCCGGCCTCGCCCAGCTCGGCGAGGCCCGGGATCGGGTTCCCGTACGGCGACTCCGTGGGGTGGCGCAGCAGATCGAGCACCCGCTTCTCCACCGCCTCGCTCATCACGTGCTCCCAGCGGCACGCCTCCGCGTGGACCTGCTCCCACTCCAGGCCGATCACGTCCACGAGCAGGCACTCCGCGAGGCGGTGCTTGCGCATGACGCGGGTGGCGAGCATGCGGCCCTCGTCCGTCAGGTCGAGGTGCCGGTCGCCCGCGACCGTGAGCAGGCCGTCGCGCTCCATGCGCGCCACGGTCTGGGAGACCGTGGGGCCGCTCTGGTCGAGACGCTCGGCGATCCGGGCGCGCATGGGGACCACACCTTCCTCCTCCAGCTCAAGGATGGTGCGGAGATACATCTCCGTGGTGTCGATCAGTCCGGACATACGTGCCCCTTGTGGATTCGTTGCGGCCCTGGCTTCAATTCTGACGCATCCCGCCGACAACCGTGCCCCGCCCGTCCGCCCCATGACGACTGGGCGAACGCGCGGCCCGCGGACGATCACGGCGGAACCCGCGGCGCGCGGACCGCGGCGCGCCGCCCTTTCAGTAGTGGATGGCTCCCCTTGCGCCCCCGGAGGGGACGATCGGGTCGCCGTTGAGCGCGACGCTGAGCGGGCTCGCCAGGAACGCGACGACGGCCGCCACCTCGTCGGGTTCCACGATCCTGCCGATGGAGACGGACGCCGCGAGCTCCCGTTCCACCTGTTCGACGGGGACCCCCCGGTCGGCGGCCCGCGTGGCGATCACGCCGATCTGCGTCTCGGTGCGGGTCATACCAGGATGCACCACCGTGACGTTCACCCCCTGCGGACCGAGTTCATCGGCCAGATTCTTGCTCATCGCCGCTACGGCGGCGTTACGCACGGAGCCCACCACGGAACCGCTGCTGCGCGCCGCGAGCCCCGCGATGTTGACGACGCGGCCCCAGCCGCGCTCCGCCATCCCGGGCGCGAGAGCCCGCACGGTGCGCAGGTAGCCGCGCACCTTGACGTTGATCTGCTCCTCAAGAGCGTCCTCGGGGAAGGCGCCGGGGCTCGCCTTGGCCGCGTTGTTCACCAGGATGTCCACGCCGCCGAGCAGCCGCGCCGCCTCGTCCGCCATCGCGGCGACGGAGGCGTCGTCGCCGGTGTCCGCCGCGATCCCGACGACCGTGGCCCCGGTCTCCTCCGCGAGGGCCGCGGCCCGCTCCTTCACCACGGCCGCGTCCCGCGCCACGAGCGCCACCGCCGCGCCCTCGCGGGCCAGCGCCCGCCCGACCGCGAACCCGATGCCCCGGCTCCCGCCGGTCACGAGGGCACGTCGTCCGGTCAGCTGCAGATCCATCGCGGGCTCCTGTCGCAGGGGGGTGTGCTCTGTACGCGGCCGTACGCACGCGGAGGGCCGCCGTACGCGTCAACGTACGACGCCCCTCCGCGATGCCCGGTACGACGGCGGCGTCCGCGCCGCGCTGCGGGCCGACGACTGCTACATCTCGTGCTCCCACGAGCCCCGCGTGTCGACGTCGGCGGCATCCGCGAGCGCCTCCAGTTCCGCCGTCTCCTCGTCGGCGAGCTCGATGCCGCGGGCTCGGACCAGCCCGTCGACGTGACCCGCCTTCGTGACGCCGATGATCGGGGTGGTCCCCTTGGCGATGGCCCAGGCCGTGGCGACATCGGCGGCGGACGCGCCCCGGTCCTCGCCGATCGCCTCCATCCGGTCCGTCAGCGCCTGCAGCCGGGGCAGGAGGCCGTTGTACACGGCCGCCCTGGTGCTGCCCTCCGGCAACGGACGTGCCGGGCTGTACCTGCCGGTCAGCGCTCCTTGCTCAAGGACCATGTAGGAGAAGAACCGCACGTCGTGCTCGCGGCAGTGGTCGAGGATGCCGGCGCGCTCGGAGCTCCGGTACAGGAGGCTGTAGTGGTTCTGGACCGCCTCCACGCGGAAGCCGGCCTCGCCGAGGATCCGGTCGGCGAGGGCGATCTCCTCCATGGTGTGGTTCGAGACGCCGACATGCCTGATCCTGCCGCTCTTGAGCAGCGGGATCAGTGGCGGCGTCCACCGTGCCACGTCGGCGGGGTTGTGGATCCAGAAGAGATCCACATAGTCCGTTTCCAAGCGGGCGAGGCTCTGCTCCAGCATGTCCGCGACCGGGTCGTCGCCGTCGCCCGCGATCTGCGGGGTGAATTTCGTCGACAGCTGGTACGCGCCGCGGTCATAGCCCTCCAGCGCCCGCGCGAGGACGGACTCCGAGCGGCCCATGCCGTACACGACGGCGGTGTCCCACAGGGTGAAGCCGTTCGACTGCGCCTTCTCGACCACCTCCCGCAGGCCGGCCTCGCTCAGCCGGCTGCCGAAATAGCCGTCGCCCGCCTCGCCGCTGTCTCCCCAGGCCCATGTGCCCAACGCCACCGCCGGCACCGTCACTGCCCTGCTTGTCATGTCCTGCCTCCGTCGCCTGTTACCGGGTTCGTGTCGGAACACCCGGCCCCCAGGAGACCTCGACCGCCGGCACCGGAGAAGGTCGCGCCTGTGGGGGGCACAACCTCGACCCCCCTCGCGCCGTGACCGGTGGCTACCATCGGCGACATGGACCAACAGCCCGGAAACCGCCGCGGCGAGATCCGGGACTTCCTCGTCGGCCGACGCGCCAGAATCACCCCGGCGCAGGTAGGACTGCCGACCGGCGCCCGTCGCCGGGTCGCGGGGCTGCGGCGCGAGGAGGTCGCCGTCCTCGCCGGCGTGAGCACGGAGTGGTACACGCGGCTGGAGAAGGGGCACATCGGCGGCGTGTCCGAAGACGTCCTCGACGCGGTCGCCCGTGCCCTGCGACTGGATGACGACGAACGCGCCTATCTGTTCGACCTGGCCCGGTCGTCGCGGCGCGCGAGGCGCCTGCCGTCGCGCCGCGAGGAGGTCGAGGTCCCGTCCCGGGTCCAGTGGCTGCTCGACTCCATGACGACGTCCTCGGCGTTCGTACGCAACGGCCGCACGGACATCGTCGCCTGCAACCCCCTGGCCCGCGCCCTGCTTGCCCCGATGTTCGACAGCGCCACCGTCGACGAGCGCGGCCGTCCCAATATCGCCCGCTATATCTTTCTCGACCTCGGCGCACGCGAATTCTTCGTCGACTGGGACGCCGCCGGCGCCTCCACCGCCGCCCTGCTGCGCGCCGAGGGCGGGCGCGAACCCCGCGACCGGGCACTGCGCGAACTCGTCGGCGAACTGTCCGCCGGCAGCCCGGAGTTCCGCGGCCAATGGGCCGCGCACGACGTCCTGATGCGCCACGCCGGTGTCAAACGGCTCCAGCACCCCGACGTCGGCCGTCTGGAACTGACCTTCCAGTCCCTCGACCTCCCCCTGTCGGACCGGGCCGTGCACGAACTGATCGTCTACACGGCCGAGCCCGGCACCGCGTCCGAGGACCGGCTCGGGCTCCTCGCCACCTGGGCGGCCACGCGATCCGGGGCGGCACTGGCCACCCGACGGTGACGGCGCACCCGGTTCTCCCCCAAATCCTTCACCATTCACGCCCGGTGCGATCACGTATTCCCGCCCCGAGACGGTTCCGCGCACACGATTAATTGTCGATGATTCTCGATTAATCGAACTCTCACCGCTATTCGCTTTTTCCGGCCCGCTCATGCCGTAGCGTTCCTGGTGTCGAAGCCGGCAGCGACACGACGAGAAACACAGGAACGAGCAAGGAGTTCGCATGAGCGTCATCGGCAGCATTCTCCCCGGAAAGCACAACAAGCCCGGGAAGCCCGGCAAGCACGAGCCGAAGCCGCCGTTCGGCAAGAAGCCGAAGCAGCCCACCAAGCGGCCCCGCCCGATCGGCAAGTAAGGGCCCGCGGCAGGACACGGAATCCGGAGGCGGGCACGCGCGAATTCAGCGCGGGTCCGCCTCCGGCGCTGTACGGGGGCGGGCGGCTGCGCCCGCCGAGGGAGTGAGGAGAGGGCCGTGGCGAACGCGTATCCCCGGGACGACCAGCCGACCGTGCAGTTGCGCGCCCTGTCGTCCAGGCCGCCCCGCGCGGGCACCCCGCCCCCGGCCCCACGGGAGGAAGCACCCGGGGAAGGGACGGCGTCCCGGGTCTCCCCGGCGGCGGCCTTCCGCCGCTTCTGGCCGCTGACCAGGGGCGACCGGGGGCTGCTCGTCCTGGTGTGCGGCTGCGCGATGCTGGCGGCGCTGGCCGGGACGGCGGGCATCCTGCTGTTCGGACGGCTCACCGACACGGCGCTCGCCGCCGGATCCGTCGGCGCCTTCTGGGGTCCTGCCGCGGCCTGGCTCGCGGCGGCGGTGCTCGGCGCCGTCGTCGGCTATGCCGGAAACACGACCGCCGCGTGGCTCGCGGAACGGTTTGTGATGCGCTTGCGGGAGAGAGTTTTCTCTCATGTACTGAAACAGCCGCCGCATTTCTTCCAGCGGCACCGCCACGGCGATCTGGTGGAACGTCTCACAGGAGATGTCGAGGCCATTGAGCACATGGCGGTGACGGGCGTGGTCCAGGCCGTCGCCGCGGTATTCGGCGTGCTGTTCTACGGAATTGCCGCGCTCTGGCTCCGGTGGGATCTCGCGCTCGCGACCTTTCTCCTCGCGCCGCTGTTCTGGGTGGCGGCCCGGCGCTTCTCCGGGCGGCTGCGCGCCGTGTCGCGCCAGGAGCGGGTCGCGGACGGCGCGATCACCTCGGTCGTGGAGGAGGCGCTCGGGAATGTCGCGCTCACCCAGGCGTACAACAGGCAGCGCGCCGAGGAGAAGCGCCTGCGCCGCGAGGCACGCGCCTGGATGCGCGCCTCCGTGGGCGGCGCCAGGATGAACGAGGCGTACGAGCAGCTCGTGGAGGTCATCGAGACCCTGTGCGTGCTGGCCGTCATCGGCCTCGGCGCCTGGGAGATCTCAGCGGACAGGATGTCGCTGGGTCAGCTGCTCTCCTTCGCCGCCTTCATCGGTTACCTCTACCCGCCCGTGCGCTCCCTGGGCCAGCTCGGCCTCACGGTGTCCGCGGCCACCGCGGGCGCCGACCGCCTGCTCGACGTCCTCGACGCCCCGCCCGCGGTCACCGACCCCGCGGGCCCGTCCTGCGCGGGCCCGGCGCCCCGCCGCGCGCACGGCCGCCTTGATGTGCAGAACGTCACCTTCACCTACCCCGGCACGCCGACCCCCGCGCTGTCCGGCGTCTCCTTCGGGGCGCGCCCCGGTGAACTGGTCGTCATCACGGGTCCCAGCGGCGCGGGCAAGTCCACCCTGGCCGCGCTCCTGCCCCGCTTCTACGACCCCGACGCGGGCGCGGTGCGCCTCGACGGCACGCCCCTGTCGGCGCTGCCGCTCGCCCACCTGCGGGAGAACGTCGCGCTGCTGTCGCAGCGGCCCCTGGTCCTGCACGACACCGTGCGGGAGAACATCGCGTGCGGACGGCCGGGCGCGACGGACGAGGAGGTCGCCGCCGCCGCGCGGGCCGCGGACGCCCACGACTTCGTCTCGGCGCTGCCCGAGGGCTACGACACGGTCATCGCGCCGCACACCACGCGCCTGTCGGGCGGCCAGCTCCAGCGCATCGCCATCGCACGCGCGATCCTGCGGGACGCGCCCGTCCTCGTGCTCGACGAGCCCACCACGGGCCTCGACGCACTCACCGCCCACCGCGTCGTCGCCCCGCTGCGCCGCCTGATGGCGGGCCGCACGACCCTGGTCATCACCCACGACCTGCTGCTCGCCCGCGACGCCGACCAGGTCCTCGTCCTCGACAAGGGCCGCGTCGCGGAGGCCGGCACGCACAGCCGGCTTCTCACCGGGGGCGGTCTGTACGCGCGCCTGTGGGCGCTCGACGCCGAGGGCCGCCGTGCGACGGCCCCCGGCGACGCCGTCAGCCGCGTACGAGCGTGACGAAGTCCGCCCACGCGCCGGGCGCGACGGTCAGCACCGGTCCGCTCGTGCGCTTGGAGTCACGGACGTGCACGCCGATGGTGGTGTCGCATGCGGCCACCTCGACGCATTCGCCTCCGGACCCGCCGCTGTAACTGCTCTTGGACCACGCGATCTCGACGCACTGGCCGCCGGAACCGCCGCTGTAGCTGCTCTTGAACCAAGCCAGCTCGGTCATGTCTCTCCCAGAAGTCTTTCGAGGAACGCCAACGACTCACGCGGGGTGAGAGCCTGTGACCGCAGGATGCCATAGCACGCGCTGAGCTCCTGAATCTTTACGTACTCGCTGAACAAGCGGCTGGACCCTTGCACTTCGGTGTAGGCGAACCGCTGGCCCTTTACCGTCTCGATCGTAGTGAACGGACCTTCGAGCGCGGCATGGTCCTCCCGGTCGATCGGCATCACCTGGATGTCCACGTTGCGCTTGTGTCCGAAAAGCAGGAGCTGCTCCAACTGCCCGCGCAGGACCTCCCGTCCGCCGACCGGCCTGCGCACGACGGACTCCTCCAGGATGAAGCTGAGCAGCGGCTCAGGGCGGCGGGAGTGGATCTCCTGGCGCACCAGGCGGCCAGCCAGCCGCTCCTCGATCACTTCCTCGGTCAGCAAGGGCCGTTGCTGCTGGAAGACGGCGAGCGCGTACTCCGGTGTCTGTACGAGGCCGGGCACGATGAGAGTCGAGTACTCACACAGGTGGGCGGCCTTGGCCTCAAGGCGGGCCATGTCCTGGAAGAACGGCGGATACTGAGCGCGAGCGACCTCGTCCTTGAGGGCGATGAGCACGCCGCCCGCGTCGAGCACGCGGTCGGCCTTCTCGATGGCCCGCGGCGACGGAATGCGGCGGCCCTGCTCGAAGGACGCGATGCTGGAGGGCGAGTAGCCGACGAGCCTGCCGAACGCCTCGCGCTCCAGGCCCGCCCGCTGCCGTAACAGCTTCAACTGCTTCCCGAACGCGGCGACCACACCGCCGCCCTCCCCCGAACCGCCCCCGCCCCCGCCCTCGTTGTCGGCCGGTGTGAAGTCCTCTTCTGCCGTCTCCACGGCAACCCACCTCGCTCCCTCGGCATGCTGCGTACCGGTACCGCGGACGCTCCTACAAAGCTACTGTGTCCGTCGATCACCACTGGTCACGCTACGCCACGGACGGAACGCTGGTCAGCGTGACGAAACAATCCACACAGCGCAAGGAGTCGCAAACGGCGCGCGAGTTCGCCATGCGGTTCAGCTCCACGCCCCGGGGCGCACGCCTGGCGCGCAGACTGACCGCGCACCGGCTGAACGCGTGGGACCTGCCGTACGACTCCGCGGCGAACGACACCGCCGTCGCCATCGTCGCGGAGCTCGCGGCCAACGCGGTGCGCCACGGGCGCGTGCTGGGCCGGGACTTCCACGTCCTGCTGCGGCTGACCGGCGACACCGTACGCATCGAGGTCACCGACACCCGCGCGGAACGCGTGCCCGCCGCGCCCGAGGACCGGGTCCCCGACCCGCTCGCCGAGTCGGGGCGGGGGCTGCTGATCGTGGAGTGCCTCGCCGGGGCGTGGGGCTGGCACCCGCGCCAGGACGCGCCGGGCAAGACGGTGTGGGCGGAGTACGCGCTCGGCGGCTGACACGCCGGGGCGCGGGCTGCGGGGGACGCCGCGTCCTCGCGCGCCGCTGTCAGGCCTCGGGAATGTCCCGGCCGAAGGCCTCCAGGGTGACGGCGCCGGGTTCCGGGCCGCCGCGGGTGCCGGTGTCGGGGTGGTCGAGCGCTTCGAGTTCGGCGGGAGTGAGCTGGAAGTCGGAGACGTCGAAGGTGTCGGCGATGCACTGCGGGCGCACGGACGTGGGGATGGCTGAGCGGCCTTGCCGGAGGTGCCGGCGGATCACGATCTGGGCGGGGGTCTTGCCGTGGGCGGCGGTGTCGAGCAGCCGGTAACCGGTCTCCAGCGCGCAGGCCACGGCCCGCTCGGCGGCGTCGGGGGGTGTCTGGAAGACGCCGAAGCCCACGGCGGGCGTGGCCGCCCCGTTGTTCAGGATCAGGTGCCGCACAGGGTGCTCCTCCGCGACGGGGCCGGGTGCGACGCGAGGGACGGTCCCGGCCATCAGCGCTCCATCAGCTTCATCTGCGCGGGGTTGTGGGTGTCTCCGGCGGCCGGGGGCAGGGCACTGAGCCGGGCGAGTTGCTCGTCGGTGAGCCGTACGGCGTCGGCAGCGGTGTTCTCCTCGACCCGGGCGACGCGGCGGGTGCCGGGGATGGGCGCGATGTCCTCGCCCTGCGCCAGCAGCCAGGCCAGGGCGACCTGTCCAGGGGTGGCGCCGATCTCGTCGGCGACGGCGGCGACCTGGTCGGCGAGGTTCAGGTTGTGCGCGAAGTTCTCACCGGCGAAGCGGGGGTTGTCGGCACGGAAGTCGCCGGGGTCGAACTGGTCGGTGGAACGGATCGCGCCGGTCAGGAAGTCTCGGCCGAGCGGGGAGAGCCGGTCAGGAAGTTTCGGCCGAGCGGGGAGAAGGGCACGAAGCCGATGTTCAGCTCGCGCAGCACCGGCAGGACGCGGGCCTCGGGGTCGCGGGTGAACAGCGCATACTCGGACTGCACGGCGGTGACGGGGTGCACGGCGTGGGCGCGGCGGATGGTCTCGGGGCCGGCCTCGGACAGGCCGATGTGCCGGATCTTGCCCTCGGCGACCAGCTCGGCCAGGGCGCCGACGGTCTCCTCGATGGGCGTGTCCGGGTCGACGCGGTGCTGGTAGTACAGGTCGATGCGGTCGGTGCCCAGGCGCTTGAGGGAGCCCTCGACGGCGGCGCGTACGCTCGCCGGGCTGCTGTCCGGCCCGCTCTCGCGGCCGGAGTACGAGATCAGGCCGAACTTGGTGGCCAGCACCACCTGGTCCCCGCGGCCCCTCAGCGCGCGGCCCACGAGCTCCTCGTTGGTGTAGGGGCCGTAGACCTCGGCGGTGTCGATGAGGGTGACGCCCAGTTCCAGGGCGGGGTGGACGGTGCGTACCGGGCGGGCACCCTCATGTCGCCCGCGGCCCGGCCAACACCGCCCACGGCGCGTCCAGGGCCGTCAGGGGGACCCTGACGAGGGCCCCCACAGCCAGGTCCGCCGTGGTGGCCGGACGCACTGTCGAAGCTTGGGCCGACGCAGCGAGATCCGCGCCTTCCCGACCACCCGCCGCGCCCGGATCACCCCGGAACAGGCCGGGCCGACGACGGCCCGTACCTCATCGTCTGTGCCGCCGCCCCCGGCAGCCGCGGCGCCGACGCCCTGAACCTCCTGGCCGGCCGGAACACCACCACGCCGACCACGATGCCGTCCGGCCCGCCGATCCCGCAGGAGTGCCGTCACGTCCCGGCCACGCGGCGCCGAGGGGGCCACGGACCGGGCTCCCGGGGCCGGCTGCCCGGTGACGCCTCCGACAGCAGTGCGCGACCGGGCCGGGCCGCGCGCCTCACATGAAGGACCCGCCGTCGACGGCGATCGCCTGCCCGTTGACGAAGGCGGCGCCCCGGGACGCGAGGAACACCGCGACCGGGCCGATGTCGTCGGGGCGCGCCTGGCGGCCGAGGGGGTTGAGCGCGGCGAACTCGTCGATGCGCTCCCGCGGCAGGTCGCGGATGACCCCCGCGCCCTCCACGACACCGGGACTGATCAGGTTCGCGGTGATGCGCCGGGGGCCCAGCTCGCGGGCGAGCGCCTGCACCATCGGCTTGAGGGCGCCCTTGGTGGCGGCGTAGAGCGACGCGCCCGCCGGGGCGTTCAGCGCGATGGTCGAGCCCGTGACGAGGATCCGGCCGTCGTCCTCCAGCGCTCTCGCCGCCTCCCGCAGGGTGTAGAACGTGCCGCGGACATTGAGGTCGAGCAGCCGGTCCACGTCCGCGTCCGACACCTCGGTCATCGGGGTGTCGATCAGCTCGATCCCGGCGTTGGCGACGACCACGTCGATCCGGCCGAACTCCGCCTTCACCCGCGCGAACAGCTCCCGTATCCGCTCGGGCCGCGCCGAGTCGCTGCGCACAGTGAGGTGCCGGGCCCCGAAGGCGCCGAGTTCCGCGCCGAGTCGAGCGGCGGCGGCCTCGTCCGCGGCGTACGAGACGGCGACCGAGGCGCCCGCAGCGGCGAACGCGAGCGCGACCGAACGGCCGATCCCCTTCGTACCGCCGGTGACGAGCACGGCCTTGTCCTTGACACCGGTGATATCGGTGGCATCGGTGATGGCGGTCATGGCAATCCCTTTCCGAAGTGCCGGGTGACGACGGGTTCCTCCCGCCTTCGCACCCGTACAAAGGGACGCTAGGACGACCCGGCCGACAAAAAAATGGGCCTCTCCGTCCCCGGGAGCCGCGATCCCCCCCTTACGGTCTTACGCTCTTGCGCCGGAACCCTGTTGCCGGGCCCCCGCCCCGCACCCCCACCGTCCCGTGGCGTGACCCACTCCGACGCGCCGCTCCCCCGCTGCCCCCTGGCCCTCGCCTCCGGCGGCGGCCGGACCGCGGGCATCGGCGCGGCCATCGCGTCCCACCTCGCCGAGTACGGCGGGGACACCGCCTTCACCTGGGCGGCGTACGACGCACGGCCCGGGGTGAGGCGTGCTCAGGCGCCGCGCTCCAGGGCCGGCGGCAGGAGGGTGATGGCGGTGGCCAGGCGGGTGCGGAACTCCTCGCGGGTGTCGGCCTGTTGCTTGATGCCGACGGCGGTGCTCAGCAGGGTGCGGGCCATGTCGGCGGCGACGGCGGCGCGGCGCGCGGGGGCCGCCGCCGTCAGCGCGCCGGTGACGAGCGCGGCGAAGCGCGCGGAGTACTCGGCGGACAGCGGCCCGAGCAGGTCGGGGTCGGTCTCGATCACCACGGCCATGTCCCGGGCGAGTCGCGGAGAGCTTCCCTGTCGAGCACATCCGCCGCGCGGTCGAACTCCAGGCGGGGCAGCACGTGCAGGGCAGGATCGTCATCGACCTCTGAGGTGCGCCGTCGGCCGGATCACGGCCGGAGGTGTCAGGGGATCGCCGCAGCGGTGGCGGTAGCGGTGGCGGTAGCGGTGGCGGTGGCGGTGGCGGTGGAACACAACGCCCCTTGCCATGGCGGGTGGTGGCGGCCCGGCGGTTCCCGAACCGCTCCAACGCCCGCCGCCCCGGCCCCCACCGAGCGGTCCTGGCGCAGCGGCCCCGCGCCCCCTCGCGCGGCGCCCCTCGCGCGGCCACCTGTGAACCTTCTCGGTCCCCCGCGCATCACACCAAGAAGTCGCGGAAACAGCCGCATGAACCACCGACGAGGGGCGAGACGCATGACCATGACGAAGAAGACCCGGACCAGCACCGCACTGCTCGCCGCCGCCGTCGCGGGGGTGCTCTCGCTCACGGCCTGCGGAGGCGGCAGCGGTAAGACCGCGTCCGCGAGCCCCGTCTCCGACACCCCCGCGGCGCCCGCGCAGACCGGGACCACGGGCAACGGCTCGTCGGGCGGCGGCACTTCGGACAGCGGGGCCTCCGGAAGCGGCACCGCGGGCGGCGTCTCCACCGGCGGCAAGGACGGCGGCGCGGGGCTGACCACCAAGGACAGCGCGAGCGGCGGCGGCGAGGTCCGCTCCGACTGCACGACCAGCGACTTCACCGGAGTCAAGCTCGTCGCCAAGGGCCAGGAGATGAACTCCCGCTACTACGACCTCCAGCTCACCGGCAACAAGGCGACCTGCCGCACAGCGGGCTTCCCCGGCTTCTCCCTGCTCGACGCGCGGGGCCACCAGATCGGCAAGCCCGCCACCCACTCCCAGGACGGCACGGACCAGGCCATCACCCTCAAGCCGGGCCAGGTGCTGCACGCCCAGGTCAAGACCCCCGACTCCGGCGTCACCGACGGCACGTGCGACGCGAAGGCCGCGAAGATCAAGGTCTACCCGCCCGACAACACCGCCGCGCTCACCTCCACCGCCACCGCCGGCATCCGCGTCTGCGGCGGCGACCTCCAGATCGCCGCCGTCTCCACCACCGCGCCCTGACCCGCGCGGCGCGCGGCCCGCGGCCCGCGGCGCCGGCGTCGCCGCGACAGGCCGCGGCGCGCCGTGAACACGGTGCTGCCCGGCCCGTGTTGACACCGCGAGCGGACCGCCCGAAGGTGATCCGCGACACGTCACGCCGCGCCGACCCCCGAGAGGGCCCCATGGACGACCGCAGCCCCGCAGACCGCTATCTCACCGCCGCCGTCGCCCTGCTGGAGCGCGTACGCGACGAGGAGGCCGCGGCCGTCGCCGCCGCGGGGCGCGCGATCGCCGACACCGTCGCCGCGGGCGGGCGCCTCTTCGCCTTCGGCGCGGGCCACTCCTCGCTGCCCGCGCAGGACACCGTCTACCGGGCGGGCGGGCTCGCCGTGATGAACGTGCTGACCGTGCCCGGCCTGACCGGCGTGGACGTGCGCCCCGCCACGCTCGGCTCGGCGCTCGAACGCGTCGAGGGGCTCGCCGCCACCGTCCTCGACGCCTCCCCCGCCGCCGCGGGCGACCTCCTCTTCGTCATCTCGCTCTCCGGCCGCAACACCCTGCCGGTGGAGATGGCCGGGCACGCCCGTGGCCTCGGCCTGACCGTGATCGGCGTGACCTCCGTCGCCTACGCGGCCGAGACCACCCCGCGCAACGCGTCCGGCACCTTCCTCAAGGACCACTGCGACATCGTCCTCGACAACAAGATCGCCGTGGGCGACGCCGAGTTGACCGCCGAGGGCGTCGCCGCGCCCTTCGCTCCCGCGTCCACCGTGGTCACCAGCGCCCTCATGCAGGCGGTCATGGCGACGGCGGCGACCGCGCTCGCCGACCGCGGCGTCGAGCCGCCGCTGCTGCGCTCGGGCAACGTCGACGGCGGCACCGAGTGGAACGCCCGCGTCATCGAGGAGAACGCGGCCCGCATCTTCTGGCACTGAGCCTTCGCCTGCCGACGCGCTGCCCCCTCGTCCCGCGCCGGGCAGGGGCCGCGCGGGACAGCGCCCGGCGGCTCAGCGCGGCGTGCGCAGCGCCCCCGCAAGGTCGAGCGCGGCGGCGATCATGGCCGTCACGTCCTCCGCGTACAGCGCGTCCGAGCGCTCGAACGCGGACCTGCTGCCGGTGCGCAGGAACGTCACCACGCCGAGCGACCTGCCCCTGCTGCGCAGCACCGTGCACAGCGCGTGGGCACTGTCAGACGGCCACTGCCGGGCCGTGGCCCACGTCGGCGCGGCCGTCTGCGGCCGGCCCTCCTGCGCGCCCTGGTGGGCCGCCGACGACGGGTGCCGCGCCTGGGACTCCCGTACGGCACCGTCCTGCGCCGCCTGCCCGGCCGCCGGCGCGCTCGACCTGACCGAGCCCGCGCGCTCCATGGCGCGCAGCGCCGGATGGCCGGCGAGGTAGCGCACCGGGATGCCGCCGCCCGAGGCCCGCGCCACCGGACCCGACGCCCCGCTCGGCGTCGCCGCCTCGCGCACCAGCCGCACCGGGGCGTCCGGGCCCGCCGGGTCCTGCGCCTGGGCGCCGGACCGCGCCGCGGGCTCGGCCACCAGGTCGATCAGCGCGTGGTCGGCGAAGCCCGCGAGCGCGAAGTCCAGATAGGTGGTGGCCGCCTCCATCGGGTCCTCGCACTCGGCCGCCGCGCGGGCCGCCCGGTGCAGCTGGTTGGAGCGGAACCGCAGCCTGTCCGCTTCGAGCGCCGCCAGCTTGGTGTCCGTGACATCCGTGAACAGCCAGCCCACACCGAGCGGCACGGGCTCCTCGGCCAGCGGCGAAGCCAGCCGCAGGAACCCGCTGCGCCAGCAGCGGCGCCGCTCGCCCTCCGGGGTGCGGACCGTGACCCACAGGTCGGCGAGCCCGGTCGGCGCGCCCTCCGCGAGCACGTGGTGCAGGGCGCCCTCCAGCTCCTCCACGCCCTGCACGACCAGCTCGCCGAGCGGCCTCCCGAGCACCGTCGTACGGCCTGAGCCGAGCGCGCGGGCCGCGTGCCCATTGACCACGGTGGGCCGCAGATCCACGTCGACCAGGACGACCCCCCAGGACGCCTCCGTGAACAGCGCCTCGCTCAGCGCGATGGAGCGCTCCAGGTCGATCTGCGCGTGCACCTCGCTGAACGCGCAGTACACCCCCGCGGGCTTGCCGTCCGCGCCGCGCACGCCCGCCGACTGCGTACGCACGAGCACCCGGCCGCCGTCCTTGCGCAGCAGCGCGAACTCGTGCACCTGGCGGCCCTCGCCGTCCATGGTCGCCATCAGCCGGGCCAGCACGTCGTCGGCGTCGGCCGAGCGAGCTGCCCAGCCCGCGAACCCGTGCCGCCCCACGGCCTCGGCGGCGCTCCAGCCGAGTATCCGCTCGGCCTCGCGGTTCCAGTGGGTGATCACCCCGCCCGCGTCGAAGGCGCACAGGGCCGCGTCCATGCCGTCGAGCAGGGCCGCGAGCAGGTCCGAGCCGGGCTCGCCGGGGCCCGCGGCATCGGTGGTCTCACTCCGGGAAGCACTCATCCTGGCCACCCCCATGCGGGACGTCTGCGCCTGTCCCGCACACGTCCGATCACTGCGATCATTCCACTGAACGTGACGTGACACACACCTGGTTCGGGAAAATCGTATCGCGCCCCGCGCCCGGACCGCGCTGACCAGGCCACGGCCGGGCCGTCCCGCGAGGGGCGCGGCTCCGGCGGCCCCACCGATCCCGGCGGCCCGGCGTGAAATTCCCCCGAATTCGCTTGTCTCGGCCGTGCGGGATTTCCTACCGTGTCCTTACACGAGAAGGGAGGTGGTTCGGCAGATGTATGACAACCGGACGCGTGAGGTGACTGCGGGCTAGCGGCCCGCTCGTCGCACTCCGTGCGGTGCCGGCTCCGCCGGCCAATCCCAAGCAGTCACCGACCCGCGGGCTCGCCGGTACGTCCGGCCGGCTTCCTCTCCGGAGGAACCCGAGCCCGCGGGTTTCTGCGTTCCGCGGCCCGCGGCCGCCGCGACCCGTGCCCGCCGGGGTCCGAGGTGCCCGGGTCGGCCACGGCCGTTCAGGAGGACAGCACCTCCACGTACCCGTCCGTCCCGTGGACGCGGACGCGCTGCCCGTCGCGGATCAGCCGGGTCGCGCCCGCCACGCCCACGACGGCGGGCAGGCCGTACTCCCTCGCGATCACCGCGCCGTGGGTCATCCGGCCGCCCACCTCCGTCACCAGGCCGGCGACCCCCACGAACAGCGGCGACCAGCTCGGGTCGGTGAAGACCGTGACCAGGATGTCGCCCGCCGCCAGCTCCGCACGCGCCGGATCCGTGACGACGCGCGCCCTGCCCTCGACGGTCCCCGCCGAGACCGGCACGCCCGCCAGCGCGCCCGCCGGCACGTCGTCGCGCCGGTACGCGCCGAGGAGGGCGTCACCGTCCGAGGTGAGCACCCGGGGCGGGGTGAGCGCCTGCCAGGCGCGGAACTCCTCCTTGCGCCGCGCGAGCAGTGCGCCGTCCACCCGCCGCGTGCGCACGGCGTCGCGGAACTCCTGGAACGTGAGGTGGAAGGCGTCCTCCGCCTCGCGGAGCACCCCCGCCCCGACGAGGCGCCCGGCCTCCGCGAGCAGGGCACGCTTGTAGACGAAGGAGCGGCTGACGATGGCGTACTTCGGGTACTCGCGGTAGCCGGTGAAGCTCCGCACCCGGTCGATCATCCGCCGGGTCCTGGCCGCCCTGCGCTCCCCGTCCGGCAGGGCCCGCAGGCGCGCGAGCACGTCCTCCTCCTTCTGCCGCGCCCTCCGCCGGCCCTCCTCGAAGCGCCGCGCCGCCTCGCCGGGACCGAAGTTCCTGACGTTGTCGAGGAGCGCGGGCACGAGCGCCGCGGGGCGCTCGCGCCACCTGGGCCTGGTGATGTCGATCTCGCCCGCGCAGCGCATGCCGTACCGGTCGAGGTACGCCTCGAAGGCGGCACGCGCCCCGGCCCCGCCGGGCAGCTCCGCGAGCCCGTCGAGGAAGCCGTCGTCCCCCGCGCGCTCCAGATACGCCACCACCTCCGGGTGCGGGCGGACCGCGTCCGCGACGTCGAGCAGCGCGAGCCCCATCTCGGAGGTGACGTTGCCGGGCGCGGAGAGCGTGAGCGTGTCGGCCGCGTTCCTCTCGCCGAGCCACTCGTGGAGCCGCTCGTTCAGCCACCACGTGGCGTCCATGCCCGCCATGAGCGCCCGGTGGGAGAGCGGGTCGCCGACCAGCCGCCTGTGCTCCTCGAACGCCCCGAGCAGGAAGTCGAAGAGCGCGGGCCCCGAGACCGCCCCGATCTCCCGCTCCAGCGCGGCGAGGGACGCCTCGCTCCGCCCGACCAGCTCGGCGACGACGGCCGGATCGGGCGCGTCCGTGTCCGCCGCGTCCGGGGCGTCCGGGGCGTCCGGGGCGTCCGGGGCCGACAGCTCCGTGCCCGGCGCGTCCGTGCCCGCCGCGTCCCGAGCCGGCGCATCCGGAACCGCCGCGTCCGGAACCGGCGTGTCCGGAACCGGCGCATCCGAAGCCGACGCGCGGCCCTGCGCCGCCTCCGGGAGCGGCGGCAGGAACCCCTCGCGGTCGAGTACGGTCTCCAGCGCGTCCCTGACCAGCGGGTCGCCCCTGCCCATCGCCTCAAGGAGCCCGGCGCGGCCCGCGGGTGAGGCGAGGCGCGCGGTGACGTCCACGAACAGCCGCCCGCCCGCCGCGTGCATCGGCACCATGGCGGTCAGCTGCCACAGGGAGAGCCCGAGCGGCTTCATCGCGTCGGTCATCATCTGCGCGTGGCCCACGGAGACGTACACGCGCTTCCCGCCGTCCGCCGCCCCGGGAACGGGGAACAGCGTCGTGACCGGCCGGCTCTGGACGATCCGGAAGCCGTCGTCGGCCAGGCACCACTCGATGTCCTGCGGACACCCGAAGCGTGCCTCGATCCGCCGCCCGAGGGCCACGAGCCGCACGGCCTCCGCGTCCGTCAGCGCGGGCCGCCCCCGCGACTCCGCGTCGACGGCCGCCTCCCGCGTGCCGCCGCCCGGCACGGCCCGTACGGCGCGCTCCTTGACGGCGACCGTCCTCGCGACGACCTCGCCGCCGCGCACCGTGAGGACGTCCGGGTCCACAAGGCCGGAGACCAGGGCCTCGCCGAGCCCGTGGACCGCCTCCACGACCGCGGTCCTGCGGTTGCCCGTGACGGGGTCGGCCGTGAACAGGACGCCGGACGCCCGCGGTTCGACCATCCGCTGCACGACCACGGCCATCAGGACCGCGCGGTGGTCGATGCCGTGGTGCGCGCGGTAGGCCACGGCCCGCTCGGTGAACAGCGAGGCCCAGCACCGCCCGGTGTGCCGCAGCACCTCCGCCGCCCCCACGACGTTGAGGTACGTGTCCTGCTGGCCGGCGAACGAGGCCGTCGGCAGGTCCTCGGCGGTCGCGCTCGACCGCACGGCGCAGGCCGCCCCCTCGCCGAGCCCGGCGAGCGCGTCGGCGACCGCCGCCGCGATGTCGTCGGGGACGGCGATCCCCTCGACGACCCGGCGGATCCGGGCACTCAGCGCACGGACCGCCTCCCTGTCGTCCGCGTCCGTCCGCGCCAGCCGGTCGAGCAGCCCGCGCAGCGACGGTGCCCCGGCCACGGCCCGCAGGTAGGCGTCGGTCGTCACACAGAACCCGTCCGGCACACGGGCCCCTCCGATCCGCGACAGCGCGGCCAGTTGTGCCCCCTTCCCCCCGAGCACCGCGGCCCGCCCTTCCCCGGCATCGCGCAGCCCCACCACGTACCGCTCACCCACGACCGCACCCACGTGCATCGCCTCCCCCGTTTCCCCAGGCAGTAGCGCCGGCCGCCGATTGTGCGCCGCCCCGGGGCCCTTGCCGCAAGCCCCCCTCCGCGCTATACGTTGAGAGTGGCGGGGAGGGGCGTCTCCGTGCTTTTCTGCGTTTCCGGTTTCCGGCGGTCGCAACTGGTCGAGCAGCCCCGCGGCCGGGGCGCGGGCACGCCGCAGCCGGCCGCCGCCTTCCAGGCCCGCCCGCGCCATGGCGCCCTCCAGGAGGAAGGCCAGGTGCTCAGCGGTGGTCCGGGCGGCGTCGCCCAGGCGGACCTCCTCGGGCGCCTTCTCGACGCGCTGGGCATCGATCGTGCCTGCGTCGTCGGCCACGAGATCGGCGACTTCCTCGGTGTTCCATCCCGGTAGCCGCTCCCCGGCGCGGGCCGTTGCTCCCGGGGGCCGCTACGGGCAGAGCCGTTCGAGGTGCCAGGTCTCGCCCGTGCGGGTGTAGCGGAGGCGGTCGTGGAGGCGGTTCTCGTGGCCCTGCCAGAACTCGACGGTCTCCGGCGTCACCAGGAAGCCGCCCCACTGCGGCGGGACCGGTACCTGTTCGCCCTCGGGGTGGCGCGCGGCGAGTTCCTCGTACCGCCTGAGCAGTTCGTCCCGCGAGGCGAGGGGCGCGGACTGCTCGCTGGCCCAGGCACCGAGCTGCGAACCGTGCGGGCGGGTACGGAAGTACGCGGTGGTCTCGTCCCTGCCGACGCGGGCCGCGGTGCCGGTGACGACCACCTGCCGGGCGATCCTGTGCCAGGGAAAGAGCAGCGAGACATACGGGTTGGCGGCGATCTCCGTGCCCTTGCGGGACCCGTAGTTGGTGTAGAAGACGAAGCCGCGGTCGTCGTAGTGCTTGAGCAGCACCGTGCGGGACGAGGGCCTGCCGCGCGGGTCCGCGGTCGAGACCACCATGGCGTTGGGCTCGGGCAGCCCGTACTCCGCGGTGGCCTTGAACCACCGGGCGAACTGGTCCATGGGCGTGGCGGCGACGTCGGACTCCAGCAGCGGCGCGGACCTGTACTGCTCGCGCATGGCGGCGGGGTCGGGACTCTCAGGGGTCACGGCCCCATCCTGCCGCAGGCCCCGCCCGGCGGGGACCAGGGCCGGCGCCACAGCCCGGGGACCCCGGCCCGGCGGACCCGGCCACGGGTCACCCCCCACGCGGATCCGGCCGGGGAACACGGCCCGGCGGATACGCCCCGGAGGCACCCCAAGGCACCGGACCCCGCTCCCGGATCCGCCCTGATCCACCGGACCCCGCTCCCGGATCCGCCCTGATCCAGACGGAGGACCCTAGCGGACCCAGGCCGGGTCGCGGTGTTCGAGGAAGGCCGCGACACCCTCCCGCGCCTCCGGGCGGATGAAGTACGAGGCCGACCGCTGCACCAGGTCCTCCGCGTGCCGGTCGAACGCTTCGAGCACGTCCGCCGTCAGCAGCTTCTTCGCCTCCGCGAGGCCGTGCGGCGAGGCCCTGCGCAGCCCGTCGAGGAGGCCGCCGAGCACCTCGTCCACGTCCTCGGCGACCGCCGTGAGCAGCCCGGCCGCCTGGGCCGCCGACGCGTCGAACTCCTCGCCCGTCAGGTAGTAGCGCGACGCGGCCCTCGGGTCGAGGCGCGGCAGCACCGTCAGCGAGATCACGGCGGGCGCCACCCCGATCCGCACCTCCGTGAAGGCGAAGTCCGACGCGCGGTCGGCGACCGCCATGTCGCACGCGCCGACGAGTCCGATACCGCCCGCCCTGACACGGCCCGCGACCCGCGCGACGACCGGCTTGGGCAGCTCGACGAT
Source organism: Streptomyces tremellae (assembly GCF_039540215.1). NCBI lineage: Bacteria > Bacillati > Actinomycetota > Actinomycetes > Kitasatosporales > Streptomycetaceae > Streptomyces > Streptomyces tremellae. The sequence goes on from NZ_BAABEP010000030.1 coordinate 41,255, forward strand.
CTGCCGCATCAGCGCGACGAACGTGTACGGGTTCGCGGGTCTCTTGAGGTCGGCGCCCGCGCTGAACGTCGTGCCGCTGTGCGTCAGCACGACCGCCCGCACCCGCGGGTCCTGCGCGCACCGGGCCAGCGCGTCGGCCAACTCGCCGACGAGGCGCGCCGAGAGGGCGTTGCGGTTCTCGGGCGAGTCGAGGGTCAGCGTCGTGATCCCCCGCTCGTGCGCCGACCGTACGAGGCCGGCCCCCGAGCCCGCCGACCCCTCGCCCGCACCCTGCGCCGCCGACTGTCCCGTCATGCGCGTCATCTCCTTCGTGTCGTGGGGCCGGACGGAGACGGACAATGTATGCCCTGTCTGCCCCTGCCCCGCAGGGGTCGCGGCACGCGCCGTGTCCGCGCCGCACCGCCCGCCGCCGTCCCCCGGGCGGGTTGGTCCCCGGGGTCGCGCCCGCCTGCCGGGGTAGCCGTGGCGAGGCGCGGCGGAGACCTCCACGGGCCCGCCGCGCCCGCGCGGACCCCGTACACCCCGCTCGCCGCCGACCGGGCCGACGGCGCCGCCGCGGCCAAGCGCCTGGGCTGCGCCGGCGACCGCGCGGTGGACTGCCTGCGCAAGCTGTCCGCCGCCGAACTCGTGCCGCTGAACGAGGAGTTCTCCGACCACCTCGCGTACGGCACGCCCCTGCTGCCGAAGGACCCCGCCGAGGCCGTGCGCGCCGGGGACTTCGCGAAGGTGCCGGTCGTCTCGGGCGGCACCCGCGACGAGGCACGCTCCTTCATCGGCGGCGCGACGAAGGCCGCGCCCAACGCCGTCACGGCGAAGACGTATCCCCGCGCTGCTGCGCACCGCGTTCGGACCGCACGCGGCCGAGATCCAACGGGCCTGTCCGCTCTCGCGGTTCGGCGGCTCCGCGGGCCTCGCCTGGTCGTCGGTCTCGACGGACGCCGCCTGGCCACCGGCGACCACACGTTCGACGTCACCTCCCCGTGGGACGGCCGCACGGTGCTGCACACCGCCGCCCAACGGCAGCTCCCCGAAAGGATGGTCGCCTCCTGGACGTCCTGCGCCCGCACCGGGAGGCCCGCCGCGCCGGGCACCCCGTGGAGCGCCGCGCTCGCCCCGCACGGCAGGGCGCCCGCCCTCGCGCCCTGCGGCGTCGCCCCGGTGGACACCGGAGCGGAACACCACTGCTCGCTGTGGGCGGACGTCACCGGCTGACCACGCGCACCACGGCGCCGCGGCTACGGCGGTCCTGAACCGTTCAGCCAGAGCGCGCCGTACACCGCGGATCCCACGGCCGCCGCCGCGCACACCGCGGCGGCGGTCCGCCAGCGGCGGGCCAGCGCGCCCGCGAGCGGCAGGAGGACGGTGAACGCGGGCATCAGCAGACGGGGCTTGGAGCCGAAGTACCCGGACGAGCCCAGCGCGACGAGCAGCACGACGCCCGTGTACGTCTGCACGGCGGCCGGATAGCGGGCGCGGAAGCCCAGCCCGTACGCGTACAGCAGCAGCCCGACGCCGGCCAGCAGGCCGACACCCGCGAACACACCGGGGCCGCGCAGCAGCGCGGCGGTGAAGCGGGCGAAGGCGAGGCCGCCGTCGAAGCCGTTGCCCCAGCCGCGCTGCACGGCGAGGTAGCCGAACACACCGCCCGTGCGGGCGCCGACCCACAGCACGTACGCGCAGGCGCCGAGCGGCGCGAGCACCACCCCGGCCAGGGCATCCGCGCGCACCCCCTGGCGGCGCGCCGCCACGACCGCGCCCGCAAGCACCGCGCACGCGACGGCGAGGCCCGTGGGGCGGGTGAGCCCCGCGAGCGACGCGAGCACCCCGGCGAGCAGCCACCGCTCGCGGAGCGTCGCGTACAGCGCCCAGGCGGCGAGCGCCGTGAACAGCGACTCGGTGTACGCCATCGACTGCACGATCCCCACCGGCAGCGCCGCCCACAGCACCACGCACAGGAACGCGGGCCGCGCGCCCGCGAGCCGGTGCGCCGTGGCGTGGATGCCGGCCGCCGCCGCGACCGAGGCGACCGCGGTGACCACCAGCCCCGCGTCCGCTCCGCTCAGCCCGAAGGCCTCCGCCACGCCCCCTTCGAGCCAGGGGAACAGCGGGAAGAACGCCATGTCGGAGAGGGTCCTGCCGTCGGGCGCGACCAGGGTGAAGTCGTAGCCCTGCTCGACGACCCGCGTGTACCAGAGCGCGTCCCAGCGGGCGGCGAGCAGCGTGTGCGCGCTGTGTCCTTCCCCCGCCGACCGGGCCGCGAGGACGACAAGGCCGAGGGCGCGCACGCCCGCGTAGCACACCAGCGCGCCGAGCAGCGCCCGCGCGGGGCGCGGGGCGGCGGCGGCGCGCGGCAGGTCGCGGGGGAGGTACGGGGCGCGGGAGGGCGCGAGGAGCGTGCCGGCCGCGCGGTGCGCGGTGCCGCCGCGCCCGTACACGCGCCCCGGCGGCCCGCCGTCCTGCCGCGCTCCGGCGTCCCCCGATGCGGCCCCGGGCAGCAGCGTCAACCGCTTCCCCTCTCCGTCTCCGCGCGCCGTACTCGGCGGCCGTGTCCCCGCGTCCGGCGGCGCGACCGCCGGACGTTCCGGGGGTCACCCTAAGCGCCGCCCCGACCACGCACGGAAAGAGCTGCCCTCCGGGGACGCCCGGTCCTGCGCGGGGAGCGGTCGCCGTCCGGCCGCCGGGGCCGCGCCCGCGGGGGCGCGGGCGGTCGCCGTCCGGCCGCTAGACCGTGTCTGACACCTACCGTCTGGCTGACGGCGCCCGGCACGCGCTCTCGCCGCGTTGTCGGAGCCGGCCTGGTACGTCCGCCACACGGCCGGTCCTCCGCCGTGCGACAGCACGCACCGGACGCCGTCAGCCCCAACCTTCCGGCGGCCGACGGTATGTGTCAGACGGGCCCTAGCCGCGGCCCAGCGTTCTGAACTGGGTCAGTACGGCGCCGATACTCGCCCCGATGACCAGCGCGATCGCGACCGCGTCGAGGACCGTGACCGCCTGCCCGAGGATGAGGAACCCCGCCGTCGCGGCGATCGCCGGCTCCAGGCTCATCAGCACGGAGAACGTCGCGGCGGGCAGCCGCCGCAGCGCGAGCAGTTCGAACGTGTACGGCAGCGCGGACGACAGCACGGCCACCCCGAACGCGAGGCCGACCGTCGAGGGCACCAGCAGTTTCGCGCCGCTCTCCGCGATGCCGAGCGGCAGGACGAGGACCGCGCCGAACCCCATCGCGAGCGCGAGCCCGTCCGCCTGCGGGAAGCGGCGGCCGGTGCGCGCACTGAAGAGGATGTACGTGGCCCACAGGACGGCGGCGCCGAGCCCGAAGGCGATGCCGACCGGGTCGAGCCTGCCGGCTCCCCCGCCGAGCAGCCCGCTCAGCAGGAAGACACCCGCGAGGGCGCACCCCGCCCACAGCACGTTGAGGAGCCTGCGGGACGCGATCACGGAGAGCGAGAGCGGGCCGAGGACCTCAAGGGTGACGCCCGCGCCGAGCGGGATGCGGTCGACCGCCTCGTAGAACAGGCTGTTCATCGCGGCCATCACCGCGCCGAAGACGAGGACCGTGCCCCAGTCGGCCCGCGAGTGGCCGCGCAACGCGGGGCGGCAGGCGACGAGCAGCACGACCGCGGCGAGCACCAGCCGCAGCGCGACGATGCCGAGCACGCCCGCGCGCGGCATCAAGGAGACCGCGACGGCCCCGCCGAACTGCACGGACACACACCCCGAGAGCACCAGGCCGAGCGCGCCGAACGACCGCGAGGACGGCCCGCCGCCCGCGGGCCCCGGGGCGCCGGGCTCCCCCGGGGTGACGGCGGGGACCGCGGCCCCCGCCGTCACAGGCGACGACGTCGAACCAGAAGTCAAGGGGGCCTCCCACCACGCGCAGTACAGCAGACTGGACAAGAAGTCCAAGGTACTGCGCGGCCACGCCCCCTCACACACCCGTGCGAACACCGCCGGAACGCGGCCGTGTCCCCGCGCGCCGGCGCTCCCGCCGTGTCTCACCGGACGGACGCGGTTCCGCGGGATTTGCCCGAAGGGCTACGCTCCGACCGTGGCCGATATCCAGATTCCCGCTGACATCAAGCCCGCCGACGGCCGGTTCGGCTCGGGCCCCTCCAAGGTACGGACGGAAGCGGTCGACGCGCTGGCCGCGACCGGCACGTCCCTCCTGGGCACGTCCCACCGCCAGGCCCCCGTCAAGAACCTCGTCGGCGAGGTGCGCGACGGCGTACGGGAACTGTTCTCGCTGCCGGACGGTTACGAGGTCATCCTCGGCAACGGCGGCTCCACCGCCTTCTGGGACATCGCGACCCACGGGCTGATCGAGAACAAGTCCCAGCACCTGAGCTTCGGCGAGTTCTCCTCGAAGTTCGCCAAGGCGGCCAAGCTCGCGCCGTGGCTCGCCGAGCCCACCGTCATCTCCGCGGACCCCGGCTCGCACCCGGAGCCCAAGGGCGAGCAGGGCGTGGACGTCTACGCGCTGACGCACAACGAGACCTCGACCGGTGTCGCCGCGCCGATCGCCCGGGTCGCGGGCGCGGACGACGGCGCGCTCGTACTGGTCGACGCGACCTCCGCGGCCGCGGGCCTGCCGGTCGACATCGCGCAGACCGACGTCTACTACTTCGCGCCGCAGAAGGCGTTCGCGTCCGACGGCGGACTGTGGATCGGGGTCTTCTCCCCCGCGGCCCTGGAGCGCGCCGCGCGCGTCCACGGATCCGGGCGCCACGTACCGGAGTTCTTCTCGCTGCCCACGGCGATCGACAACTCGCTGAAGAACCAGACGTACAACACCCCCGCGCTGACCACGCTGTTCCTGCTCAACGAGCAGCTGAAGTGGATCAACTCGCAGGGCGGCCTGGACTTCTCCACCGGCCGCTCGGCCGCCTCGGCGCGCGCGCTCTACGGCTGGGCCGAGGCGTCCAAGCACGCCACGCCCTTCGTCACGGACCCGGCGAAGCGCTCCGCGGTCGTCGGCACGGTCGACTTCTCCGACGACATCGACGCCGCCGCCGTCGCGAAGGCGCTGCGCGCCAACGGCATCGTGGACACCGAGCCGTACCGCAAGCTGGGCCGCAACCAGCTGCGCGTGGCGATGTTCCCCGCGGTCGACCCGGCCGACGTGGAGGCGCTCACCGCGTGCGTCGACTACGTCATCGACCACCTCTGACGCACCCCTGCCCCACCCGGGCCGCCCCGAAGGCCCCCTCCCCTCCCGCGACGCGCACACCCGCCGGGGGGGCGAGGGGGCCTTCGGCGTGCCGTCACCCCGCACGCGCACCCGAGGGGACCGGCTCAGTGCCAGTTCCAGTCGATCAGGGTGCTCAGCGTCTCCGAGTGGAAGTCTGGGAAGTCCATGGGCACGATCCCGAGGTGCGTACGGTCCGACAGGTGGGCGGCGAGATAGCTCTGCACGCCCGGCATGATCGCGTCCGCGTTCGCCTTGGGCCAGCCGCCGCCCGCGTAGCTGGTGAAGTTGATGTACATCAGCGCCGAGTCCTGGTCGGCGGCGGCGTTGTCGAACTGCTGCGTGACCTTCCCGGTCTTGTCGGAGGGACTGGACAGCCCCTGGTAGACGTCCTGGAGCGAGAACCACTGGTTGGACAGGAAATCGTTGTCACCGCCCGGCCACTGGAGCACCGGCCAGTCGTTGTCGAACTGCGCGATCAGCACGATCCGCCCCCGGGCCTCGCCCAGCGAGGGCACCCGGTCGGTGAGCAGGAACGTGGACCGCCACCCCTTGTCGTCCAGGTAGACGTCGAGGATGTCCTTGAAGCGCGTGCCCACGTCGTTGTTGGTGCCGTTCTCCTTCTTCAGCCGCACCACGACCGTCTCGCCCTGGTGCTGCCCCAGGAAGTCGCCGCACTGCGTCAGCACGTCGTCGAAGGTGATGCCCTGGTACCACCCGGAGTGGTACATCCCGAACGCGTCGTCCGGATGCCCTTCGAGCCCATTGGCCCGCAGGTCCAGAAACCGTACCCCGCGCTGGAGTTGCTCGGAGATCCCCCAGTTCTGCGTGTGCGACCACTCGGTCCCGTCGGCCGGGTCCGTGCAGCAGGAGTCATGAGTACCGGGGATGGTCATCCGCAGCAGCGACAGCCCATCGGGCAACGCGCCCATCCAGTCGGCGGGCACCGCACTGCCGGTACCCGCCGCGGCGGCCCGCGCCACCCCGCCCCCTCCCACGAGGGCGGCGGCCGAAGCAGCGGCGACAGAAGCAACAAACGATCGACGGCTCAGTGTCATGCCCGCTTCATGCCCCGCCGACCACCATCCGCAACATCCGCCTGCACAGACCCCCTTGGCCCCGGAGCGGTCACCGGGACCGGAGCCCTCAGGCGTCGGAGTCGGCGAGGGAGACGCGGGCGAGTCGGCGCAGCACGCCCAGGCTGTTGCTCTCGGGCGGCGCGGTCATGGCCATCAGCATTTGCTGTCCGTCGAGGGTGCGCAGGACCTGCCAGTCGAGGGAGTAGTCGCCGGTGGCGGGGTGTGTGAGGTGCTTGGTGCCCGCGGTCTCGTAGCTGGTGTGCTGTTCGGCCCACCAGGTACGGAAGTCGGAGTCCACGAGGGACAGTTCACCGATGAGGGAGGAGATCCCGGGTTCACTGTGTCCATCGGTGGCGACGCGGACGAAGCCGACGCAGATCCGGGCGAGGGGCGCCCAGTCGGTGTAGCGTCCGCGGACTCGGGGGTCGAGGAAAAGCATGCGCAGGAAGTTGCGTTCGCGGTGGGGCACCTGGGCGAAGTCCCGGAAGACGGCGGTGGCCGGCGAATTCCAGGCCAGGACGTCGAGGTAGCGGCCGAGGACGAGTGCGGGGCTGTCGCGCAGGTTGTCCAGCAGCTGCTGGAGCTGGGGACTGACTCGTTCGGACCCTGCCCGTCTGCGGGGGCGGCGGCCGGTTCTGCCCGCGAGCTGGAAGAGGTATTCGCGTTCGTCCTCGCCCAGCCGCAGGGCGTCGGCCAGGGCCTCCAGGACGGCCGAGGAGGCGCCGGAGAGGCGGCCCTGTTCGAGGCGGGTGTAGTAGTCGGTGCTGATCGAAGCCAGCTGGGCGACTTCCTCCCGGCGCAACCCCGGGACGCGACGGGTCTGTCCTGGCGTGGACAGGCCGGCCTCAGCCGGGTCGAGGCGGCTGCGGTGTGCCTTGAGGAACGCGGCGAGTTCCCCCGGGCGGTGTGCGTGCGGGCTCATGCCCTCCATGCTCTCCCACGAAGGGGAGGACGGGAAGGCCACCGTTCTTCCTAGGAAGAACCCTTCCCAGGAAAACTCTTTCCCCTGGTCAGAGCGGGACTGCCGTCGAATACTCAGTGTCGAGCCCGAGAGAACTTCCCCCGAAAGGCAGCAGCCATGCGTCTCGACATCTCCTTCGACAGCCACGGAAACCGTCTCGTCGGACACCTCTACCTCCCCGAGAACCGCACCGGGGCGGTCCCGGGAGTGGTCGTGGTCGGGGCCGCCTCCGGCACCAAGGAGCAGTCACCGGCGGCCTACGGCACCCGGCTCGCCGAACTCGGCTATGCGGCGCTGGCGTTCGACCACACCAGCTACGGCGACAGCGAGGGAGTGCCCCGCTTCGACGAGGACCCGTACACGAAGACCGAGGACATCAAGAACGCGGTGACCTTCCTCGTGGGCCGCGAGGAAGTGGACCGGGAGCGGATCGCGGCGGTCGGCGTGTGCGGTGGAGGCGGCTACGTCCCCTACGCCGCCGTCGCCGACCGCCGGATCAAGGCGGTCGCCACGGTCAGCGGCCTGCCCGACCTGCGCGCCACCGTCACCGGCGGCTACGCAGGAGACTGGCGCGGGACGATGGCCGCCGCCGCCGCTGCGCGCGAGGCGTACGCACAGGGCGCGGAGGCCCAGTACGTGCCCTTCATGCCGGACGGCGACGGCGGCGAGTGGGTCAACAACGGCAAGAAGTTCTACCTCACCGACCGCAACCAGGACCCCGCCTGGAACAACAAGATGCTGCTGTGGTCCTACGACAAGATGGCCCAATTCTCGGCCCTGGACACCATCGGGCTCCTCGCGCCCACCCCCCTGCTGCTCGTCGCCGGCACCAGGGCCGAGACCCTCCAGCAGAGCCGGGCCGCCTATGACGCGGCGCAGGAGCCGAAGGAACTCTTCCTGGTCGAGGACGGGACACACTTCGACTTCTACGACCTGCCCGAGTTCGTCACCCCCGCCGTCACCAGGATCGACGCCTTCCTGCACGCCCACCTCTGACCCATCCCCGGCCACACGCCCAGGCGGTGGCCGCCGGCCAGCCGCTCGCGCCCGCCGCCCGCAGGGGAACCGGGCTCCGGGACGGGCGTCAGGGCTTGCGGTGTGAGCGCTTGCGGGTGCCGAGGAGCAGGAGGACCAGGAGGGCTACGGCGGCGATGCCCGCTGTGGTCCTGCCGTCCTTGGAGGAGGACCCGGAGGAGGGGCGGGAGGAGGCGGAGGGGGTTCCCGGGGTCGGCGCCGGGGAGGTCGCGGGAGCGGCGCTGCCGAGGTCCACGCGGACGACACGGCTGTCCCTGCCCTCCGAGCCGAACATCAGGGCCCTGCCGTCCCTGGTGTAGGTGACGGACTCGGCCTGCGGGAGGAAGGGCGCGCTCACCGGGAACTGCTTGCCGGGGCGGCCGTCGTGCCAGGCATAGCCGTACGCGCCGAAGTAGGAGCGCAGCACCAGTTGGCTGCCGTCGGGGGAGAACGCGCCGTCCGTGACCCACGGGACGGAAGCGACGCGGTGGAAGACGTTGGTGCCGGTCGGGATGAGGCGGGCGGGAGCCTCGTACAGGCCGCCGCCGTCCTCGTTCTTGGAGGCGATGTAGACGCGGCCGGTGACGGGGTCGACCATCAGGGACTCGGCGTTGCGCGGGCCGTCCGCGTACTTCACGGTGAACTGCGTGGCGTCGACGGCCTGGTCGCCCAGGTGCTTCGGCTCGGGGAAGCGGTAGATCCAGACGTGGTCCCAGGAGCCGCCGAGGTTGTCGCCGATGTCGCCGACGTACAGGTCGCCGTCGGGGCCGAGGGAGATCGCCTCCACGTCGCGCGGCGCGCCGACGCCGCGCAGGGTGACCCGGGCGACGGTCTCGCCGGTCCTGGAGTCGACGGCGTAGACGTACGGGCCGTCGCCGCTGTCGTTGTGCGTCCAGTAGACGCCCGGGTGCAGCCGGCTCGCGGTGAGGCCGCTCGACTCGGTGATCCGCGGGTCCTTGATCGTGAAGCTCTGGTCGGCCCGGCCTGCCGCGAGCGCGGGTGCCGCGCCCGGCACGACCGCGGCGGCGAGCACGGCCAGGACGGCGAGCACGGCCGCCGCGGCGCGGCGGGGCCACGGCGGCGGCGACGGGCGGCGGGAGCGCATCCCCCCAGCCTGCCATCCCGGCAGGAAGGGCCGGGTAAGGGCCGGGGATGATGACCTGATGCGCTTCCTGTTCGTCGGCGACTCCATGACCATAGGCCGCGCCGGGGAGGTGACCTGGCGGCACGAGCTGACCCGGCATCTGGCGGGGTGCGCCGCCTGCGCTGGCCCCGGTCCTGCCGAGGTGGTCGGGCCCTGGTCCCACCAGTACGGGGAGGACCACGACGGCACCACGGCCGGGGGCGCGCACCTCGCCGCGTGGGGCGAGGGCTGGCTGCACATGGCGTCCCGGATAGGGCCCGCGGTCGCCGAGCACGCCCCCGATGTGCTGCTCGTCTCGCTCGGCCTGATCGACCTGGGCTTCTACACGGACAGCGCGCAGACGGAGGCGAACGTACGGCGGTTCGTCGCCGAGGCGCGCGCCGCCGGGCCGGGCACGAGCGCCGTGGTCCTGCCCGTCGTGCCCAACGTACGGGCCGACACGGACGCCCTGTTCGCCGCCGAGGTCGGGCGGTTCAACGGGCGCCTCGCGGCTGCCCTTTCCGAACTCACGGACCCTCACTCGCCGTTGGTGCTCGCGCCGACGCCGACCGCACCCCCCGTCGCGTACGACATCCACCGCGACACGTACGACGGCACGCACCCCGCGCCCTCGGGTGCGCGCAAGCTCGCCACCGCCTTCGCGCGGGCGCTGCACGCGCTGCGGGGCGCGGGCGCCTCGTACCACCCGTGTGCTTCCCCGTGCTCTGACCACCCGGCCACGGAGGCGGCCCCCACCGCGCGGACGGCTCCCGCCGCGGGTGCGCCCGCCCCGAGTCCGGCCGCGAGCGCGCCGCTCCAGGCTCCGGCCGCGGCCCCGGGCACACCCGTCTCGGGGTGAGCCGCCGCCCCGCGCGGGGCCCGTCGCGCACGTGCTCCGGTCGGCCTGCGCCCCCTTGCTTCGAGCCCGCTCGAACGCGTTGGCTGGGACGCATGAAGTACACGCAGCTCGGACGCACGGGACTCGAAGTCAGCCGCATCGTCCTCGGCACCATGAACTTCGGCCCGCTCACCAACGAGGCCGACAGCCACACCCTCATGGACGCCGCGCTCGACGCGGGCGTCAACTACTTCGACACCGCCAATGTCTACGGGTGGGGCGAGAACAAGGGCCGCACCGAGGAGATCATCGGCACCTGGTTCGCGCAGGGCGGCGGCCGCAGGGACAAGGTCGTCCTCGCCACCAAGGTCAACGGGAACATGGCGGCGGACAACCCGCCGTGGCCCAACCACCACAAGCTCTCGGCGGTCAACATCCGCAGGGCCGTCGACGCGAGCCTCAAGCGGCTCCAGACCGACCACATCGACATCTACCAGTTCCACCACGTCGACCGGAACACGCCGATCGAGGAGATCTGGCAGGCGATCGAGGTCCTGATCCAGCAGGGCAAGATCCTCTACGCGGGCTCCTCCAACTTCCCCGGATACAAGATCGCGCAGGCCAACGAGGCCGCGTGGCACCGCGGGCGGGTCGGCCTCGTCAGCGAGCAGTGCCTGTACAACCTCGCGGAGCGCCGCGCCGAGATGGAGGTCATCCCGGCGGCCGTGGAGTACGGCCTCGGTGTGATCCCCTGGTCGCCGCTGCAGAGCGGCCTCCTCGGCGGCGTGATCCGCAAGGAGCGCGAGCGCGGCGGCGACGCCGAGGGGCGTTCCGTGGCCCGCCTGAAGGACTCCCCCGCCCTGCGCGACCAGGTGCAGCGGTACGAGGACCTGCTCGACAAGCACGGCATCGCGCCGGGCGAGGCGGCCCTCGCCTGGCTGCTGACCCGGCCGGGAGTCACGGGCCCGATCGTCGGCCCGCGCACGATGGAGCAGCTGGAGTCCGGGCTGCGCGCCGTGGACCTCGAACTCTCCGACGAGGTCCTGACGGGCCTCGACGAGATCTTCCCGGGGCCCGGCCCGTCGCCTGAGGCGTTCGCCTGGTAGCCGCCCCGCTCGTACGGCGGAGGGGCGGGCGTCCGGCCCCTGGGCCGCGCGACCGCGCGGTACGGGCCGCCGCCGCGGACCGGCCGCTCAGTGCGTCGCCGCGGTCACCGCGACGATCACGAAGAGGAGCAGCAGCACACCGGCCATGATCCGGTTCCGGGTCTTCGGGTCCACCCCCCGAGATTAACGGCCCCGGCCGAGCGGCCACCGGGCGAGGGCCTCGTAGCGCGGCCCTGCCCCCGGCACGCGGCCGTCCGGCAGGTGGCTGCGGACGAGGCACAGCTCGGCCACCCGCCACGCGGGCCCGCCGAGCGGGGCGAGCGCCGCGGTGTAAGGACACAGGTCCACGGCGTGCGGGCCGCGCACCCTGGCGAGCGTCAGGTGCGGGCGGTACGCGTGGTGCTCGGCCGCCGGGGCGCCCGCGCGCCCGGCCGCCGCCCGTACCCGCTCGGCGAGGCGCCGCAGCGCGGGCAGGTCGCCCTCGGCCCCCGCCCACAGGGTTCGCCCGTCGAAGTGCCCGCCGCCCGCGATCCGCAGCGCGAACGGCTCGCCGCGCCGCGCCGCGCGGCCCAGCCGCGCGCCGATCCGGCAGCAGCTCCTCGCCGGCCTCGCCGAGGAACGCCAGGGTGAAGTGCCAGGTCTCGCGGCCCGTCCAGCGCAGCCGGCCGGCGTCGGGCAGGGCACGCAGCGGCACGAGCGCGGACTCCAGGTGACGCACGGCGTCGTCGGGCGGCAGCACGGCGGCGAACACTCTCACCCGCCCACCCAAGCACGCCCCCGCGCGCCGGACACGGACCCGGCCGCCGCCGCGGACAGCACGAGGGGCGGGCGGCGCGCCGCGCGCCGCCCGCCCCTCGCACCGTCCAGGCCCCGGCTCAGGCCATGACTCAGGCCACGGACGCCAGCTCGGCCTCCCGGCGCGCGCCCTCGCGCGGCACCAGCTCCACGTACGGGAGCCCGCCCCGCACGCCCATCCTCGGCCGTACGCCCACGACCCTGACCAGAACGAAGCCGACGACCAGCGCCGCGACCAGCGTGACGGCGCCGCCCGCGGCGAAGCCCGCCCGGGCACCGAAGGTGTCGGTGACCCAGCCGAGCAGCGGCCCGCCGATCGGGGTGCCGCCGACGAAGACCATCATGTACAGGCTCATCACCCGGCCCCGCATCGCGGGCTCGGCCGCCATCTGCACCGTCGTGTTCGCGCTGATGTTGTTCGTCATGCCCATCATGCCGATCGGCACCAGGATCAGGCTGAACAGCCAGACGTACGGCGAGAACGACACCACGACCTCAAGGAGTCCGAACATCGCGGCGGCGAAGATCAGCAGCCGCAGCCGCGTGGAGCGCCTGCGCGCCGCGAGCAGCGCGCCGATCAGGGAGCCCGCCGCCATCAGGATGTTGAAGAACGAGTACATCCCGGCACCGCCGTGGAAGATGTCGTTCGCGAACGCCGTCAGCCAGATCGGGAAGTTGAAGCCGAACGTGCCGACGAAGCCGACGAGCACGATCGGCGCGATCAGCTCGGGCCGGCCCTTCACATAGCGCAGGCCCTCGCGCAGCTGGCCCTTGCCGCGCTTGACGAGCTTGTTCTTGTGCAGCTCGGACGGGCGCATCAGCAGCAGCCCGGTGAGCGGCGCGAGGAACGACAGGCCGTTGAAGAGGAACGCGTAGCCGCTGCCGACCGAGGTGATCAGCACACCGGCGACGGCCGGGCCGACCAGGCGGGCGGTCTGGAAGTTCGCCGAGTTGAGGCTGACGGCGTTGCGCACCTGGTGGGGGCCGACCATCTCGGAGACGAACGACTGGCGCGTCGGGTTGTCGACGACCGTGACGACGCCGACCAGGAAGGCGATCAGGTACACGTGCCACACCTGCACGTGCCCGGAGAGGGTCAGGGCCGCGAGCACCAGCCCGCACAGGCCCATCGAGCCCTGCGTGGCGATCAGCAGCCGGTGCTTCGGGTAGCGGTCGACGAGCACGCCGCCGTACAGGCCGAACAGCAGCATCGGCAGGAACTGGAGCGCCGTCGTGATGCCGACCGCGGCCGAGGAGTGCGTCAGGCTGAGGACCAGCCAGTCCTGGGTGACGCGGGACATCCACGTACCGATGTTGGAGACGACGGCGCCCGACGCGAACAGCCGGTAGTTGCGGATCTTGAGCGAAGAGAACATGCCGCCGCCGGGCGCGGCGTCCGGCAGCGCCTGCGCGCCGTCGTCGGCCGGCGTGCGCGGGGCGCCGGGGGCCTTCGGGGCCTCGGGCGCGGGGTCCGCGGCGGCGAGGGCCTCGCCCGCGGGCTCCCGTACGGCGGGCTCTGCGGCCTCCTGTACGGCGGGCTCCCGTACGGCGGGCTCTGCGGCCTCCTGTACGGCGGGCTCCCGTACGGCGGCATTCCGTACGGACGTGTCCCGTACGGCGGGCTCCCGCGCGGCGGCGGATACGGAGTCGGCGTCCGTACCGTCGCGGCCGGCGCGCGGCCCCGGGGAGGCGGATCCGGGCTCCTCGCCCGGAGCGGGGGCTGACCCGGACGCCTCGCCTGCGGCGGAGGACGGGGCGGGCCCCGCGGGGGGTGCGGGGTTCTCGGTGTCGTGGGCGGAGTGCGGTGCGGGGGCGGAGTCTGCTCCGAATCCCGTACTCAAAGTGCGTTCGCCTCCTCGGGCGTGGTGCGGTCGTGCGGTGGCGCCGTCAGCGGCGGCGCCTTCGGTCGGCACGCGGTGGCACACGTGTCAGGGCCGCGTGCGGCGGCCCTCGTCGCGGCGCGGCTCCGGGTCGATCCGCCCCCACGGACCCGTCCGCGGGCGTCACAGGTCGGCCAGCTTCTCCAGCACGGGGGCGGCCGCGCGCAGCTTCGCCCACTCGTCCTCGTCCAGGCCCTCGGTGAGCGAGGCCAGCCAGACGTTCCGCTTGCGGCGGCTCTCTTCGAGCATCGCCTCGGCGCGTTCGGTCTGGCTGACCACCTTCTGCCGACGGTCATCGGGATGCGGCTCAAGCCTGACAAGCCCCTTGGCTTCCAGCAATGCCACGATTCTGGTCATCGACGGCGGCTGCACGTGCTCCTTGCGTGCCAGCTCGCCCGGCGTGGCGTGGCCGCACCGGCGCAGCGTGCCCAGCACCGACATCTCGGTGGGGCTCAGCGACTCGTCCACCCGCTGGTGCTTGAGCCGCCGCCCCAGCCGCATGACGGCGGAGCGCAGGGAGTTCACAGCGGCGTCGTCCTCGGCGCCGTGGGACAGGGCAGGCATGTATTTAGCGTAACTCATTACTCAGGCTAAATACTCCCGCCGTGCGGCGCCTCTCCGGTGGCATCGCACACATATTTCACTCGTAAGGGTGAGTCTGCTCCGGAAAGTGACCCGAAGGTCCGTACCGGGACCGGACGCTTGCGGGCATGGGATCGACTGTGCTCAGCCTGCGGATCGACGGTGAGCTGCTCGACCGGATCAGGCGCCATGCGGCAAGACGGGGGATGAGCGTGCAGGACTACGTGGTGAGAACGCTGGTGCGCGACGACTTCGACGAGCGCTTCAAGGCGGCGGTCGACGAGACGGAGAAGTTCTACTCGGCGGGCTGAGGCCGCGGGCGGGGACGCGTACGGGTGGGTACGCGCCCCCGCCGGGGCCGCCGCCCCGCCCCCCGGGGCGAGGCGGAATCCGCCGGGGCCGGCCTCAGGCCAGGCCGAACGCGGGCATCAGGTAGTAGAAGAGGAACACCGCCGACACCACGTACATCGGGACCGGCACCTCCTTGCCGCGCCCCAGTGCCAGCCGGAGCACGCTGAACGCGATGAAGCCGATGCCGATGCCGTTCGTGATCGAGTAGGTGAACGGCATCATCACCATCGCGAGGAACGCCGGGATCGCGATGGAGTAGTCGCTCCAGTCGATGTCCCTGACCGATCCGGCGAGGATCATGAAGCCCACCGCGACCAGCGCGGGGGTCGCCGCCTGCGAGGGCACCATCGTGGCGAGCGGCGTGAGGAACAGCGAAGCGGCGAACAGCACGCCCGTGACGACCGAGGCGAGGCCCGTGCGCGCGCCCTCGCCGACACCCGCGGTCGACTCGACGAAGCAGGTGCCCGCGGAGGAGGAGCTCGCGCCGCCCGCCGCGACACCGATGCCGTCGATGAACAGCACCTTGTTGATGCCGGGGATCCGGCCCTGCGCGTCGGTGAGGCCCGCCTTGTCGCCGACGCCGAGGACCGTGCCCATGGCGTCGAAGAACGACGAGAGCAGCACGGTGAAGACGAACAGCACGCCGGTCAGGATGCCGACCTTGTGGAAGCCGCCGAAGAGGCTGATGTGTCCGATGAGCCCGAAGTCGGGGGTCGACACCGGGTTGCCCGGCCACTTCGGCACGGTCAGGCCCCAGGACGGCACCTTCGCGACGAGGTTGATGACGATCGCCAGGACCGTCATCGCGACGATCGACACCAGGATCGCGCCCGGCACCTTGCGCACCAGGAGTGCCAGCGTGAGCATCGTGCCCAGCGCGAAGATCAGCACGGGCCAGCCGTCGAGGTGGCCGTCGCCGCCGAGCTGGAGCGGCACGGTGGTCTGCGCGACGTCCGGGATACGGGAGACGAAGCCCGAGTCCACCAGGCCGATCAGCATGATGAACAGGCCGATACCGATCGCGATGCCCTTGCGCAGCCCACCGGGCACCGCGTTCATCACGCGCTCCCGCAGCCCCGTGGCCACCAGCAGCATCACGACGAGCCCGGCGAGCACGACCATGCCCATCGCGTCGGGCCAGCTCATCCGGGGGGCGAGCTGGAGCGCGACGACGGTGTTGACGCCGAGCCCGGCGGCGAGGGCGATCGGCACGTTGCCGAAGACGCCCATCAGCAGGGTCGTGAACGCGGCGGTGACCACGGTGGCCGTGACCAGCTGGCCGCTGTCGAGGTGGTGCCCGTACATGTCCTTCGCGCTACCGAGGATGATCGGGTTCAGCACGATGATGTAGGCCATCGCGAAGAAGGTGGCGAAGCCGCCGCGGACCTCACGGGCGACCGAGGAGCCGCGCTCCGTGATCTTGAAGTAGCGGTCGAAGCCGTTGTGCGGCTCCGCGGGAGAGGGCGGCGGACCTGCGGGGTCGACCTGAGCGGTGGCCGAGGAGGGCATGCGTGGGGACCTCAGTCGTCATCGGAAACGGGGCGGGCGGGCGGGCGTACACAGTCGGGCTCGGTCGGACTCGCTGCTCTGCGACCGCATTGGGACGTGTGAACGAGCAAATCAGGACAACGATCAACCGAAACTGTTTCAGTATGAATAAAAGTAGGTGAAGATCACCATCTCCGCGCGTAGACCCCGGTATGCCCAGCCCCCGGGCCCCCGGCGGCCTGCCCGCGCTCCCCTCATAGACTGGCCCCATGCCCAAGACCCGTCTCACGGCGACACCGCAGCGCGAGGCCCCCGAGCCCCTCGAAGGGCCGATCGTCGCCACCGTCACGGGCGGCACGATCATCTGGTTCGTGATGTTCCTCGGCCAGCTCCCCTTCTACGGCTGGTTCAGCGACCACGGCCACGCCTGGTGGATCTGGACCTGCCTCACCGGCGCGGGCCTCGGCTGCTTCGGCATCTGGTACGTACGCTCCCGCGACGCCGCCATCAAACGCGCCGCCGCGACCCCGTCGCCCCCCGAGCCCGCCACCCCGCCCACCGACGGCGGCCACGCCCCCGAGGGCGCCACCCACCACGAGCGGTAGCGCTCCCGGGCCCCGCCGCGGCGGCGGAACAGCGCGTGGTCACCCGCCGGAGGTCGCGAGCACCAGAGAGACCTCCACCGGTGCCCCGGACGGCAGGCTTGCGACCCCGATCGCCGTCCGGGCGGGCGGCGGGCCGCCGAGCAGCTCCCGTACGGCCGCGCTCGCACCGTCGGCGACCTGGCTGTGCTGCGTGAAGTCCGCTGTGGCCGCCACGTACACCGTCATCGACACGGCGGACGCCGGCTCAAGCCCTTCGGCTTCGGCGGCCTGCCGCCCCGCCGCCACCGCGCGGCGCGCGGCCAGTCGGGCCAGGGACCTTCCGTCCCCCACGCCGAGCTCCGCCCCGAGGACGCCCCTTGCCGTCAGGCCGCCGCCCGACCGCGGCGTCATACCTGCCGTGTACACGAGGCCGCAGACGACCCGGGCGCTCGCGTAGTCGCCCTGCGGCACCGGGGCGTCCGCGGTGGCCGAGTCGGGGTTCACCGCTGCGGTCCCACCGGGCAGGAGGTCAGTACTTCGTGCCCGTCCTCGGTCACCAGAACAGTGGCGGACAGGCCGATGCCCGCCGCACCCGCGACCCGCAGGGTGGGCACCACATGCACCACCATGCCCGCAGCGAAGCTCTTTTCCTCCGTCTCACCGAGGGAGAGCAGGTGTCCTTCGCCCCAGTCGGGCGCGAAGGCTATACCGACCGAGTAGCCGCTGCGCTTGCGGTAGGTGTGGGCGAGTCCCGCGTCGGCAATGGCCTGCTTGCAGGCCGCGTGCGCCTCGGACGGCGAACCGCCGGGTCTGACGTGGGCCAGCGCGGCATCGCGCGCGGCGGCGCAGGCGACGGCCATCTCGGCTGCCTCGCCGGTCAGTTCTCCCGACCAGACCGTGTGCATGAGCGGCGCGTTGTAGCGGCCGACGGTGGAGGACATCTCCAGGAGCACGGCTTCGTTCGCGCCGATCACCCGGTCCGACCAGCTCGCGTGGATGGTTCCGGCGCGCGGCCCCGAGGCGACGAACGGCTCCATGCCGAAGTACTCGGAACCGCTCTCGATCATTCCCCGGAACGCGGCGGCGGCCACCTCCCGCTCGCGCGCGCCGGGCACCGCGGCCTCGGCCGCGGCGAGCATGCCCGCGTTGGTGCTCCGTGCCGCGGCCCGGATCTGCTCGATCTCGGCGGGCGACTTGACCAGCCGGGCCGCGGCCAGCGCCCCGTCGATGGGGCGCACCTGCGCGCCCGCGCCCGCGAGCAGGCCGCCCAACTGCTCGTACGACTGCGGCGGCAGGAACCACGACCGGGTCTCCAGGCCCACGGCGGCGGCGCCGGGGGCCAGTTCGGCCAGCAGGTCGACGGTGGCCAGAATCGGGTCGGCGCTGTCGGCGAAGCCCTCGACGCGCTCCAGGTGGGTGGTCTCCCGCGCGTTGACCGTCTCGGTCTGCCGCGTCAGCACCGCCGCGTCGCCGCCCGCGGTGACGATCAGACACTGGTAGGTGTAGTACCCGGGTGTGGCATGCCCGGAGAGATAGCAGACGTTCTCGGGTGTGTGGACGACGACGGCGTCCAGTTCCTGCGCTTTCAGCGTGGCGCGCAGCGCGGTCAGCCTGCGGTCGTACTCGGCGGCGGGGAAGACGGGCGGCATCGGGAACTCCTGTCGGTGGTGGCGGATACGGGCGTGGAGGAGGCCTGCAGGACGGTGACGTGCGGGAGCGGCGCGGCCCCCAGCAGATCGGTGCGCAGTTCGGCGAGGTAGGGCAACTCCCGGCGGACACGGACGGTTTCGTCCGTGTCGACGGCCACGATCCGGACGCCCTCCGGCGTGCCGGGAGCACCGGTCGGTGTCAGCGGGCGGCCTGCGGGGTCCCAGCCGCCGCTGCGGCCGAAGTAGTGGTCGCCTGCGAGGTCGCCGACGGCGTTGGAGACGAGTGCGTACACACCGTTCTCGACCGCGCGGGCCGGGTGGTAGACGGCGTAGCGGTGTTCGGTGTCCCCCTCGGCGAACGCGGAGCAGTACAGCACCGCATGTGCGCCCGCCCGCCGGTGGGCGCGGGCGAACTCGGGGAATCCGGCGTCGTAGCAGATGCCGAGCCCGACTCTGACGCCTCCGTCCACGACGGCGACCAGACCGGCGCCGGGAGAGAAGACATCGCGCTCCGCACCCCACAGGTGGGCCTTGGCGTAGTGGCCGGCCACGACCCCCGTGGGATCGATGACCAGGACGGCGTTCCACGGGCGCGCGCCGGCCTCCGGCCGGGTCAGGGCAGCGCCCAGGACCACCCAGATCCCGGCCTCGCCCGCGGCTCGGGCCAGGGGGGCGAGCGCTGAGCCGGGTTCGGGGGCCTCGCCGGGCTCGGGCGGTCCCAGCGCCTGCTCTTCGCCGGTCCTGGCGACGGCGTCGAGGTCGTAGCCGCAGGTGAAAAGCTCGGGGAGGGCAAGCAGCCGGGCGCCTGCTGCGGCGGCCCCGCGGACCAGCCGTACCGCGGTGCCAAGGTTCGCGGCGAGGTCACCGGGGACGGACCGGGCCTGGCCCAGGGCGACGGTCAGGACGCCCATGCCGGCCCCCGCGCCCCCAGCGCCCGGGCGAGTATCGCCCGGTACTGGCCGACCGACTCCTCCAACTCCTCGATGACCACGTGTTCGTCGACGGCGTGCATGACCTCCAGTCGGCCAGGACCGCACACCAGCGCGGGCACCCCGGCGGCCCGGAAGTGCGTCATGTCGCAGTTGACGGTGAGGCCGCCGAGGGAGTCGTCGGCGCCCGCCGAGGCCAGCGCCGCCCGGCAGAGCTGGACGAAGGGGTGGTCGGACGGCGTCTCCGAGGGACCGCCGGTACTGGGCGCGCACTCCGCGACGGCCGCCGTGGCGCCGTGACCACCGGCGTTGAAGGCGCCGAGTACCGTGCCGACCTCGGCGAGCACCGACTCCTGGGTCTCACCGGGCAGCAGGCGCCGGTCCAGCGTGATCCGGCAGCGCTCGGGCACCGCGTTGGGCGCTTCGCCACCGGAGATCAGCACGGGGGTGCAGCTCGGCGCGCCGAGCAGCGGGTGGCCCGGGCCCGCGAGGGAGGCGGCGTACTCCTCAAGCAGGGCGATCAGGGCGGCGGCGCCGGTGATGGCGTTGACCCCTGCGCGCGGGGTGGCGGCGTGCGCGGAGACGCCGGTGACCTCGATCACGGGCCGGACCGATCCCTTGTGCGCGGTCAGCAGTCGCATCCCGGTCGGCTCGCCGACGATCACCGCGTCCGGCAGGCGGCCCAGCTCACGCAGCGCGGACACCAGGTGGCGGGCCCCCATGGAGTCGCCCTCCTCCTGCGAGACGGCGGAGAAGACGATCTCACCGTTCACCGCGGCAGTCCCCGCGTGCTCGGCTCGGGCCAGCTCGACGGCCGCGCACGCCATCGCGGCCAGCGGCCCCTTGGCGTCTGCGGCACCCCGCCCGTACAGCCGTCCTTCGCGCACCGCGGGTTCGAAGGGAGGGCTCGTCCAGCCGCTGCCCGCGGGCACCACATCGAGATGGGAGTTGAGCATCACCGAGGGTCCACCGGTACCGAACTGCCGGCGTGCGGTCAGGTTCACCCGGCCGGGAGCCAGCCGCGCGATGTCCACGGCGTACCCCGCCCCGGCGAGCGGCGCGGCGAGCAGCTCCGCGGTGCTCTCCTCCTCGCCGGTGGGGGTGGTCGAGTCACAGGCGACGAGCGCGGTGAGCAGGCCGAGCACCTCGGAGACGTGACGGTCTCCCGGCTTCGCGCCCGGCGGAGAGGCAGCGGGGGGAGAGAAGGGCGCAGAGGTCATCGGGGGCCTTTCCTTGGGTGGGGTGAGAGGGCGGCGAATCGGTGGGCGGCGGGGCGCTCGGCAGGGTCGGTAGCGGGCGCCCGTCCTGCGGGAGGAGTGGAACGGGCGGGTCGAGCAGTTCGGGCGGGGACGGGGGCAGGGAGGAGGCGCACGCCCGGCCCTGCGGCGGGCAGGACCGCCGGACGGGTCGTGACGGCACGGGGCACGGGTACGTGTCAGGGCCGGGGTACGTGTCGGGACACGGGTACGTGTCAGGGCAGGGGTACGTGTCGGGACACGGGTACGTGTCAGGGCAGGGGTACGTGTCGGGACACG